>JANYKD010000456.1 GCA_025361735.1 Phycisphaerales bacterium
GATCGACGGCGCCGTCGAATCGCCGCTGTTCGTGCTCGGCAAGACCGATCCCGCCCAGTGGAGGAAGACGATCCGCGCTCACGCCGGCCCCTGGGCCGAGATCGCGGGGAATCGCGTGATTATCACAGTGCCGTCGCAGCACATCCGCAGTCTCGAAGATCCCGAGGCGCTGGCGAAATTCTGGGATCAGGTGCTCGACGCCGACGCCGATCTTGCCGGCATTCCCCACGAGCGGCCGCGCCCGGAGCGCTACGTCGCCGACATGCAGATCTCGGCCGGCTATATGCATTCCGGCTATCCGATCATGACGCACCTCGATGTGGCCGACCTGATGGTGGACCGCGACGCCATGCTCAAGAACAAGCGTGAGCCGGTGTGGGGCCTGTTCCACGAAATGGGCCACAACCACCAGTCAAATCTCTGGACGTTCGATGGCACGGTCGAGGTGACCTGCAACCTCTTCTCGCGCTACTGCCTCGAAACCGTCTGCGGCATCCCCGCCGATAAGCAAGGCAAAGGGAACGCGAAGCAGGTGAAGGCGTACCTGGCATCCGGTGGCGACTGGGAGAAGTGGAAGAGCGACCCGTTCCTGGCGCTGGGCATGTACGACCAACTCCAGGCGGGGTTCGGGTGGGATGCATATAAGAAAGTGTTCAAAGAATATCGTGATCTTCCCCGCGCCGAACGGCCGCGTACAGAGCAGGAAAAACACGACCAGTGGATGGTCCGCTTCTCGAAAGCGACGGGAAAGAATCTTGGTCCGTTCTTCCAGGCGTGGGGCGTTCCGACGAGCGAACAAGCCCGCAAATCCATTGAGACCCTGCCGGCGTGGATGCCGGAAGGATCGAAGTAGAGCCGGGTTCGGCGGACGTAGCAATGCGCCCGATCGTATTATCGGACAAGATTTATCCGGAGCGGCGTAGCCCGTTCACATGTGCGCGAATGTTGCAGCACAGCAGCGACTTCCTTCAGCACCCGAATAGTTCTGCCGATGACGCCGCAGACATGATCGTCAGCGCGATCCCGCGTTGGGATAGTGCGCTCCGGCGGTCCGGATTATACATCGGAGGTACAGCATGTTCGGGAGCACACTCGGCAGGATCGCGATCAAGACAGGTCTGGCAACGCTCCTTCTGGCGGGCGCATGCACGGTCATGGCCCAGCAGAAGAAGGTTCTGATCATCGACTCCTACCACGAAGGTTATCACTGGAGCGATGACATTATGAAAGGCGCCGGCACCGTACTGAACGGCAAGGCCGAGATGAAGATCGTTCGCATGGACAGCAAGCGAAACGCGTCGGAAGAGGCCAAGAAGGCCGCCGCCGACAAGGCCAAACAGGAGATCGAAACCTGGAAGCCTGATGCCGTGATCGCCTGCGACGACAATGCGTCGAAATACGTCATCGTCCCCTTTTTCAAGGACAGCAAGCTTCCCGTCGTGTTCTGCGGCATCAACTGGGACGCATCGGAATATGGGTTCCCGTGCAGCAATGTCACGGGCATGCTCGAGGTGTCCGTCATGGGCGCCGTGAAAGAGCAGATGGCGAAATACGCCAAGGGAGATCGCGTCGGTTTTCTTGGCGTCGCCAACGAGACGGATCGCAAGGAATCCGAATACCTCGAGAAGAAATTCGGCATCAAGACCAGCGCGAAGCATGTGGCCACCTTCGCTGAGTGGAAGGCCGCCTATACGGAATTACAGGGGTCCTGCGACTGGGTGTTCATCACCAACAACGGCGGGATCAAGGGATGGGACGATGCCGAGGCCAGGAAGTTCGTGAACGAAAACGTCAAGGTTCCCAGCGCGTCTACGCACGACCACATGGCTCCGTTTGTGCTGGTCGCCTACGCCAAGCTCGGCAGCGAGCAGGGCGAATGGGCCGCGACCACCTGCCTCGAAATCTTCGGTGGCAAGAGCATCAAGGACATTCCCATCGCCAGCAACCAGAAGGGCCAGCTCTTTGTGAACATGCCCCTGGCGGCCAAGCTCAACGCCCGCATCCCGCTGGATACGCTGAAGATGGCCACGCTGATCAAGGATTAATCAGATACCACGCATGATCGATGTGGTTCCGCCGCCGGCCGTGATGTCTCGGCAAATCACCCCGGCGGCGGGGTCCATGAGTATCCGCACCTCCAGTTATTCATATTCCGCCCGCTCGTCTGGGAGAGTCATGATTAAGTCTATTCGTACACGATTGTTGTTCCTGGTCGCGCTCGCCTTCGTGGTTGTGGCCGGCGGCGTCATCGCCTTGACCAATTTCCTGTCCACCCGCATCGCCAGCGAGGTCGCCACCGTGGTCGACGGGACTCAGTCCCAGCTTTACGACCAGAAACTGCGCGGCATCCTGAATCAACTGACCACGGCGAACACGTCGCTGCAGGCATCGTTGAAAGACGCGGGGCTGACCGGCACTGCCATGGCCAAGTCGTATGTTGACGAGGCGCAACAGAACGAGTTGAAGAACCTCGCCAAACAGTTGAAGGAACAGACCGACTCGGGCGTGAACCTGATCATCGTCGACGCCCAGGGACAGATCGTGTTCCATCCGAGCCTGGCTCGCGGCGACAAATCGCTGGCGTCGGCCAATTTCGTCAAGCGCATGCTCACGAGCACGGAAGGCGAGTTCGCCTATGTCCACGAAGGCGCCGTCAGCTGGATGTACAGCCATAAGTTCGACGGCTGGAACTGGACCGTCGGCTTCTCCATCCCGGAGACGGTGAAACATGCGGGCGTGTCGAAGGTCAACGGCCTGCTCGGCCGGCTCCGCATGCAGCTTGCCGGCGTGGTCGTCGGGCTGGCCGTACTCGCGCTGACGGTTCTCGGATTCTTCATCACCCGCGGCATTTCCCGGCCCATCAATCGCATTGCCGATGTCTTGGCCACGGGCGTACAACAGTCTTCCGAGGTCGCTGAACGCGTCGCGAACAGCAACCGGACGCTCGCGCAGAATGCCTGCGAACACGCGGCCGCTCTGGAAGAAACCACTAGCGCGATGGAGGAGATGTCCTCCATGACCAAGAACAACGCCGACACCGCGGCCCAGGCCAGCGCGATCTCCTCCGAGGCCCAGCAGGCCGCCGATCGTGCCAACCATGCGATGCAGCGCATGGCCACGGCGATCACGGATATCGAAAAGTCCGCGGCCCAGACCGCCAAGATCATCAAGGTCATCGACGAGATTGCGTTCCAGACTAATCTGCTGGCTCTCAACGCCGCCGTCGAGGCCGCCCGCGCCGGCGAAGCCGGCAAGGGCTTTGCAGTCGTCGCCGAGGAAGTGCGGAACCTCGCCATGCGCTCGGCCGAGGCCGCCAAGAATACCTCCGCCCTCATCGAGGGATCGGTCGCCAACGCCCGCAACGGCGTGGCCATCAGCGGAGAAGTCGGCAAGACCCTGGGCGAGATCACCTTCGCCGCCAACAAGGTCAACAGCCTGATCGGCGAGATTGCCTCGGCCAGCAAGGAACAGGCCCAGGGCATCGGCCAGGTCAGTTCCGCCATCTCCCAGATGGACAAAGTAACCCAGGCCAACAGCCAGAGCGCCGACGAATCCGCATCGGCGGCCAACGAACTCCTTGCCCATTCCGGCGAAATGCGCAACAAGGTCGCGCAACTGCTCACACTCGTCAACGGAACGGGGCACCTTGAAGAGAAGCCGCCTCAGACGCGCGCTCCGGCCCGGGCATCGGTATCGACTGCATCAGCGCCGCGACAGCAATCCGTCTCGCGCAAGACATCGGCCGCCGCGATTCCTTTCGACGACGATGTGCCGGCAGGCAACCCCAAGGCCAATTTCGCGCAGTTCTCCAGCAAGGGATGAACGAGCACGGCATTGTCGATCGTAATGGATGGAGTCCCGGTGCATGCAGTCAACTGCATGCACTGTTATTTTTGTATGCCTAAATCACCGCCGGGATGGCGACCGGATCACGAATTACATTCAACGAATCAGCCGGCATGAGAGCTCTCGTAGCCCGCCATGAACGCCGTCGCAATCGCGGAACCGTAGTCCGACGTCAGCCCGTCAAGCGTCGGCGATAACGTCGGACTGTAGTATTTCCCCAAGAGTTTCACGTCGTTGTCATCCACGACCCCGTCGTAGTTGAAGTCACCGTTCGACCAGTCGGTGGATCCATTGACCGTCGAGTCTCCAGCCGGATCGTAGTGCTGGGCCACAATCGCCAGGTCGGCCTCATCCACAGCACCATCGAGATTCGCATCGCCAATCTGAGTGTATTTCACAAGGATCGGCGTGGGATCAGGCACAACCGGCGCCGCCAGCGGTACATCCGCGACTTCCATCGACGGATCATCCAGCGAGATCACCTTGATCGCGTCCGAACCAATCGAGTAGACGAAGCTGCCGATGCGCAGGCTGCGCAACACCTGACCGTCGTGCTGGATCTGTCCGACTTCGGTGAACCCGTGGATGGGGTCGACCTTCAACAGTTCGAGCCTGGCGTTGTTGTTCCACCAGCCCCAGTCCAGCACGGGCACGGCCAGGATCTGCTGGTCGGGGAAATAGCTGATGGCATGCGGATCCCACTCGGCCGGGGAACTGGTCCAGTTGTACCACCAGGCGTTCTCGTCGGCCGGCGTGGTGGAGACGAACTTGAACGTATCCACAAGTTGCGGGCTGGCGAAATCGGAGACGTCGAACAGGGACACCTTCAGACCATTGGGCTCGTTGTTCGAGGCATTGACGTCGCGGCCGATGCCGAAGATCAGGTTGTTGCCGATCGGCTGGAGGTAGGACGAATAGCCCGGCATTTCGAGCTGGCCGGCCACGAACGGCGCGGTCGGGTCGGAGAGGTCCACGGTGAACAGCGGATCCACCTGTCGATAGGTGACCAGATACCCCTGGTCACCCACGAAGCGCGCCGCGTAGATGCGCTCGGAGAGGGCCAGCCCGGTGACAGCGCCCGTGACATCGAGCGTGTTGCCATGGCTCTTCATGACGAAGATGTTGTTGGAACTGGTGTCGCTGTCGTTGGTCGTCGTGGCGATGTGGAAATAGCCGTTGCTCTCATCCATCGCGTAGGAGTTGAGCGCCGAGCCGGGAACCTGGCCCGCGGCCTGGAAGTCCACGCCGGTGTCGGTGATGTTGAACTGGTAGATATCGGTGCGGAGATCGCCGCTCCACTCGCCCATCGGGGCATCCCAGGCGGTCGAGGTGACGTAGAGAGAATCCTGTGACATGTAGATATCGCCGCTGGCGCCGAGCAGCGAGGTCTCGTCGATCGGCTGCGGCGTGGCGTCGTTGGCGTCGATGGTGACCACGGAGAACATACCGTAGGCATCGCTGACAGTCTGCTGCGCGTAGAACTTGCTCGTGTCGACGAGCGAACCGTCGGTCGTGGTAGCGCCGATCTTCACCGTGTAACCCGGCAGGAGCGTGTTGATGTCCATGGCCTCGAGGCGCGCCCGGTAGGCGGCCTCGGATTCGTAGACGTATGTGGTATCACCACTCGAGCCGGTCTTGGCACCACCGGAATCGCTGCCGCTGCTGCTGGTCGTTGCGCCGCCGGTTGTATCCGCGGAAACCTGCTCGATCAGCGGAGACGGCAGACTGATGTCCTGATTGAGCACGACATAGACCTTGCCATTGATGTCGCGCGAGCTGTTGAGGTTGCCGTCGAGCGTGGTTGCGGAAATCACCGAAGGCGCGGCGGGATCGGTGACGTCGTAAACCGTCACCACGACCTCAGCGCTGCTCGGCCGCCACCACATCATCCCGCCAATGGGCGCGCCCGCGGCGATGTTCGCCATGTCGTTGGTCGTGGGCATGCGATTGAGCGGCCAGCCGTCACCGGGGTTCCAGCCGCTATTGCTGTCGTAGACCCACTTGGTGGTGATGGTCGTAAGATGCGAGCCATCCAGATAGATATCCGTGCCCCAGCCGTCGAGGGTGGTGCGGGAAACGATGTGCGTTTCATTCGCGGGCCAGGCATTAACGATGTCCAACTCGCCGTTTTGAACAAGGTAGATGTAGTTGCCGTCGGTCTTGACGAGGTCGGCCTCGTCGACGCCGCTGACCTGGTTGTTCGTGCTGGAATGGTCGGTGGGGGTCGGGTTGGCCGAACTGCTGCCGGCGGTGTTGCCCGCCGCCTCGCTGGGAACTCCGAGCGCGTCGTACATCGCCATCGGGTACCGCCACCACACCCAGGCTTCCTGGCCAAACAGGCCCTGATAGCGGGCAACAGCCTGGTCGATGAACTTCTGTTTGAGCGCCTCCACGTCGGACACGGGATTGAGAGGATTGCTGCGGAAGTCGTTGCGCCAGATGTCAGCGCTGTCGAGCGTATAGCGGTCGCCCTTGTGCCGGTACATGGTATCGTGGCCCGGGCCGCTGATCAGGGCGTTCACGCCGTCACCGCCGCGCAGCACGTCGTTTCCGTCCCCGCCTTTGAGCGTGTCGTTGCCGTAGCCGCCAGAAAGCTTGTCCTTGCCCGCTCCGCCGAAAAGCGAGTCATTGCCGAGACCGCCCGGAATGGTGTCGTTACCGCCATCTCCCGAGATAAAATCGTTGCCGTCATTGCCTTCGAGCAGGTCGTTGCCCGTGCCGCCGTAGATCGTGTCGTTGCCAAGGCCGCCATCGACGGTGTCGTTGCCGGTGCCCGCGATGATGTAGTCGCCCTCAGCGCCGCCCGTGATGCTGTCATTGCCGGCCCCGCCCAGAATGGTCACGGGAATGCCGGCCTGGTCGATGTCGAAGTTGACGGTAACCGTATCATCACCGGCGCCGGCGTTGATGCGGATGGCGGAAATCTTCCTGATGGCCTTGCTTGCAACGATGTTGCCGTTGAGCGTGAAAGTCGCCCGGCTCGCATTGGTCGCGGAGACCGACACTTCGATACTGTCGTCACTCGGCGTGCCGCTGAGCTGCCAGACCGTCGGATGAGCTGCCAGTAGAAAGCGCGCTTCAAGCCGGTCGAGCAAAGGGACCCGGCCGACAGCCTGTGAGATGCGAGAGCGACGACTTGCGTGGCGGGTGGCGAGCATGTTCATCTCCTGATATCGACATCGGAACGGAAGCAGACCGACGGACCCGGACCGAGAACCTCCGCCCGATATGCACATGGCCGCTAACCGGCCGCAGAGGACAATTCTACCCGGTTATTCCCCGCGTGCCACAGAAAACTCCCGTGACAATGGTCTGACGGCGTCCTTTCTGCTCGCGGAGTGATCCAAGGCGCCCCGGGGGCGCAGAAGTGATCCAACTCATCCCCGCGAAACTTTAGAAAATCAGGCGAAAATCGCGTTAAGGCAGAAGCTGCGCTGCCCTCACACGTGGATTTGACCCCATTTCGGCCTCGTCCAATAGCGTGGATGCCAATAAAACGAGCGGGACGGAATGGGTAGTTGTTAATATGGGTAATCTGGGTAATATAGGATGATTGCGCAGGCGAAAGGAACTTCCAAGCAGGGTGCGGATTCTGCGCCATGGCCACGCAAAACGTGCGCAACACTCTATTTTAGCGTAACTTAAGAATAATCAAGATCATTTGCTCGATACTCAAGATTGGGACCGGATAAAGACGATGAGGGAAATGTCGGGCGTTGACCCGACTCGGCCGAGCGGAGATGCCAGCCAACAACTACGAGGTCGCCATGAGTCGCATCAATGGCTTTTTCAATTCGAACGCGATTCACAAGGTTGTGAATCCGGGTACAATTCGCCCTGCTGCGGCGGAGTCCGCGCAGCGCCCACCAATCGCCGATCGCCTGGAACTATCGGGCGTCGGCCAATACCTGAACGTGCTCAAGAAGCAGAGCGGTGTTCGGGCCGATCTTGTCGCTTCCGTCCGTGACCAGATCGAGAAAGGCACGTATCTGACCGAAGACAAACTCGATGTCGCGGTCGGTCGCCTGCTCGATGACATGGCCTGATAATCCGGCCATCAACACAACGAACGTCTCCGCCAGCGCCACCACCCGTGGTTCTGGCGGTTTTCTTTTGCGACTGTCGCCGGGATGCCCAGCGCGGTTCCTCGCCTGATCCTTCAGCGACCGGTAGAATGCCCCCTTATGCGAAACGACGTCGAGCGGGTGCTTATCTCGCGGGAGGCGATCGCCCGGCGGGTTGGCGAACTTGCCGAGCAGATCACCCAGGACCACGCGTCCAGCGGCAAAGGCGTGGCCGATGTCACGATCATTCCGAT
>JANYKD010000458.1 GCA_025361735.1 Phycisphaerales bacterium
GCGTCGGGAACGCTACCGGGCATCCGACGCGCTCTTACGTTTCCTCGATGGGTTATGATTATGCGGACTTGCCGATCACAACCACTCTGTATTCCGCGGGTTCGCGCACCGCCGCTCCACATAACCCCGTGGTCCACATAACCGCGAACCTTCGAATATCATCGCCGATGATGAGTGACGCACGTTGAAGATCCCCGAAGTTGGTGATGCCGACAGCCTCTGCAAATGCTGCGGCCTGCTCAATGTCCCGTGACGAATTGACGTTGGAAAGTATTTCCATCACCGGGTGACAGATGAACTGCTCTGCAGTCCGCGCAATCTCCTTCACCTCCGACAGCTCAACGTACAGTTCAACAAACGTCTGGTGACGCGCTATGCCCCAGTGCCGCCAGACACCCCAATACATCATATCCCCATGCCACGCCGGAAGCAGGGCCGGTGGAAACGGATAACGAGGATTGGTACCTCGTTCCTTTGGATGCCAAGTCCTGCCCATGATGAGTTCCTTCACCGGACCGGCAATTCCGATTGCATCCAAGACATTGTCGTACGCTGTGTTCATCAAGGCACTCCGCACGCACGTTGTTTACACCGGGAGAGCCATCGCAAGCCTCTCTCATCAAGTTCCGACGCTGTCGTCGCCCACTGGCCATCACGCCCCCGGGCTTGCGGCTTCCCGCCATCGCCTCACTCCTCCACCACAATCCTAAACCCCACAAAACTCCCGTCCGACAGCCACCACACGCTCTTGGGATCCTCCGGGTCCGTCACCTGCCACGATGCCTTGAAGTAATTCCGCCCGCCCGAGCCGATCTTCCCGGCCGGCGTGTTCCACGCGCCACCCTTTGTGAACTGCAGCTCGCCCTCCGGCTGCACCCACTCGGCGACATTCCCCAACATATCGTGCAGCCCCCACGCGTTGGGCTTCTTCAGCCCGCTGGTGTGGGCGCGGTCCTCACTGTTGCCCGCGTGCCATGCCACCGCGTCCAGTTCCTTCTCCGACAACCCGTTGATTTCCGGCCCGCCGGCGCGGCAGGCATACTCCCATTCCGCCTCGGTCGGCAGGCGCACTTTCTTGCCCGTCTGTGCCGACAACCACACGCAATATTTCTGCGCCGACGCCAGCGTCATGCGAATGGCCGGCTGATTATCCCGGCCCCAACCCTCGGACACATCGCGCTGCGGGATGCTCGGCAGCGTCTTGGCTTCCACCTCGGCATATCGCTTGATCGGCGGCAGATACTCCCCGAATGCCCAGCGCGTGTAACAGTCCCAGGAAACCTCACGCTTCGCCATCCAGATTGGCTTGACCTCCACCCGCCGGGCCGGATCTTCCGGCTTCTCCGCCGGCATCTCGATCCGGCCGGCAGGCAGTTTCACCATCTCAAATTCCAGCGTGCTTTCGGGAATGCGGAGTTTCATCGTCGCCAACCGCCCCGCCTCTTCGGCCCCGGCCGCCAGCCCCGCGGGCATACACAACAGTCCAACAACCAGCCAGCAGATCCGTCGCATGAGTCCTCCTCGATATCGCCAATCGCCGCGCATTCCCTGACTCTACTACTGCAACCGCCAGGTTCGGTTTTCATCACGGCGCACGATGTGCTGAAGATCGCATTCTCCCTGATGTAAGATACCGCCCGGCTCCAGCGACTATGTGGCGGATGACTGCAGCGCTGACCATAGCTCCGAGGTGTCACTTGGCGATGGACTGGCCCGGGATCGTTCGCGACTACGCTCCACTCGTGTGGAAGACCGCGCGTCGGCTTTTGCCGGGCGAGGCGGATGCCGCGGACTGTTTCCAGGACACCTTTGTCTCGGCCCTCGAATGTTCGCGACGCGGCCCGGTCAAGCACTGGGCCGGACTGCTGCAGCGTCTTGCCACCGCCCGGGCACTGGACATCCTCCGCCGGCGCTATCGCCGGCCGGCCGATGCGCCGGTCCCGCTGGAAGTGGCCGATGAATCACCCGCCAGTGATCCCGTCAGCCGGGCGATGGCGGCCGAACTCGGCGGGCAGCTTCGCGACTGCCTGTCACAGTTACCCGCGCGTGAAAGTGAAGTGTTCTGTCTGCGCTTCTTGAGCGAGCTCAGTTACCAGGAGATCTCCGATCAGTTGGGTCTGTCGATCGACGCCGTCGGCGTGGCGCTGCACCGCGCTCGCGCCCGACTCCGGGAGTTGCTTGTCGGTGCGTCGTGTACGCATGAACAGTAGAGGTAAGCCATGTCACCAGAAAATGATGAAAGACGTGATGACGTCCTGGAGCGGGCAATCGCCGCGCTGCAAGACGAGGCTGCCTCGGCGAGCCCGCCGCCGCAGCTTGTCCAGGAGACCATTGCGCGTCTCGCGGCCGAGCGGACCCGCCCGACCCTTTTTGACAGGAGATCCATTCCCATGAAAGCAATAATGAAAGTAGCGGCGGCAGTGCTCATCGCGGCCTTGCTCGGCGGGCTGCTGTTCCGCTGGGACCGGCACGGCGGCAACGTGGCCTTTGCCGCGGTGCTGGAACACATCCGTGCGGTGCAGTCACTGCAATTCAAATCCAGGACGACCGTCACGCCCCCGGGCCAGAAGGCGCAGGAGGTTCTCGCTGACGTGATCATTGCCGAGCCGGCCCGCATGCGGCAGACGCTGCATGCGCCGCCGATCGATGCCATCAGCATCTGGGACCTGCAGGCAAAGAAGGCTCTCACGCTGATGGTGAATCAAAAGCAGGCGACGCTCATGTCGCTGGAGAACTTCGACGACGCCAAAATGCCCGGCAGCATGAATCTGCTGGCCGAGTTGAAAAAGAAGGACCACAAGGATTTCAAGCCGCTCGGGGAAAAGGTCATCAACGGCCGGCCGACGCAGGAATTCAGCGGCGACAAGGACGGCCAGAAGATGTCGATCTGGGTCGACCGCGAAACCCAGTTGCCTGTGCAGATCGAGATCATCATGAATTCGCCGCTGCTGCCGTCGATGTCGATGCTCATGACC
>JANYKD010000483.1 GCA_025361735.1 Phycisphaerales bacterium
CCTCTACACCAAGCTGACCATCGGTGACGGCCTGGTTTCGCAGATCCCCGCCTTCATCGTCTCCCTGGCTTCGGGCCTGATCGTCACGCGTTCGTCCAGCCGTTCGAATCTCGGCGATGAAATCATTTCGCAGATGGTCGCCAAGCCCAAGGCACTCATGATCACCGCCTGTTTCCTGGGCCTGATGACCTTCACGCAGCTTCCCAAACTGCCGCTGTTCACTCTTGGCGCCTCTTGCGGCTGCCTGGCATGGCTCCTGGCCCGCAGTGAGAATCGCAACGCCACTGAATCCGCCCGCCAGGAACGCAGCCAGCAGACCAAGAAGGAGCCGGACAAGGTCGAAAAACTGCTCGAACTCGACACCATGGAGATCGAGGTCGGCGTGGGGCTCGTCAAGATCATCGACCCCACCCGCGGCGGCGACCTGCTCGACCGCATCAATCTCATCCGCCGCCAGATCGCGGGCGAACTCGGTATCGTGGTTCCACCCATCCGCATTCGTGACAACATGCAGCTCTCGGCCAACGACTACATCGTCCGCATCAAGGGGCAGGCCGTCGCCCGCGGCGTCACCTATCCGGAGCAGTTCCTCGCCATGGACAACGGCGCGGTCTCCGGGGCCATCCCCGGTGCCGAGCAGACCATCGAACCGGCCTTTGGCCTTCCCGCTTACTGGATCACCGAGAGCCAGCGGGCGCAGGCCGAGCTGCTCAACTACACCGTCGTGGATGCGACCAGCGTACTGGCGACACATCTCACCGAAGTCATCAAGACGCACTCGCACGAGTTGTTGTCGCGTCAGGAACTCAAGAACCTCCTCGACAACCTCAAGCTCCGCGTTCCAGCCCTGGTGGACGAGGTGGTTCCCAGTCAGGTCAAGCCCGGCGAACTGCAACGCGTCTGCCAGAACCTGCTCCGCGAGCGTGTGCCCGTCCGCGACCTCGAGACCATTCTCGAAACCCTGGGCGACTATTCCTCGCGCACCAAGGACCTCGAAGTTCTTACCGAATACGTCCGCAACGCTCTTGGCCGCAGCATCTGCAAACAGTATGTGGATGACAACGACCATCTCTGGTGCATCACGCTCGATCCGGCGCTCGAGGACCTTGTCAACGGTCATATCGAGCGCTCGGAGCGAGGCTCGACCAACACCATGCCTCCGCGAACTGCACAACAGATCGTCCAGCAGATCGCGACCAAGGCCGCCGAACTTACGCAGACCGGCCGGTCGGCCGTCGTGCTGTGCAGCCCGCATGTGCGCAGCGCCGTCCGTCGCATGACTGAAACCGCGATGCCGCACGCCGCCGTGCTGGCATACAACGAGATCGTTTCCGATGTACAGGTTGAGGCTGTCGGGATTGTCGGCCTTAACGGATGAGTGGAGTGGGACTGGGTTTATGCAAATGCGAACCTTCTCAGGATCGACCATGGTTGAGGCCCTCAACAAGGTGAAAGCCGAGTTGGGCCATGACGCGGTCATCATGCACACCCGCAACTACACGCGCCGGCGTTGGCTGGGGCTGCGGAGCCAGGAGGTCGTCGAGGTCACCGCGGGTAACGGGGTCAAGGCATACCGGCCCCGCGGCGCGGGGCCAGCGCCCGTATCTCGTCCTGTTGCACGCCCGCCGGTTGACGCCGCGGCGGCCGCCCGCACGCTACTGCAGACGCCAGCGGCTTCCGGCGCTTTCATGATGGGCATCCAGAGTGAGGTTGCGACACTCAAGTCGGCCGTGATGGATCTGGTCCGCGAGACCCGCGCCGCCAAGACCCCCACCGTTCCCGAGGAACTTTTCGAGCACTATCTCCAACTCATCCGCAATCAGGTCGAGCAGGAACTCGCCGGCGATCTTGTCCGCGATTTGCGGCTGACGCTTCGGCCGGAGCATCTTAAAAACGAGGACTTCGTCCGCGAACGTCTCGCCGAGCGGATCGAGAAACTCCTGCCCACCACCGGCCCGATCGTCCGCACCAAGACGGTCGGCCCGCACGTCGTCGCCCTCATCGGCCCGACCGGCGTCGGCAAGACCACGACCATCGCCAAGCTGGCGGCCACGCTCAAGCTCCGCGAAGGCCGCCGCGTGGGCTTGATCACCATCGATACGTACCGCATCGCCGCCGTGGATCAACTCAAGAAGTATGCCGACATTCTCGGCTCGCCGCTGCGGGTTGTGTCCAGCCCGGAAGATCTCGCGGCCGCCATCCAGTCCATGAACGACTGCGAGTTTGTGCTGATCGACACGGCCGGCCGCAGTCCGTCGGATACGCTCAAGCTCAACGAACTGCGCGGCTTCCTGGCCGCGGCAAAGACCGACGAGGTGCATCTCGTCCTCTCCAGCACTGCGAGTCAGGAGTGCATGGAGCGTGCGATCGAACGTTTCAGCCAGGTTCGCGTCGACAAGATCATCTTCACCAAGCTCGACGAGGCCGTTCACATCGGCGTGGTCTTCAATGTCATTCGCAAGGTTAACAAGGCGTTGTCCTATATCACCACCGGGCAGGATGTGCCCGACCATATCGAGGTCGGCCGCGGCCGCCGGATCGCCCAACTGATTATCGCCCGCGGCGAGGGAACCGATGCGGCCGTGATCGCCGGACGAGGGGAGGCCCGATGACCCTGATGGACCAGGCAACAACTCTCCGCACGCTGGCCAGCCGCCAGACGCGCGCCAGCGTCATTGCCGTCACCAGCGGCAAGGGCGGCGTCGGCAAATCGAACATTGCTGTCAATCTCGCCATTCAGTTCGCGGCCGTTGCCAGGAATGTTGTCCTGCTCGATGCGGATCTGGGGCTGGCGAATGCCGACGTCCTGTGCAACGTCGAACTGCCGTTCAATCTCTCGCACGTCATTTCCAACAAGAAGGCTCTGCGCGATGTGATGGTCCGTGCTCCCGGTGGGTTCCGCCTCATCGGAGGGGCCTCGGGACTAGCGAGAATGGCCGATTTATCGGACTATGACCGGCAGCGGCTGGTTGATTCGTTGGCTCTGCTCGAGCAGCAGGCGGACATCATCATCATCGACACTGGTGCCGGCATCAGTCCCAACGTGCTCTCCTTCACGCGTTCGGCCGACGATGTGTTGATCGTGACCACGCCCGAGCCGACGGCCATCACTGACGCCTATGCTGTGATCAAGGTCCTCTCGCGGGAAGGCCGCGAACATCGCCGACTCAGTTTGTTGGTCAACCAGATTCGCACACCCAATGAGGCCCGGCTGGTCTATGACCGTATTTCCCGCGTTGCCCGGCAGTTCCTCGGCGTGAGTGTTTATGACGCCGGTTACATTTTTCACGATGAATGCGTGTCCCAGGCCGTGCGCAAGCGCGAGCCTTTCCTGCTGGCTTCGCCCCGTTGCCCAGCCAGCATCTGCATGGCCCAGCTCGCCGCCCGCTTACAGAACGGCTTGGCCGTCGCGCTTCCGCAGCCGGCGGGTTTCTTTTATCGAATGTCCAAATGGTTTTGGAGATAAGCACCCAGGACTCCGAATGATCCACCGAATCGCCGCCAGTCTCGCCTTGTTGGCTTTCGCCATCTGCCTTCTCGAAGGTGGATTTGGCGCCGGGAATTCGTTCTCGACGACCATCCTTCGGGCGCTGATTGCGATGGGTGGGACCTACTGCGTGGGACTGGTCGTCGGCTGGGCGGCACAGAGGATGGTCCAAGAAAACCTGCGAACCGAGGAAGAAAAACTGAGAAAAATTCAAAAGTCTCAAGAGGAATGACCGATAACTCGAATTGGCCTGTCCTGCGCGCGAATCTGATGCACGGATGCAAAGGAAGCGGCGGCCGATTCGTTCAGGACCCAACGGATTGGGAGTATTATTATGGCCACCAAGACCAGTCGTGACATCAAGCATATTTGGAGCGAGTACAACAAGTCCCGAACCGAGGCCAAAGCCGCCACGACCCGTGGCGATGAGAAGGCCCGTCTCGTCGCCGACAAGCGAAATGAGATATGCCGCAACGCGCTGATTGAGCACTATCTCCATCTCGTCCGCTACAACGCCGAGCGCATCCACACCAAGTTGCCGGACGAGGTCGAACTCGATGACCTGATGTCCTCGGGCATCTTCGGGCTGATGGACGCGATTTCGGCCTATGACCGCGAGCGCGGCGTCAAGTTTGAGACCTACTGCGCCCCGCGTATTCGCGGCGCGATCCTGGATGAACTGCGCTCGATGGACTGGGTGCCGCGCCTGGTCCGCAGCCGCGCCCACAAGCTTGAGGGCGCCACCAAGCAGCTTGAGGTTGAACTTGGTCGCAGTCCCACCGAGGACGAACTCGTCGAGCGGCTCCAGATCAGCCGCAGCGAATACGACAAGATGGCGAAGGACGCCAGCGCGGTCGGCGTGGTTTCATTGTCTCGCAAGTGGTTCGAGACGGATTCCAACAAGGACGTCCGCGAGATTGACGTGCTCGAGGACAAGCGCGGCGCCGACCCGGTCCGCGCCGTCCAACGCAAGGATCTGAAGGAACTTATCACCAAGGGCCTGAGCCGCGCCGAGCGTCTGATCATCGTCCTCTACTATTTCGAGGAGATGACCATGAAGGAGATCGGCGCCACGCTCGACCTCTCCGAGTCGCGGGTCAGCCAGATGCACACCTCGATCCTCATGCGGCTCAAGGCCCAGATGGCCGACCGCCGCAAGGAACTTGCCCAGGTTGCCGCTGGGTGAAGATGGGGTATCGGCGTCAATTGGGTATACTGGTAAAACTGCTTCGCGAGCAATGCGCGTGCCGGATGGGGTTCTCTGCCGGTTTCCCGGATCAATTTTCTTGACAACCGGTACTTTGTGCCACATCATCGTGGCATCATCCACTTTGGTTTCGCGACGCGCGACCTTGCGGGGTCTGACCGGGGTGGAATTGTCGCGATGATGTGGAGGAGCGGCCTATGTTTTCCCGGCTGATGGCAAGATGGGGTCAGGGTTCAGATGTTCTCAGGGCACGCGGGCGACGTTCGACGAGGCCTATCGGGGCCGCGACCGCGCCTGTGATCGAGGCCATGGAGTCGCGCCTGCTGCTGACGGTCGTCCTGTCCGAAGGATTCGAGGGCAACTTCCCGGCAGACAATAGTTGGTCGGTGGGGGACTCGACCGGCAGTGGGACACCGGCCTACTGGGATGATGTGGACTCCGCTTTCGGGGGAGAAGGCACGCACTCCGGTAGCAAGAAAGGTTACTGCGCTGGTTTTGGCTACGCAGGCACGACAACCACCCCGACCTACCAGACGTACATGACCGCGTACATGAGCAAGGCCATAAACCTCTCCGGCCTGTCGAACGCGGCTCTGAGCTTCTGGTACAAAATCCCCTCAATCGAGACAGGTTCTGATCGCCTGCGCGTGTACATTGACTCGACAAAGATTCTCGAGGTCAGCAGCGTGGTGGCAACGTGGACGCCGTGGTCGTATGCCCTGACCTCCTATCTCGGAGCGAGCCACACGCTGAAATTCGAGTTCTTTTCCGACTCTTCCATCACGGGGGAAGGGGTGTATCTCGATGACATTTCTGTGACCGACAATCATGCTCCAACGGCCATTGCCCTTTCCAACGCCAGCGCGGCGGAGAACCAACCGGTGGGGACCGTGGTGGGTACGGTATCGGGGACGGATCCGGACGCGGGCGACAGCGCAAGCCTGGCCTTCAGTCTGGTCAGTGGCTACGGCGACAATGCTCAATTCAGCATCGACCCGGCGACCAATCAGTTGAAGACGGCGGTCGGGTTCGACTACGAGACCGCGAGCAGCTACAACATCAAGATCCGGGCGACGGACGTTGGAGGTCTGACGTATGACAAGGTGTTCACGGTAGCCGTGACCAACGTGAATGAGGCTCCGACGGCCATTGTATTGTCCAACAACACGGTGACGGACCACGTTCCAGTGGGGACGGTTGTCGGCGCGTTGTCGGGGGCGGATCCGGATAGCGGTGACAGCGCAACCTTGTCGTTCAGTTTGGTCGGCGGCGCGGGGGACAACGACCAGTTCAGCATCGACCCGGCAACGGGACAGTTGAAGACGGCCGCCGTGTTCGACCATCAGACCAAGAGCAGTTACAGCATCGTTGTCCGGGCCACTGACACGGGTGGCCTGACCCTTGACAAGCCGTTCACGATTGCGGTACCGGCGAATCATGCGCCAACGGACATTGCCCTGTCCGGCACCAGCGTTGTCGAAGGCCTGCCGGCGGGGACCGTGGTGGGGGTGGTGTCCGGAACGGACCCGGACGTTGGCCAGAGCGCGGCTTTGGTGTTTGCTCTGGTCAGTGGATACGGCGATAACGCGCAGTTCACCATCGACCCGGCCACCCAGCAGTTGAAGACCGCCGCCGCGTTCGACTACAAGACACAGAGCAGTTATAGCATCAAGATCCGGGCAACGGACATCGGCGGAATGACCTATGACGAGTTGTTCACGATTGGTGTATTGCCGAACCACGCTCCGACGGACATTGCCCTGTCCAGCAGCAGTATAATCGAGAATCAGCCAGTGGGTGCAGTGGTTGGCATGTTGACGGGGACGGACCCGGACCCCGGCCAAGGTGCGACATTGACGTTCAGTCTGGTCAGCGGGTACGGAGACAACGCTCAGTTCAGCATCGACCCCGCGACGAAACAGTTGAAGACGGCCGCCGTGTTCGATTACGAGGCCAACAGCAGTTACAGCATCATGATCCGGGCAACGGACGCCGGGGCGCTCATCTATGAAAAGGTCTTCGTGATTGGCGTAATCAATGTGAATGATGCTCCATCGGACATTGTCTTGTCCAACGCCGGCGTAGCCGAGAACCTTGTTTCAGGGGCGGTCGTGGGCGTGGTGTCGGGGACGGACCAGGATGCTGGGCAGAGTGCAACGTTGACATTCAGTCTGGTCGGCGGGTATGTGGACAACGCTCTGTTCACTATCAGCGCGGCTACCAAGCAGCTGAAGACCGCGGATGTGTTCGACTTCGAGGCCAAGAGCATTTATAGCATCAAGATCCGGGCGACGGACACCGGAGGTCTGACGTATGACAAAGTATTTGCCATTAACATCACAGACGTGAACGAGGCTCCGACGGCCATCGCCTTGTCCAATACGACCGTCGCGGAGAACCAGGCGGCCGGGGCCGTGGTCGGCGTGGCGCTGGGGACGGACCCCGATGCGGGCCAGAGCGGCGCGTTAACCTTTACCATGGTCAGTGGTTACGGAGACAGCGACAAGTTCAGCATCGATCCGGCAACCAAACAGTTGAAAACGGCCGCGGTGTTCGACCGCCAGGCCAAGAGCAGCTACAGCATTAAGATCCGGGCGACGGATACGGGTGGCCTGACGTATGACAATGTGTTTACGATTGCCGTAACGGAAATGGTTTACGTTGACGCGAACGCTCCCGGCCCGATACACGACGGCACAACCTGGGCCCAGGCATATACGGATCTGCAAACAGCGCTCGGCGCGGCCGTGTCGGGGTATACAATCCGTGTTGCGCATGGAACGTATCTGCCCACGACGACATTCGATCAGAGTGTTTCCTTCCGGTTGATCACAGGAGTCGCGATATATGGCGGCTATGTCGGCTGCGGCACAGCCGATCCGGACGCGCGGGATCTGGCTCGGTATCCATCGGTTCTTTCGGGGAACATCGGAGAAACAGAGCTCGCCACCGATAACAGTTGGCATGTCGTAAACGGTACCGGCACGACCGCCAGCGCGGTACTGGATGGTTTCACGATCACCGCGGGTAATGCCAATGGCGGCGGTTCCTTTAGTTACGGTGGAGGCGTGTACATTTCCACAGGCAGCCCGACGCTGGTCAACTGCATTATTACCGGGAATACCGCGTTATCCGGCGGCGGGATGTACAACACGTCTTCCAATCCGACCTTGATCAACTGCGCATTCAGTGGAAACGCCGCGGCTTCCGGAGGTGGGATATACGACAATTCCGCCAACCCAACGCTGGCGAATTGCGCGTTCGTCGGGAACATGGCCACTGGCTCTACGGCCTTTGGTGGCGGGATGTACAACATCTACTCCTCGCCGGTGCTGACGAATTGCACGTTCTCTGGCAATGCGCTCGCAGGCGCAAACGGCTACGGTGGGGCGATCGCCAGCTCGTACAACTTCCCGACGCTGACCAACTGCATCGTCTGGGACAGTGGCAACTCTCCGATCTACAACAGTTCCACTGATGCGGTGATCACCTACAGCGACATCCAGGGTGGCTGGAGCGGCTCAGGCAATATCGACGCTGATCCGCTTTTTGTCCGCAATCCCAGCGTCGGCGCGGATGGCAAGTGGGGCACGACTGACAACGACTACGGTGACTTGCGATTGCAGGTGACCTCGCCGTGCATCGACGTTGGTAATAACACCGCTGTGCCGTCCGGGGTCATTGCGGACCTGGCAGGTCGGCGGCGGTTTCTCGATGTGGCTGGCGTTGCAGACGGGGGCGTGGGCACCGCGCCCATCGTGGATATGGGGGCGTACGAACGCGGGTACATCGCAACCATAACGGGGACCGATGCTAGCGAGCAGTTCTCAGCGAGTCTGACGCCCGATCGGACCACTTTGCAGATTTGGACCGGATCATTGCCATTGACCGCGGCGACCTACACCTATGCAGTGAATACGCTGGAATCGTGCGAATTGGTCACGGGTGGCGGTGACGACACCCTGACCGTCGACATGTCCAACGGCGTGCCGCCTGTCGACCTGTTTGCGGCCGGCGACGGGACCGACACGCTCGTTCTCACGGGCACGACCTCGGCACTGAACGTGCAGGTGATGCCGGGCCAGGTACAGCTGGGAAATGTGGGGATGGCGTGTTCGAGTGCGGAGACAATCCTGCTCGATGGGCCGGCCGGGGGCGTGGTGGATGTGGGATCATTGATCGTGGCCACGAATCTGTCGCTGCCAATCGGGAAGAATCTCGTATTGCGAGCGGGTTCGCTGAATATCACCGGAGCTGGCGTGCTCGATCTGGCGGGGAATGGGATGATCCTCAATTACCTGGGGTCAACACCCGCGCAGGCGGTGAATCGCTGGTTGGCCAACGGGCTGATGGGGGCGCCACAGGCAATCAAGACCTCGGGCGCGCCGGCATCGCTGGGGATGGTGGACAACTCCCTGCTGCATCTCCCGAGTTTTGCGGGGCAGCAGTTGGCCGGGTTCAGCCAGGTGCTCGTAGAACCAACGCTGGACGGCGACACCAACCTCGATGGCACAGTGGACCAGTCAGACTACGTGAACATCATCGCCAACA
>JANYKD010000525.1 GCA_025361735.1 Phycisphaerales bacterium
GGCAAGAGTACTTGCCCATGCCACCCCAAAACTCGCTTTGCCCGAACTCGAGAACCTGCTTCAGCCTCGCTCACAACTCCTGATCGCCCCGGGGATTGCTGTCTTTCACGGTATCCCGGCACATTTCCCTTCAGTCCCCCCATGTTCCCGTCCGATAATACGGAAGTGCCAAGGAGCATTCCGCTTTGAGTGAAGTCTTAGACCAATCCGAGGTTGACGCACTGCTGGCGGCCGTTGATACCGGCCAGGTCCAGCAGCCCGACTCCAAGGCAACCGTCTACGGCCAGGGTGGCCGGCCCATGGCGGCCGATGTCCACATCTACGATTTCAAACGCCCCGAACGCGTCTCCAAGGACCAGATGCGGGCGCTCCAGACGCTGCACGAGGGCTTCGGCCGAAACCTCGGCGCCGCGCTCTCCACCTATCTCCGCACCATCATCGAAGTCAGCGTCTCTTCCATCGAGCAACTCACCTATTCCGAGTTCATTCATTCGCTGCCCAATCCGACCTGTTTCAATCTGCTCAAGGCCGAGCAGCTTGACGGCCAGCTTTGCCTGGAAATCTCGCCCCTGATCATCTACCCGATCATCGACCGCCTGCTCGGCGGATCCAACGCGGACCTTTTCATTCCCCAGCGGCCGCTGACACAGATCGAACAGCGCCTGGTGCAGCGCATCACCGATCGCGCCACGCACCACCTCTCCGAGGCCTGGTCGAATCTGACTCCTGTCACCTTCAGCGTGCAGGACTTCGAGTCCAACCCCCAGCTTGTCCAGATTGTGCCGCCGAACGAAACCGTCGTGGTCATCGGCTTCGAGATCAAGATGGGCAACCGCGCGGGCACCATGTCGCTCTGTATTCCGTACAACGTGATCGAGCCGATCATGGGCATTCTCGCCGCTCAGAACTGGTTCACCTACCAGCGTAAGGGCGGCCAGGAAGACCATCTGCGGCGCCTGACCGGCCACGTCCACGGCGCCCCTGTGGAGGTCCGTGTCTTCCTCGCGCAGACCACGATTACCATGAGCGACCTGCTGAATCTCCAGGTCGGCGACATCGTCACCACCGACAAGGCATGCTCCGGTGACGTGCTCATCCAGGTTGAAGGCAAAAACAAGTTCACGGCCCAACTCGGGCAATTGCGTGGCAAGAAGGCAATCCGGGTTGTCCACCGCTGCCCGCAGCCCGAGGTCGCTCAATCCCGGTCCAACGGAAGCAAGCGATGAGCCAGATCGCCTCCTCGCGACACGCCGATTTCGCTGCCGCCCGCCGACAATCGTTGCGGGCTTTGCAGGACTACTTCTACGAATCCGCCAAACCCCTGACATCCCTGATCTTCCTGGCCATTCCGCTCCTGTTGTACGAACTCGGCACTGGCTGGCTCCTGACCGACGCCGAAGAGAAGTTCGAGATCCGCGTCCTCGCCTTCAACTATCTGCGCGGGTTCCTCTCCTTCTTCGGCGCCACCGCCCACTATCTCCCGGCCATGGCCGTGGTCGGGATCCTCCTCGCCTGGCATATGGCCCGGAAGGACCCGTGGCGATTGAGACCGCTGGCCGTCTCTACCATGGCTTGTGAGTCAATACTCCTGGCGATACCACTGCTTGTACTTGGCATGCTCCAGTCCACATATCTGCCGTTGGCGGCTGCCGACGGCGCCGCCACGCGGGGTGTCGTTCTGGCGTTTGGCGCCGGCATTTACGAAGAACTGTTGTTTCGCCTCGTCGGGTTGACGCTGCTGAATGTCCTGTTCGTCGATCTGTTGCGGATCAAGCGGCCGGTGGCGATCGGCCTCATGGTTCTGATCTCCGCCATGGCTTTTTCCGCATACCACTACCTCACGCCCGCCGCGCCACCTGTGCGTATGACTGTGTTCATTTTTCGCACCCTGGCGGGGGGGTATTTTGCGGTGCTTTTTATATGTCGTGGTTTTGGTGTAACCGCTGGATGCCACATTGCTTACGACTCGTATTGCTTTGTCTCCCGATCGTTGTTGGGCATGTAAGTGGCGATTTTTTTCTACCCATTCGCCATTCGTTTAACTATAATGATCCCCATGTAACCCGCACCGTGCGGGTACTGTCATTCGGGCGGAGAAAGCTTCACCACGGGACGGGTGCCGGCTTTCGGTCATCCTCGGTTCGTGTGAGTTGTACCGGACCCGCCATTTGTATAGACGGGCAGTCTCTTTGTCTTTGCCCGTTTCCCAGTGCCTCGGGCCATTGACTGGCCCCCCACGCTGAAAGTGAGCACGGAAGAATGAGTTCTAATCGCACCAAGCAGCGGCGTTCCGGAGGTCTGACCCTCCTTCTGTACCAGCGCCCTCTGCATCCCGAGCTGTTCAAGATCCTCGGCAGCGAGAAAGTCAGCCGTCGCGCCTACGACGCCGACATCTGGATCATTGACGGCGGCCATGTGATCAGCTTCACTGCCGGCAAGCACATGCTTGCCGAGGTCATCGTCATCAGTGGCGGCGCCGTCACCGATCGCGGCCTGATCCAGACCGTACCCTGTCGCGGCGAGAAGTACCACGAGATGACCGCCCCCGGCGGAAACATCAAGTACATGATCTCGACCCAGGAAGAACAACTCAGCCAGACCCTTTACGAGGCCACCAAGCACGAGATCGCCAACTACGCCGCCAAGCGCGAGTTGATGACCGCCGAAGTGCCGGCCACCGCCGAACTCGGCGCCACGCTGAGCGTGCTCGACATCGAGCGCCGCAGCCACGAACTGCTCGTGCAGAGCTTCCACCTGTACGATGACAACAACATGGTCATCAAGACGCAGGGAATCTTCGAGGTCCCGCGAAACGCATAACAAGTAAGCTCTAAAACGGCAACCACCCAGACGGCGCGAAGCACGCTTTGCGCCGTTTGTCGTTGATTGGGCGACCGGTGATGGCCCGACGACCGCGAATGCCGAAACTCGAAACCCGAATGACGATTGAAGCCCCAATCCCGAATGCCAAAATCGCCCTCAAACGCCCCAACGGGGCACGTCCAAGTCAGCCCAGGGCACCGCCCTGGGTCCAAGGGCACTGACCCACATCACCCCACATCAAATCCAAGCCCTGAAAGGGCGACCCAGCCGGTAGGGGTGCATCGGCAAGATGGTGGCAGTGGCGTCTCGCCGCTGGTTGGGACCGCACAGAGCCGAGACGGCTCTGCCACTGTTGAACCGTCACGCGCCGGCCGCAACCGAACGTCGGACGCACCCAGCCCGTAGGGTGCGCTTCAGCACACCATGGAATGATTCACCACGAAACTGCGGCCGCCACCGTGCTCGCTGGCGGCCTGCGCGGCCTCTATCGGTCACTGGAACTCCCCGGCAAGCATCCGCTGAAGGATGCGCACGCGGCGCTGGACGAGGCCGTGCTGTCGGCGTACGGGTTTTCGGCGAAGGCGGATTTGCTGGGGCAGCTCCTGGAGTTGAACCACGCAGTGGCGGCCGCGGAGAAAGCCGGGCAGCCAGTGACGGCTCCGGGGATTCCGAGCACCTACGGACCGGACACGACGGGGTTGATTACCGAGGATTGCATCAGGCCGTAACGCTGGAGACTGATATGGCCCGCAAACGCCGTTATCGGTATCGCCGCCGTGGCGCGATTCCGCGGCCGCCGCTCGACGAGCCGACGCGTGGTGCGATGCTGGTCCAGGCATTCTTCGAGACCGTGGTCGCCATCCTTGCCGGGCTCATCAATCTTGTACGACGCCTTTGCATACGGACATCCGTTCGCCCGCCTGTGATAGGGCAATACCCGCCGCCCAATCCGCGTGTCGGCAATCTCTCCGCCCGACCCCCGGTTGCTCCAGCACGTTCGCAGACGCCCCCACCGATCCGCAACTGTGCCAGTGACCGAACCGCACCTCCGGGCCAACAGAACCTCCCCTATCGCCGCGCTCCATATCTGCTCAGCAAAGGCGAGCGGGCATTCTGGCACCCGCTCTACCTCGCTGTCCACGGCAAGTACCGAATTTTCTGCAAGGTTCGTCTGGCCGACATCGTCATCGCCCCGATCTTCCGCCGCGACGAACGCCGCTGGTTCAGGAAGATCGGCAGCTATCATGTGGACTTCGTCATCTGTGAACCCAGGACGACGGCCCCGCTGTTGGTCATCGAGTTAGACGATCGCTCGCACACCTCGCCCCAGCGACGCAAGCGCGATGAGTTCAAACATGCCGTGCTGGCGGCCGCGAATGTCCCTCTCCACCGTGTTCCCGCCCAGCAGGCATACGACCCAGCCGGACTCGCGCAAAAGATCCAGCAACTGATCGGCCCGGCAGATTGAGACAACCGCGGATTTCGCGGATACCACGGATCCAGAGCAAACCCGCCAGACGCCCGCCTTGATCCATCCGCGAAATCCGCGACATCCGCGGTTCATCTCCTCTCTGAACACGGCAAGATCACCCGTGCGGCCCGGCGCACTCACGACGCTGCCTCGCCAGGAATTACCGGCATTGGCCGTGATCTTCGTCGCGTCGCCGCGTCGTTGCGTGAGACTCCGCATCGTTCCCCACATTCAGAAATCGATCAACCCGCCTTGGGCAGTTTCCAACTCGTCTCCCGGATCGGCCATTTGCTTCTTCTCTTCTCCGTGCTCTCCGTCTCGGTGTTCCATCATCCTCTTCGTGGTCCACAGCCTGCCCTGAGTAATCGAAGGATCTGTCCTTCGTGGTCAATCCGCATTCCGCGACCAGATAATACTTCACATTTGGCAGTTGCATTCATGTTCGCACTATGGTATACAGCCGCATGCTGTTCGCTCTTTCAAAAGTGATCACCCGCCGACGCCTAACGATGAGCGCCGAGTTGTTCATCCGTTATCCCTGCCCCTCCGCCTCTGCACTATCAACTATCAACCAACAACCATCAACTTCCTCCACCCACTTTGCCGACTGCCTTCGGGATCGCGTCACTTCTATGTCGGTCCCCAGTTGATACCATGTCGATTCCATGTCGGTCTTAGGTCGGTTGGACTAAACGGCTGTCGCCGTGGCGGGCGTGGGAGGGCCTTGCGTGGCGGGATTGTGTAGACTTTATGGCAGAGAGGCCGGCGGACGGACGACACGGGGTCGGCCGCCGCCAGT
>JANYKD010000540.1 GCA_025361735.1 Phycisphaerales bacterium
GGCCATCGACGCGGCCGTCTTGAACGCCTCTGAAAGTGCCGGCTCGGCGCGGGTAAAGGGGCGGATTACACCACCGAATTCCCGGCTGCTCTTGTCCTGGCTCATCGCCTTGGCCACTGCGTCAAACGTCTCGCCCGCCGCCAGCCGCCGCTGCACATCGGCGGCCTCGCGGAGATTGCTGACCTGAATATGTCGCACGCGAATCTTCTCGCCATACTTGATGCGGAAGACCTTCTGGAGCGCGTCTTCGGTGATCTGCTTCTTCACCTCTGATTCGGCGATCTTCCAGAGGATGGCTCCACCTTCGGCCGCAAGACCGAATTCCGTCAGGCTCACCCGCTTTTCATCGAGCACCTTCGGCAGGAGCCGCTCCATCTCATTGAGGCGGGCCGTTCGTTTTTCCTCGTCGGTGCCGCGGTAAGTGTCCAGCGGAAGCGAGTCCTTGAAGACCAGGTCGAGCATCCGTTGCCGCTCGGCCACGATGTCTTGCGGCGTTATGGTCATGCCCGCCTCGTGAGCCTTCTGGCGATAGCACTCATTGCGGGCGATCAGAAGCAGGAACCTCAGTCCATGGGCCTCGAGCAGTGGCCGCTGAAGCTGCTCCATGGTGATGGCCGCGCCGTTGAGCACCGCGACCGTCCGGCCGGGTTCGACCGAGCTGGTATTCTTATTGTCCACCACTTTCCTGGGCGCGCTGCCATCCTGCCAGGTGGCGGCATCGGCGTTGGCGAGGTTATCGGACGAGCCCGTTCCGGGCGCGGCCTCCGGGCAGCCGCTCAAGAGCAGCAGTCCAAGTGAGGTTATGGCGAGGCGTCGCTTCAAATCGGTTCCCTTTCCAGCCGCAGATGCCGGGGTGGAAGTATCGGGAGACGGCCAAGGGGTGTCAAGCAGGGTGCTTGACCCAACCCCGCCTGACGGCTAAATCATTACCCATATGGCCATTCGTATGACTTGTCAGGGATGCGCTGCACAGTACACCGTCGGTGAGAACATGGCCGGCAAACGGGTGAAGTGCAAGCGGTGCGGCAACATGTTTGAGATTCCGCATCCGGGCAAGTCGGGCCAAACGCACAGCCAAGTCCGCATCGCGGAAGATGCACCGGCCGTCGGATTCAAGGACGATGGCGACAAAATCTTCAAGGAACCCGTGCCCCAGTCGCCCCTGTCCGCGGGGAGTACCGGACAGGCTCTCGATCCAGAGCAGTACGACGAACTCGACGTGGCCGCATCCACCAAACCGCAGAAGAAAGAGGATGCGGCGGCCAGCACCGTGGGGCGGCCTGATGATGATGGGCTGATGACCGGAAAAAAACGACTTCTCAAACTCAGGCCGGGAGCAAAGTCCTTTTCGGACAAGGCCAAAATGGGCGAGGTGGTGGCCGCCCGCCAGGCGCAGCAGGAAAAGGCCGAACTGCAGGAACGCATCGAGATGCGCACCGTCTTCAGCGATTTCCGCAAGAACCCCCTGTCCAAGCTGGTGATGGGCATCGGCATCGGGGCCTTTGTGTGCTATCACCTGTGGATGGCCCTCCACTATTCCGACTGGATGGTGTTGCGGAACATGGGCGTCAGGATGGGGGTCTACCTGGTGCTGTCGATTCCCTTTGGAATGCTGGGCGTGTATCTGGCCGCATTGGCGGGCCGGTTCAAACCGACACATCCGCTGGCATTTGTCGTGGGAGTGACGACCGCCGCCCCGCCGGGAATCCTGGCGATCGGATTTCTGACCGAGGACAACACCTGGAAACTGGTGGCGGCCATGGCCGCGGTGCCGCTGACATTCTGGATCTTCCACCTGGCGTTCCAGCAGGGGATCGTCCGCAATCTGGCGGCGTTCTTTGGGATGTGCACCGTGCCGTTGCTGGTGGCGTGGGCAGGCTATTCGAATGAAGGCCTCCGGCCGATGCGCGATGAATACCTCAGCGATGCCCCCCCCGCGACCGTGGCACGGGCGCGGGCCATCGAACAGGCAAAGTCTGCTCCGCCGCCGGCAACTCCGCCCGCGCGTCCGCAGCAGTCCACGACCCCGGTGCCGCTGGCGCCCAATCCCGAGTGAATCCCATGGCCATCATCGGACATGGCATCGACATCGTTGAGACCGCCCGCGTTGCGAGCATGGTCGAGTCGCACGGCGAACGATTCCTCAGCCGCTGTTTCACTCCCGCGGAAGTGGCCTATTGCCAGAGCCATAGCAAGCGATCGATCGAACATCTGGCCGGGCGCTTCGCGGTCAAGGAAGCCATTCTCAAGGTGCTCGGCACCGGCTGGTCCGGCGGGATCAGTTGGACCGACATGGAAATCCTCCCCAACCCGGCCGGGGCACCGGTCCTGACGTTGACGGGATATTCAAAAGAAGTTGCCGCCCGGCTGGGCATCACGCGCTGGCACGTGTCCATCAGCCACATCGAAACCCACGCCCTGGGCAGCGCCATCGGGGAAGGGCCTCTCGATGCCAAATCTGAGATCTGAGATCTGAGATCTGAAATCTGAAATCCCACAGGCCAAATTCGAATTTCGAGTTTCGAATTCTTCCGACTCAGTCCTTCTGCTTATTGACCCCAAGTTCTTTCGCGATCTCGCTCTCCAGCTGGTCGAGCTTGCCGAGTTCGGCTTTCTCCGAGGCGACCAGATCCGCCTGGATCATGCGGTCGATCTCTTCATCGCCGACGGCGCTGCTGCTTTCGCCGCTAGCGCTGATCGCCCCCTGCTCCATCGAATCCATGAACACCGACATCCGCTCTTCCATGCTGCCGGCCTGGGCGACGGCTTTTTCCCACTGGGCCTGCGTCTTGGTCAGGTCCATCTCCCCAAACACCTTGCCGATCTCGCCGGCCATCACGTTCATCGACTCGGCAAATGTCCGCGAGGCCTCGGCCTGGGCGTGGATCAGCATGGCGTTCTTGATCGCCAGCAACTGCCGCTCCAGCATCTTCTTCACCGTGGCCGTCTTCTTCAGCGCGCCGCGAATGAACTGATACTGCTGCTCATCGCCGATCTTCTTCGCGTGCTGGGCATTCTTGATGAAGTCCTCGGAGAACTTCTGCTGCTGCTGGATCGATTTCTCGATGCCGCGGATCCCCTGGCGGATCTTCATCTGCTGCTCGATGCGACGCTCTTCTTTGCTTTTGAACAAGCCCATGGGTTGTCTCTGTAGGGTGCGTTTCAACGCACCATCAATGGCCACCTACGCTTCGGTGCTACACCGTTCGGTGCGTTGAAACGCACCCTACGTGCTGAGTGATCGGTGCTTACCGATGACCGATTACTGATCACCGATCACCACACTACACTTCCGGCGGAGCCGCCTGCTTGCGCACGGCGCGCTCCGCCTGCTCCAGCGCGTCATCCTGCTTGACCGCGCCCCGGTCCATCTCGCTCCAGAGATCCATGATCTCCGAGCCGGCGTCCTTAAGCTGTATCCCGGCGATCGACCGCTTGTCCGATTCGGCCCCGACGTCCAGGATCTGGTCCAGCCGCTCCTGGTACATCTCCTCGTTGATGCTGTCGTCCTCGATCCACTGGTTGATCCTCGCCACGTCCTTGTCGGTCACGTTCAGCCGGCCCAGCGCCTTGCCCTTGTCGCTGTTCTCCTTGACCATCCGCAACCGGCCAAGTGTCATCAGTTCCTTGGTCCGCAGATTCAACTCGCGGGCGACCATGAGCTG
This sequence comes from Phycisphaerales bacterium, assembly GCA_025361735.1. Taxonomy (GTDB): domain Bacteria; phylum Planctomycetota; class Phycisphaerae; order Tepidisphaerales; family Tepidisphaeraceae; genus JANYKD01. The sequence goes on from JANYKD010000540.1 coordinate 3,666, forward strand.
TTCCTGCGTCTTCATCTGAAACTGCTGGGCCAGTGCCTTGCGCAGTTCCGGCGATTTCTGTGCGGCGCCCTGCTCGAAGAGCTTCTTCTTGTCGACGGCGATCTGCTCGACCTTCTTGAACAGGCGATCCCGCTGCTTTTCGGTGAGGATCTCCTCCTTGCGAATCTCCTGGCGATTGAGTTCGCTGAGCGACTTCTGCTTCTTGCCGAATATTCTGTCCAGAAGAGCCATTGTGCGTCCCGTGATCGGTAATCAGTGATCGGTCATCGGTTATCGGTCATCAGTCATCGGCGATCAGCGAACGATCGATCACTGATCACCGGTTACCGATCACCGGTTCAACCCAACTCAGCCCGGCGTTCCCTCGCCTTTGCCGGCGAATCCGGCACCTGCGGCACCTCGGCCGCCACACTCGGGCCCTTCTCCGCGGGCGTCCGCACGGCGCCGCCCTGCGCCGGCGTCTTCTCTGCTGGCGCCGCCTCCGCCTTCGCGGGGTTCATTTCCTTTTCCAACTCCTCAAACAGCGCCTGCTCCTCGTCACTCATGCCGGACGGTCCCGCCGCCGACACCGAACCGGCCACCTCGTAACTCGCCTGCAACTCGGCCATCACTTCCTCGGCCTTGGCCGCATCTCCCGCCAGCTCTTCCGAGTCCGGCAATTTCGCCGACGAACCCTGCTGCACCAGTTCCAGATTGTGCAGATGCGTGCTGACCACGTTGATCTGCTGATTGAGCATCCCCAGCACCTGCTGGCGACGCTCCAGATCCTTGCGAAGCTGCAGCAGTTGGCTCGTCAGCCGCTTCTTGGTGAGGTTGCTCGTCGTGTTCTTGAAATCTTCCTTGAGCTGACTCTCCTGCGTCTCCAGGGCGGCCATCTCCTCGAACCCCTGATCCCGCTGCTGGCTGAGCGCCGCCCGCCGCTCCGACAGGAGCGTGATCTTTTTCTCGGTTTCGCCCCTCATGGAGAAGAGCGATTTCAGCCGTTCGATAAATGGCATGTCCGAACCTCCGTTGCGCGCGGGCGAACCCAGGCCCGAGCCTTCGCGATACATCAGCAACGCCCCGTCCAGCTTTCGCGCCGACAGGCCGTGCTCCTTCGCATACGATTTTACTTCATCTTCGACCATTCGCAGCGGCAAATCCGCCCTCTGGGCAATCTTCTCCGCGCTGACCCCGCCCGATAATAATTCCACCTTCGCCTTGTCGATCTCCGCACGAACACGCTGCCGCTTCTGCTCATCCTCTTCCGGATCGATCAGATTCAGCAGCGCCTCTTCCCCGGCCGGCCCCTTCACGCGCCAGCCGCCGCCCGCTGTCGGCTCGGCCAGAATCGCAATCTGCTGCCCGCGCTGCTCCGCCAGGTCGCGGGCGCTCTCCGTGAACCCGCTCGTGGAAACCAGCACCACCGTCTGCGGCACGCCGTGGAACTTGTGCAGCCGATCCAGCGCCGCCTTCACATCGCCCACATCCGCCGGCCGGGGATCCTGCCCGGTCAGCAAATCCTGCCAAGGCGAGATGCACACCACCTTCATATCCCCCACGATGCTCCAGAACAGGAAAAACCGCTTCCTGCGCAGCGTGATCGACACCTCCCGGCCCAGCGGCATCCGGCCTTGCACGGCATAGTCGTGTATCCCCTTCTGCATCATCATCCGCTTCAGTTCCACCTCGTGGTCCGACGGCATCACATCGCGCGCCAGCATGATGGCGTGCTTCCGCCCGCCGGTGGTCTGAACGGAGAGGCGCGAATCCCCCAGCAGCTTCTCCACATGTTCGATGATCTGCTTCTCGCGCTCGCGATGCCAGGATGGGTCGGCCGGTCCACTCATGCGTTTCTCTCTCCCTTGTTTCTACGCTGAGACCTCGAAGCATCGTACATGGCGATAAAGACCAGATACGTCCATACCCAGCCCAACACCGTCAGGATCACAAAGAATACAAGCATGGTGTCACCGCGTGCAAATACTACGCCACCGCTCCCTTGCCCGGCCCCAGCGTGGCGCCGCACTGCATGCAATACTTGTCGCCCGGCTCCGGCCAGCCGCCGCACTGCGGACACCGCAGCACCCACTCCACCAACTGCACGCCGCAGTTCATGCAGAACTGGTCGGTCGCGCCGATGGCCCGGCGGCACGAAGGACACGCCGTCTCGCGCCGGGCCTGCTCCGGATTCAGCCGATCGACCTCATTGCCGATGTCGGCGGGAGTGCGCGGAATCGGATCGCGGTAGATCGATGCCCCGCCCTGTCCCGCGCCGCGGAACGATGGCAGCGGCGGCGGCTCGGCCACCCCGCCACGTCTCGGCAACGGCGGCGGAACCCGGCTCGCCGCTTCCAGCCCCGCCAGAAATTCCTCGGCCGACGCATACCGCTTGTCCAGCCGCGAATACGACCGCCGGAAAACCTCATCAAGCTGCTTGGGCGACTTTGCGTTCAAATCGCTCGGCAGATCCGTCCCCGCCGGCCGTTCTCCCGTCAGCATCTCGTACAGCGTCACACCGCAGGCATACAAATCCGCCCGGCCGTCCACATCCCCGCCGCTCCGCTGCTCGGGCGACATATAGTCGATCGTCCCCGCGATCTTCTTCGCATCATCGCCGTTGGCATCCACCGAGAACGCGATCGACTGCTGCCCGGCCAGATTGGCGGCCTTGCCCAGCCCGAAATCCGTCACCTTCACCACGCCCTCCGCACCAAGCCCCTCCTTCTTGGCCCGCTCATGGACGAGCACGTTCTCCGGCTTGATATCGCGATGCACCACGCCATGCGCATGCGCGTACTGCAACCCCTGCAGGATCTGCCGCAGCACCGACACCGCATCCTGTGTCGTCAGCGCGCGCTCGGCGATCAGCGTCCGCAGGCTGGTCCCCGGGATGTACTCCATGATGAGATACGGCGGATCCGCGTACGGATCGAACCCCAGCGCCCGCACGATGTTCGGGTGCTGCAGGCCATGGATCGCCGTGCCCTCTTTCTGAAGGTTCTGGATATACCCCGGCTCGATGGGGATCTTGATCGCCACGAGCTGGTCCGCCCAGACGTGGTGGCGCGCCAGCCACACCTCACCGAACGTCCCGGCGCCCAGACGGGCTTCCAGCACATATTCACTGATTCTCTGGCCAACCTGCGGCATCGTTCCTCCCGTGGCTCAGCCTTCCATTCTCTCTGCTAACCAGTCGCATGTAAACACATTATACACCGCCGCGAACAGCAATCCGACCACCGCCGCCGTCCACGCTCCCGTTCCATGCACGTTCCAGGAAAACATCCACAGCAGCAGCACAAACTCCAGCACCGTATATCCCAGCACCAGCAGCCCGCCGGCCAGATTGCTCCCCAGGCTGGCCACCTTGCTGATGATAAAGAACGTCGCCCAGGGCACTAACAGCACGATCAGCACCCAGCCGACGATCTTCCCCGTGCCGTTGACCAGCATGGTTTTGGTGGCTTCATCCATCCGCCACCACGAAATGGCGGCCGCCACCACCGCGAGCGACACGAACCCGCTGATCACCTTCCCGGCCGTAGTCTTCAGAAAGTCCATCGCCCGCATTGTACAACAAACCCCCGCGCCAGCCCCTATAAACCAGCGCAATTCTTCTCCTGGCCGGTCCATTACACTTTCGGCGGATGCGGTATTGGCCCTGAAGGGGCCGAAGAGTTCAGCCCAGGGTTTGCGTACTCGCATACCCTGGGTGTTGGACAACCCGTTACACCCCGCCCTGAAAGGGCGGAGGAGATCCGGGCCTGCTGATCCCTCGACGACTCCTCCGGCCTTTCAGACCGCAGACCCCCAGCACTCAGCCCCCCTACTGACCACGGACTACTGACTACGGACCAAGAGCTACTGACTTCCCCATCACCTTCGGTTACAATCCCCCCCGCACGACACCGGGCGATTAACTCAGCGGCTAGAGTACTTCGTTTACACCGAAGGAGTCGGGGGTTCAAATCCCTCATCGCCCATTGATACCGTCTGAAGATCTTCGCGGTTACCCGCAACGGCTGGAAAGCCAGCCACTTCCCGATCCTGGCCTTGGGGATGCGCCCGCGTGATCTGCGGTTCGTTTGTTTCAGTTCCGGCGTGGCCGGTGGGCGTGTAGGCGCCGTGGGACAATTCATCGTGTGACGGTAGGTCTCCTTCTGCGGCTAACCGGCGCGCACGCCGTTTCACCCGCCGCGCTACAGTGGCTGAACCCGGACCATCGCCAGCGCCAGATTTGCCACCGTAACCACAAGCCACTATATTATAACATTGTCAGCAGATTGATGTTCGAGCCGGAACAAGGCGCTCAACAACCGGCATCTGCTGCATCGGGATCCTCAACATCTTTTCGCAATTATGCAGGCGTATCGAGAGTATCGAGATCCTCGCCGATGTGATGTGATCCGACAGCACTGGATGTGGTCCAGTTATAGACACACCTTATAACGATCGGGGCTTCCAAATGAATAGTCGACTCGGGATAGCGGCACGGGCAACAGGAACGATCGCCTGCGTGATTCTCTCAACCATCTGTGTGGCGGCGGTCCCACAGGATGTCAAGCATGTGGATTGCGCGATCCGCAACGTGCGCTGGCAGCCCCTTCCGGACGAGGTGCGGTCCGTCTATGTCAGTCCCGATCAGCGAATTTGGCTGGAAGTTGGACAGCGATACGGTGATGGCGACGTGGCCGCCGCACGAAAACTGATCGAACGGGAATTCGGCCAGCCGATGCCGCAACTGTGGGGAGTGCGCCCGGTGCTGTTTGAGCCGGACGGGCGAGTCTGGTTCGACGTCATATTTGCACAGACGCTGCTGGGGTATGATGGCAAGGAGTTCATCGAGCGCCACACTGACGAGCAACTGGGTTTCGTCGGCAACTGCCCCAATCACGGGGCACTGCGTAGACAGACCTGCAACGTGATGCTCGGCAACGCGAGATTCTTCCCCGATCTCGGGGGCATTCATTGTTTCGACGGCAAGAATTGGACCTACCAGCGGTTGCTCGAAGGAAAGCGAGAGAATCTGGACTTGATTGCTCTTCTGGCGGCCTCCGACGGCAAAAGCCTCTTCGCACTGGCGAGCACGCAGAAGTCATCGTCTGTATGGGAATGGCGTGACGGAAAATGGGGCCAAGTGTGGGCTCAACCGGTTGCCGTTGCCCAGATCGCCAACTTCGGCCCTGGCCTATTGTTGCGCACCTGGGGCGGACGACTGCTTCACCACCCCCAGCCCGCCGAAGGCGACAACGAGCAATTCGGTCCGTACGTGATCGCCGGCCTGCAATACATCTACACCGACTCTGCCGGCGCAACTGCCCTGGCGGCAGACAAGATTTCCAGGAACGGCCAGCCACTCGGACCCGGACTGGCTTTGGCCGACCAACAGCAACGATTCAGCGTTCTCGCTGGCGCAGAATTCGCCCGCGACTGGAATGCTCGTTCCACCGAGGATTCCGGCCCAATCCCGGTTGGCCCGAACAGAGTCTGGGTGCAGTCGCATCTGCTCGACCTGGCCGCCGGCAAGACGGTCGACGCGCTGCCCGATACCAGATTTAAGTGGCTGCACGCGGTGCAGATGAACGGGCGTGTCTTCGTCACCGTACGCGCCCCACAGTCGACAGCCAGACCGATCATGGTCTACACGCCTGACGCTCCCGACGACAACAAGGCACTCGAGCCGATCGTGTTGCAGGCGGCCCGCACCAGCTATCCGGAGGACATGTTCGCGATCGGCTCCGACGGGGTAGTGTGGACGTCAAATCTGCAGGATGAACTGGTTCGCTTCGACGGTAAGAAGTGGACGGGCGTCAGTCGGCTCCCCGTCGGACGGACCGGATGGCTCCGCCAGGTCGTGGGGTATCTGGTCGGTCGGGGCGGTGAGGTCCTGGTCCAGATCCATGACGACCCGCGCGCCGAAGCATACGGAACTGTGTTCGTTGCCGGTGATACGATTCTTCGCGACCTGCCACTGGCCAAGATGATCGCAGAGAACCGCAAGCGGTTCGTCGATGCGTTCGCTGCGCCCTTTCCTTCAAGTAGATCGAGTGACTGGCTTTCGATTGTTGCGGACAAAGGCGGGAACATCTGGGTCAAAGAAGAACGTAAACTCCGCGTGCTGGTTGGCAACGCCTGGATCGATGCCGGCGATGCCCTCACCCGTGCCGGCGTGCCCCGGCCGGAGGTCGAGTATTTGTGCGGACTCGGGGACGGCAGCCGGGTCTACCTGAATCATTTCTCGATGGCGCCCGAACTCGGCGGTCAGGCCGCATTCTTTGGGGAGATCAAAGACGGCGCGGTACGCCTGATGCCGGCACCGCAAGTCTTTGACCGCCTCGCATATTTGAACATCATTGACCGCGATGGCGCATTGTGGCTGCCTGGATTCGTCGGTGTGGCTAGATCGAAGGATCGGCAATCGCTGTCATTGTCGATCCGCGGCCAAAAGGCCTTGCGTCTGACCGAGAAGGGCGTGGTTCAGGAGATCGAAGATCAGGGCATGCCGTTTCTGCTCGACCAGAGCGGAAATCTATGGCTCGGGCGAGTCTGGCGCAACCCCGCGAATCGCTTCAATGTGGTCCGGGATGGCAAGGTGGCCGGAACTGTCACCGTCGCGGCTTCGGACGGCTTGTCGCGAGTCGGCTGGCGACTCGCCGGTTTTGCCTTGCTCTCGGACAAGCCCGGCTCCGTCTGGTCCTGCACCCCAACCATTCTCGAACACTACGTGGCCGACCCTCAAAACCCCGCGGCATTCACGCGTAAGGCCCAGTATTCGCTGGCCGGCATCCAAGGGCACGTCACCCGTATCGAATACAGCCCCCTGGGCTACGTAGTTGTTGCCGCGGGCTTTGCGGGCGGACCGGAAGATGGGAAATACGGCGTGTATCTCTACCGGCTGCCGTGAGCCAGAATTGAAGCACACAACCATGGTTGCATACACACGATCTACCTTCAGCGCTCTGGGGCTCATGTGCCTGATATGGGGAGCACGCGTTTCCGCCGCGGAGGATATCTCCACTGCCCGACCCCAACAGGGCGCAGCAGCCGAGTACAAGCAGTGGGTGCGCGAGCACGCGCTACTGGCACCCGTCGCCAACATGTTTGGCAATGAGGTCCGGCTCAAGTTGCTCATTGCCGCCGTAGAGAGGGATGAGCAGAAGAGACCGGATGACTTCCCAGGTCGTGGCGAAGTGGTTTTCGGCACCCAAGTCACCATCGACGGCCAATCCTCCAGTTTCTCGCACAGCGACTTTGGCTCGAAAGGAGCCGGTGGCAATAGTATTTCGCCCGATGCTCTCAAACGCCTGAATGAACTGCTGCCGAAACTACCCGAGGATGGCTCGCGCCTTCCGCCGACGGGTCGGCGGATGATGATCCAGTGGTTTGATACAGACCGCTCCGTGGTCCGTATCTACGACCGCGCCAATGCGCCGGACGCGGCGTGGGAAGTCCTGCGCCAGGTCGGCAGCGGCATCGGATCATGGGTGCCGCCGTTTCAACCGACAGCCCGGATAGAGGCCGGCAAAGGCGGCTATTGCGGTTTCTTCGCTGTTTCGCCCGACGCAAAGCAACTCGCCTTCGTGACCTCCGGCAGTCCGATCCAGTTGTGGGATCCCAAGACCCATGAGTTGTTGAAAGAGATCCCTGCCTCCCAGCCATTCAGTAGCATCTCGTTCAGCCCGGATGGCACCAAGGCCGTGGCGTGTGGATCAATTGAATGCGTCCTGTTCAATACGAGCACATGGAAGCCTTCGCTGACATTTGCGGAACCGTGGATTGATGGACGTCGGTATTCGCTGTCCTGTCCGCGGTTCACGGCCGATGGCCGCTACTTGCTTGCCCAGTCCGGCAAACCAGCGCTGCGCATCTTCGATGCCAGGACTTGGGTGCATGCGGATCAAATTCCGGATGCTCCGGAAGATTTGCTTCAGTACGCGCCGGCCCCCACGATCAAGCGGGCGCTGGTGAAGTTGAAGAAGGGAGAGATATTGCTGTGGAATCTCGAAAAGCGACAGGAGGTTGCTCAACTGGACACCGATGGCTACCTTGGCCTTGTGACCTTCTCCCCCGACCAATCGATGGTGGCGGCTGTCATTGCCGACAAACAGCTTGCCGGCCAGCCGCAAGGCGAACTTCACATCCGCCTATGGAAGACGGACACAGGGGAGTTGGTTCACGGTATTTGGCCCTTTGAACGATCAGGCTGCGAATCTGTGGATGGACTGATGTGGTCGCCGGACGGCCAGTACCTCCTGGCCGCCAGCAAGGCCCGTGGCATCTTCGGCGCGCGGGGAATCAGCGTCTGGAACGTTAAAACCGGCCGCCATCGCGGCCAGTTCACAGGCACCAGCAATATCACCGGAATGGGTTTCATCGCGGACGGCGGGCAATTGGTGGCCGGTTGCTCGGACGGCAACATCCACTTCTGGGACTTCGCCGACGCGATGAAGCAGATTCGCGTATTCGAGCAATCGCTAACAAGTGCCCCATAAGTACCCGTTGGTACTACGAACAGAGAAATGGGACGGCGACGCAGCCAATGCTCCGATCACGTTTCTTCCCCTTCTTCTTTCCATGGGCACCCCCTTCACCGCGCATCGTACACTCCGGCCCCAGCTTCTTCCACGACCAAGCCCTCGGCAAAGTGATGCTACTCCCGCTCAGGGACGACACCCAGGTCTACAAGCAATTCGTCGAAAACGAGTCTTTCCGCCGCTTCGTTGGCGACAGGGTCTACCCCATCACCAGCCCCTGAAACATCGCCGCCCCGGCCAAGTACCGATATCTAACATCAATATTTTCCAGTTGTATTCCAGTTCGCACCATGTTATGATTCTGTTTGTCATTCGCTCTTTAACAATCCGTCGCAGAAGTTGATGGTGGATAGTTGCCAGTTGATAGTCCCCCCTGCCGATTCCGCATTCTGCATTCTGCATTCCGCATTCCGCATTCCGCATTCTTCCATCCCCTGGCAACTGGCAACCAACAACTGGCAACTCCCGTCGTTCCCACGTTGGTTCCCGGTCGATACCAGGTCGGTTCTACGTCGATACCATGTCGGTTCCCGGTCGGTTCTATGTCGGTTCTTGGTCGGTTTCAGGTCGCTTTTTTCGCCACTCGCCACCATCGTAAGAATCACAACCTGAATGCAGACAACAACTTACACCAGACGTGGCCGCCTCCCAACACAACTTTTTTGTGTCTTAGCCCCTTCCACCCTGGGAGATCTGTTCACCATCCACCGCTAACCCCGCAAGTTATCCCCAATCCATCCCCAAACCGCTGCGGATTTTTTGATTGTGGTGGCTTGCGGCGGAAGTATAATCCCGCCGTTCACTAGCGTAGTGAAATCTGCTTCGTCAATCCGTACGATCAAGGAGGATCGTTCGATGACACCTTCCACCCCCACGGCGGTGCGGCTTCGTTTCTGGATCACGGTCGTCTGTTTCGCCCTTGCCAACCTGGGCATCTGGGCTTGGTACGCCAACTCGCATCGGCCACAGCGGCGCGACCTGTTGCGCGTGGAACGATTCGACCCGCCGGGAACACTCGGCAAACCCAAACTCGTCTGGAAGTTCAACCTCGACATTCAGCCGCGACGCGATGGCGCCGCACCGGCCGTCATCGCTCCACCCCTGCCTGGCCGCTTTCAGTGGCAGGATGCCAGAACGCTGACCTTCCTGCCGGATGGCGAACTCCATCCCGGTTCGCATTACACCCTCACCATCCCGGCCGACCGGATCGCCAGCACCGACGGCTTCCGGCTCTCGGCTCCGTTCGTCTCCGAATTCTCCACGGGCTCGCTCCAGCTCCTCGATGTCCGCCAGTCGGCCATCGACGATGACAAGATCCAGCTCGAGGCGACATTCAACGACGCCGTGCTGCCGGCCGATCTGCAGCAGCACCTGGGCATCACCACGCTCGCAGGATCCGGCTCCACTTCGCAGACCCACGTGCCCGCCAGCGTCCTCGACAAGCAGCCGTCGCGGACGATCAAGGTTCTGGTCGGCCCGTTGCCGCATATGCGAACGGACAGCGACGACTGCAAGCTTCGCTTCTGGTTGTCGGCCGGCCTGGCCGGTGTCAGCGGTCCGCTGGGAATCCCCCAGTCCTTCGGCTACGACGTGAGCGTCAGCCCGCGGCTGATGGCGATGGGACTCTCCGCCCATTCGCCGGCCATGGGGCCCGTGGAACTCTCTCTGGAGTTCAACGGCAAGGCGGCCGCCGACCTGCTGCGAAAGCTCGTCTCGGTCGAGCCGGCCGTCCCCTTCACAATCTCCGGCGATGGCCACGAAGCCAAACTCTCCGGCGATTTCCAGCCCGGCACGCGCTACGCCGTGAAGATTGCCGCCCCGCCGGCGGGCAGTGATGAACGACAATTTCCCCGGCCCACCGTGCTCTCGGCATTCATCCCGGATCGGACCGCGTCGCTCTGGCTCGACCACACCGATGGCTACCTGGGCTCCGCCGGCAACCGGCTGATCATGGCGCACGCCACCAACGTCGCCCGGTTCAAGGTCGAGATCACCCGCGTCTACGACAACAACATTGTCTCCTGGCACAACAGTACGTCACGCTGGTCGTGGCGCAACCGCAATCCCGAGTCCTACAGCGAACCGGTCGCCAGCGAGGTAATCACGCTGGCGCGCGAGAAGAACAAGCCGCAGCAGATCCCGCTGTCGCTCGATGAACTGCTGCCGCCATCAGCGCCGCGCGACGGTGTCTATCGCGTCGCTCTGCTCGATGAACGCACCACGACCCCGCGGCCGCCGTCCAGCCGATTCATCCGCGAATCCGACGACGACGACACCGACAGCGAGCCCTTCGTTGAATCCGCCTCGGCGCTGGTCACGCTCTCCGACATCGCCCTCTCGGCCAAGCAGACGCGCGACGCCGTCTACATCTGGGCGGTTTCCCTCAGCAAGGGCACGCCGCTTGGACAAGTGCGCGTGCGTGTCTATTCAGACAAGAATCAGACACTAGGCGAAGCGATCACCGATGAGAACGGCCTGGCCCGCATCGGCTCGCTCGTCCCCGCGGCCGGCGAGAAGGCAAGCATTGTGCTGGCGGAGCGGCTGGCCCTCGCCTCGCCCGCGACCCGGCCGGCCACGCTGCTGGCGACCATGGCCGCCCTCATGCAGCCGCCGCAGACGCGTCCCGCGCTGGCGCAGGGCGGCCGCGACCTGACCTGGCTCGACCTCCAGCGCACGAAACTCAACCTCTCCCACGCCGACATCGGCGGCGATGAGTATCTGCGTAAGGGTCACGAAGCGTTCGTATACACCGAACGCGGCGTCTATCGCCCCGGCGAGACGGTTCACCTGCGGGCGATCGTGCGCGGGCCGGACCTCTCGGTGCCGCCCGCGTTCCCCGTGCGCTGGCAGCTCGAGCGGCCCGACCGCATCGACTGGAAGAGCAGCGTGGTCACACTCGACGCCGACGGCGCCTGCGCCTTCGATGTCGAGCTGCCGGCCGACCTGCCCACCGGACGCTGGAAGGCCCACCTGCAACTGCCCGGCGACGTCCGCGAGCACTTCGGCGCGGTCTCGTTCCTCGTCGAAGACTACATGCCCGATCGCATCAAGGCGTCCCTGAGCCTGCAAGGCGACGAGGCGGCAAAGCCGGCCGACGGCGTCACGCCGCGCGTCCTCGAGGAAGACGGCCCGCTGACCGCCGTGATCCAGGCCGACTATCTCTTTGGCCTGCCCGCGTCCGGCCTGAGCACCGACCTGGCGGCCATCGCCACGCCGGTCTCGTTTGAACACGCCGCCTGGAAACAGTGGACCTTCGGCGATTCGGCGCGCCTGTCCACAAAACCCTCGGTTTCGCATCGCAAGCTCGACCTCGAAGCCATCACGCTCGACGCCAAAGGCCACGGCACCGCCGAGGTCGAGTTCGACAAGGTGATCGAAGGCCAGAGCGCCGCGCCTACGAAACATGTCAAGCACGCAGTCCACCGCCAGATATCGCCCGCCTCCAAGGCCCCCGATTCCGACGCCGACGCCGACAACAACACCTGGCTCGGCCCTTGGCGGCTGCTCGTCTCCGCATCCGTCCACGAGATCGGCGGCCGGGCCGTCACCACCACCGACGAGATCATCGTCGACCGCATCCCCCGTTATCTCGGCCTGCGCCGCGCCTCCCGCGTCATCACCCCGGGCACGACGACGCCCCTCGAACTGGCCCTCGTGACCCCGTCCGGAGGCGTTGTTGAAGAAGAAGCGACGGTCAATGTCGAAGTCTTCCGCGAGAACTGGAACAACTCGCTGGTTTTCCGCGATGGCCGTTATCGCTGGGACAGCACGCGCGTGCTCGACTCGGTCGCAAAGGCAACACCCGTGGCCATGGTGAAAGGCCGGGGAATCTGGCGTTTCACGCCGCCACAGGAAGGCAACTATCTCATCTGCGCCCGCGACCCGGAGACCGGTTTCTGCTCGACGATCGAGCTGCTGGCCGCCAGTGGTGCCTGGGAAGAGAGCATCAGCCGGGAACATCCCGAGCAGCTTGAATTGCTTGTCACCCGGTCGTCGGTCACCCCGGCCACCCGTCCTTCAACCCGGCCGGCCGAGGTGCCGCAACTGGCGACGCCGCTGCACCCGGGCGAGAAGGCGACCGTCGTCGTCCGCAGCCCGTTCGCGGGGACGCTGCTCCTGAGCATCGAGACCGATGATGTCATCATGACGCAGGTCCTGGAGATGAAGGCCTCGCAGGTGAGCGTGCCCATCGAGATCACCGATGCCTGCCGGCCCAACGCCTACATCTGTGCCACCGTGGTCCGCAAGGTCGATGCCAATGGCCCATGGCGCACGCACCGCGCCTTCGGCGTGCGGCGGCTCCCGGTCGATTGCTCCGATCGCCGCCTGGCGGTTGAAGTGAAGACTCCGAAGGAAATCCGCCCCATCGATACGCTCCCCGTCGGCGTGCGCGTGACAGATGCGTCGGGCAAGCCGGTCGCCAACTCAGCCGTCACCGTCACGGCCGTTGATGAGGGCATTCTCCAACTCACCGGATACGAGACCCCGTCTCCGTTTGCGTTCTTCACCGCGCCGCGGGCGCTGCGCGTGCAGACCGGCGACATCTACGACCGCCTCATGCCCGAGGTGACCAAGCCGGCCGGCCAGCAGGCGGTCGGCGGCGACGGCGGTGATGAGCTGAGCGCGCTCTCCCCGGTCACCGCCCGCCGCGTCCGGCCGGTGGCTATGGTTTCGGCGATCCTGCACACCAACGCCGACGGTATCGCCACCACCGACTTCCGCCTGCCCGAATTCCTCGGCAAGGTCCACGTCTCCGCCGTGGCCCATCACGCCAGGGGCGTGGGTTCAGGCGAGAGTGATGTCCTGGACCGCACGCCGATCATCGTCCAAAGCAGTTGGCCTCGCTTCTGCGCGCCCGGCGACCGGTTCAAGGTCCCGGTGACCATCATCAACAACCTGACCGAGCCCTCGAAGATCGACCTGGCCATCCTCTGCCTCGAAGGCGATGCCTCGCCGTTGTCCTTCACAGGCAACGCGCCGGGCAAGCTGACGACCGCCACCAAGACGCTCGAACCGGGCACCCGGGAAATCGTCTGGGTCGAGATGCTGGCGTCCGCCGCCATCGGTGTCGTCCATCTCGATCTCACGGCCACCGCCCACGGCGAGAGCTATCACGAAGTGGTGGAGATCCCCGTGCGTCCCGCCTCGCCGGCGATCGTCAACTCCGACACCAAAGCGATCGTGCCCGGCGAGCCGGCGACATTCCGCCTGCCCAATGCCATGCTCCCGGGAACCGAACGCCTCAAGATCATGATCGCGCCCAAGCCCTCGCTGGAACTGCCGCGCGCGTTGGAATCACTCTCGGAATATCCCTACGGCTGCTGCGAGCAGACGATCAGCAAGTGTCTGCCGCTGCTGTACGCCAGGGACATTCGCGAGCAATTGGGCGATTCCGTCTTCGACCCCGCCAGCACCACGATGGCCATGCAGCACGGCATCTTCCGCGTGCTGAGCATGCAGACCGCCAGCGGCGGACTGGCCATGTGGCCAGGCGGATCCAGCGAGTGGCCTTGGGGCAGTGTCTATGGCCTGCACTTCTTCGTCGAAGCTCGCACGGCCGGTTACGCCGTGCCCGAGTCGGCAATGGATCGTCTGGCCGCTTATGTGCGTGGCTTGCTGGCTTCGCTCGACGATGACGGTGACCGACTGGAGCTCAACGCCTACGCTTGTTACGCACTGGCGCTGGCCGGTAAGCCCGAGCGAGATGCCATGCGACGCCTGGATGAACTGCTGAAGAAGCCGGCCGCCAACGGCAGTGAAAGTGCGACACAAGCACGCTTCCACCTGGCCGGCGCCTGGCTCGCCGCGGGACGAGGCAGCGCCGCGGAGCAACTCCTGCCGCCGATTCCTCCGCTGCCGCGCAAGGACCGGCAACTCGAAGGCAACCTCGGCTCGCCCGCGCGCGACATCGCTGTCGCGCTCAACACCTTCCTGCAAGTCCGTCCCGATCATCCCGCAATTCCCAAACTCGCGGAGCAGCTCGCGGCTATGGGTCGGAATGGCCAGTGGTACAGCACGCAGGACACGGCCTTCGCCGCCATGGCGCTGGGCCGGTATCTGCGGCAGAGTAAGAACGAGCAGCCGTACACGACGGCCGATCTGCTTGTCGGCGGGCAAAGCGTGGCCCACGTTGATGGCAGCCAGACGCTGAGATGGTCCGCCCCGGCCACTCGCCCAGTTGGCGAGCAGCCGCTGGAGATCCGTCTGACCGGCCCGGCCACGGCTCGCGGTTATGTCACCTGGGTGCAATCCGGCACGCCATCGTCGCCCGTCGCCGACAGCGACAAGGGCATGGAAATCCGCCGCGCCTATCTCATGCGCGACCGTCGGCCACTGGATATGGACCGCGTCCGCAGCGGCGACATCGTGCTGGTCGAGCTGACCATCCGCACACCCATCGCCCTGCCGCACATCGTCATCGCCGATCTGCTTCCTGCCGGCCTGGAAATCGAGAACCCGCGCCTGGAGACGACCGAGAAAACGGATGCTACGCAACCCGACAAGAGTACGGCTGCGCCGGGGTTTGAGAACCCGCGACTGGATATCCGCGACGATCGGATGATCCTGGTCGACCAGATGAAACAGGCCGGAGAAGCCCGCTACACCTATGTCGCCCGGGCGGTCACGGCCGGGACATTCACCGTTCCGCCCGTGCATGCCGAGTGCATGTACGACAGCGGCCGGCAGAGCACGTTCTGTGGCGCCAAGACGCTGACCGTGTTGCCGACAGGCGCGGTCACGGAGACAAAGTAGGTTCGGAGTACCGCCTTCAGGCGGTCTGCAGAAGAGCCGCCTGAAGGCGGGACTACAAACAGGCCCCACTGGCAGTGTCAACTATCCCGAGGCCATTGAATACCATCGCGACACATCCTCCCTCCAAGACCCGATGGCATCGCTGGCGGCGCCGTCTGCTGCGGGCGGGCGCATTCGCCGTTGTCACCCCCCTGCTCCTCCTGTTGCTGTTCCGCCTTGCCGTGGCATGCTGGCCGTATCCCGCCAACCTGGAGTGCCCGCCCAGGCCGTCCACTGTCTTCTACGACCGCAGTGGCATCGAGCTGGCGGCCGTGGCTTCGGAGGATGACACCTGGCACCTGCCGCTGGCGGCCGAGCAGATCAGCCCACACCTGGTCCACGCCATCGTCGCCGTGGAAGACAGGCGATTCTACAGCCATTCCGGCGTCGATTGGCCCGCGGCCGCGGCGGCGCTCTGGCAAGATGTCACGGCCCTGCGCATCCGCCGCGGTGCGAGCACGCTCACCATGCAGGTGCAGCGACTGCGCGATCCGCAATCGCGCTCGCTCATCGGCAAGATCGAGCAAGCCGTGCGGGCCTGCCAGATTGAGAAACGGCTGAGCAAACAGCAGATTGTCACCGAGTACCTGAATCGCGCACCGTTTGGCGGGAATCTCGTTGGTGCCGGGGCGGCCAGCCGCCAATACTTCGGCATTCCCTGTCGCAACCTGACGCTGGCGCAGGCGGCACTGCTGGCCGGCCTGCCGCAGCGGCCGAGCGCGTTGCGGCCCGACCGCAACCCCGGCCCGGCGCTCGCCCGGCGCGACCATGTACTCCGCTGCATGCTCGACTGCGGCTACATCACTCAACAGGAACACGACGCGGCCAAAGCCGAGCCGGTGGTCGCCAGCTGGACACCGCTGCCCCAGGACCACACGGGCGCCGCGCCCCACGCTGATGGGGCACTACCTACATTGCTGCGGATCGGAAAGCGAACAACCGCCGGAGAGATCCGCACGACACTCGACCTGAACCTCCAGCGACAGGCGGCCGCCGCCGCAAACGAGGCCCTGGTCCGCATTGGTCCGGCACAGGTCGACAGCGTTGCCATCGTCGTGCTGGACACTCCGTCTGCGGAGTGTCGCGCTGCCGTGAGCCTGACGCGCGGGCTCTCGCCGGCCGTCGATTTCACGGCCCAGCGGCGTTCCACGGGATCGGTGCTCAAGCCGTTCATCTACGCCGCGGCGTTCGAGACAGGCTCGTGCTCTCCCGGCGAAATCCTCATCGACCTGCCCGCCGCATGGCCAGGCTACGCGCCGAGTAACTACGACCGGCACTTCGCCGGACGGATGACCGCGGCCGACGCACTGGCCCAAAGCCGCAACATCCCCGCCCTGCTCGTGCTGGAGAAAGTCGGAGTTCCCGAGGCCGTGTCGCTCATGGACAAACTCGGCTTGGCCAGCCTGGCGCGGGCGCGGCGTGTCTACGGGCTGTCTCTCGCCATCGGCGGCGCGGAAGCGTCGCCCGTTGAGATCGCCCAGGCGTACGCCACGCTCGCCCGCGATGGTCTTGCTCGTCCGGTGCGCTATTACAGTAGCGAGACTCTGCCGCCCGTTGGCCCAGGGCAAGAGCATATCGCTAATACAGTGCAGCCAGTGCCCTCACTGGCTGGG
>JANYKD010000054.1 GCA_025361735.1 Phycisphaerales bacterium
CCCAGCCACAGCCCCATGGCCGCGCTCTGCGAGTAGAACTGTCGGCGGATGATGTTGTTCTTCTGCGACAGGACCAGCCACGGGCCATACTGGCGGACGAACGCGCCCTGTTTGTCCATCAAGTTCTGCCACTTGTCATCCTTGTAGGTACCGTCGGCCTCCTGGTAGATCATGCCGTACTTGGCGCAGATCCGGGTGAGGCGATGAGCGTAGGTCATGGCGCGATCCTTCCCCTCCGTGTACAGATCGCTGAGGTGCTCGCCACCCTGGATGCCGATGAAGTTAGGCACGTGCTGGGCGAGCCATTCGACGTCGGCCAGGCTCACCCAGTGGCTGCGCAGCATGATGCAGTGCGGCTGTTTGTCCATGCCGCGAGCGAAGTCCGTCACGGTCATCCCCTTGCCCTCGAAGCCTTCGGCGATGATGCCGACGTACGGCGCGATGTCGGCCGGAATGTCGGGATGGAACGCCATGTAGTCGAGAACGCGGGTAGCTTCCAGTGTAAATAGCGGATTCTGCGGTGTCAGCGGCCGCTTGAGCGGCTTGGTCGAGTGGTCATCGTTAACGGTAAAGCTGCGCACCGCCGACCATTCGCCCAGGACATTGCCCTTTACTCCGCGCAGACGCCAGTACCACTTGCCGGTCGCCGGCAGCTTCTCGTCTGGCGGCATGTACCACGGCGAATCCTGGCTGCTGGTGATGCGCTCGCTGGCGGGTGAAATGAAATCGGTCGACTGCGAGAGCTGCAACTCGTACTCTACGACCGCGGGGATCGCCTTCCAGCGGAACATGGTGGCAATGTCGGTGATGGAGGCATCGGGCACCGGCGAGAGGACTTCGGGAGCAATCGGAAGAACTTCGGCAATGGACAGGTCCTTGAGAGATGCCGATCCGCTTGTCTTCACTTCAAGCACGAACGCCAACTCATCGGCTTTGGAAAAGCTCTTGTTCAAGTCGATCGTGTAATCCCCGGTCTTGTCGGTCCGTAGCAGCGAAATGGCTGGCTTGCCGGGTGTCATCGGCCGGGCTGTGATCTCTACGGGATTTTGCGCCGATGCGTCGACCAACACCCGGCACTGGAAATACTTGTTGAAATCCATTCGCAGCGCCGCCTTCTGCACCATACCGTTGGGCTGCAATAGCTCCGGATGGCTGGACAATTCAGAGACCGTCTGGGCATACAGCGGCTCCCCTCCGACTAACACAGCGCACGGCGGCGCCAGCCGCGGCATGGCGCCCTTCTGAAGGGCCTGCCAAAGCTCGACGGTCTGGCGGTAGACGCTGGTTCCGGTCTGTATCGCCAGGAATGCAAAGCCGTTGTCCGACGATTCGTGCGGCTTGACCAGGAAGGGGAACTGCCCCTGAACCGGGTCGATGAAGTTGCACTGGAAGCCACCGGCCCCGCAGCCCCAGACCATCGAGCCCTGGCCGACCTTATTGGGCATGGGCAAAAGCGTGGACATGCCCAAGCCGCACCCGCTTGTCAGGGACTCCATGCTGATGCGGCAAAGCTGCGGCAGCCAGGCGGGGCGCGTCTCGCTGCCGTCCAGATCGCCCATGACCGGCGACTTCTTGCGCTCAATCAGCGGGCCGGGCATCAGGTCCTTAGCCCACTTGCCCTTGATCCCATCGCCGCTACTGACGTACGCAACCCACAGCGGCGCATCGCCTTCATTGCGCCATTGCACGCGGCAGAGCAGGATCGGCAGACCCGGAACCAGTTCGAAAGTCTCCGTGACCGACATCTTTGCCGCCAGCCCGTCCATGCGGCGCACGATGCGGAAGATCGCCCGGCCATCGGGTCCCACCGAGGCATCGCACTTTTCCACCTTCGCATCGGCGTAATGGGCCAGCCCCATGTCCTTCGGATTGCCAAACTGAATCCGGCCGCGATTCTGGTTGTCGACCCAGAAATCGAGAATCCCCTCTTTCACCAAGGCAGTTCCCGCAGCCTTCGCCCCCGGTGACTCAAATGCCAAATCCCATCCTTTCCGGCCGAAAGTGACGTCAAGAACCCCATTGCGGATTTTGCCCGCCGCGCCGGCCGGATCGCATGTCGCCTCAGCCACCGCTGTCATCTCCCAACGGTCCGCCTTCTCGGCAATCAAGTCCAAACGCGATGTGGGCGGCAGCGAGACATAGAGCTCAACGACTCGCCGCTCATCCCGCAACCCGCGCGTGATCGGGATGGCCCGGGCCTGGTCCGCCGCGCGAAAGCGCAAGGCACTCCCTTCCGGAAGACCAAGCTTCGTGCAGAGTTCTTTCTCATCCAGAGTGACGGCGGCGGCATGGACCGGCAGCTTGGAATAGTTGAAGATATTGATCGGAAGTTCGGCGGCGACAGCGGCTGGCCCTACACCATTTCCCGCCGCCATGAGCAGAACAACCAAGAGCGATCTGCACAAATGTTTCATGTCTCTGGCCTCTATTCAAAACTGACAGTCCACGCGGCGGGGCCATTGTCGGATCTCTCGATGAATAGCTCCGCCAGCCCCACATTTCCGGGCGTCGTGCGGATGCTGCATCGGCACGATACCGGCCGGGTCGTCGCCAACCGGGACTTGTCGATACTCTGTTGAATCGAGTCATCCACCGTCGCAGCAACGGCCTTTCGGCCGTTTGTGGCGATCATGACACGATAGCTCTCGCCTCCGATGACAGTCGAAACGCCTTGGAGTTGCTTCCTGGACGCATCCCAGTTGGACCCCAACAGATCCACGTATCCCTGCATGATATGGCGATCCGTCGCCAGCACCTGTGGATTCGGCTCCACCTCGCGAACGGCCATCATTC
>JANYKD010000087.1 GCA_025361735.1 Phycisphaerales bacterium
ATTTTGGCCCGGCCGATCATGAACAGCGATTCCGGCGCCAGCGGACTGCTGGGGAACCGTTTTACGAGATTGTCAAATTCCGCGATCGCCCGCGTCAGATCGCGATTGATGCCCGGTTTCCCGCCGGCCGCGACATCCTGCTCGATCTGCTTTTCGCCACGTTCCAGGCTGGCCTGACCCATGGCGAACATCGCATCGCCGATGTATTCGCTCCTGGGATAGCGGGCCATCAGTGTCCGGCAGGCCGCCACTGCTTCATCGAGCAGCCCCGCGTAGAAGTAGATGCGCCATGAGTGATGCAGTGCTTCTTCCGCCAGGCCGCTCTGGTCACCGGCTTTGGCGACTTCATTGCAGTCGGCCTGGGCTGATGCCAGGAATTCCCGTCCGCGCCGGGCGAGGCCGAGGTCCAGGTAGATCTTGCCGATTTCCCCGGCCGCCACGGCCCGGCGGAGCTTGGCTTCCATATCCAGCGGCGTCTGCCGGTATTTCACGGCCGCCACGTCGCCGCCGGCGTCGGCGATACAGTCGACCGTTTTGGCCAGCACCCATCCGTCCGGGTGACGGATGGCCTTGGCGTCCACATATGCCATTCGCAGCGCGGACAGGCTGTTTCGCGACCGCTCATTGCGCAGCGACAGCGGATTGCCGCCATCGCTGATCAACCCCTCCCTGGTCACGGAAATCACTTTCTGGAAGATCCCCGTGTGCGTCCCCGTTTCCGTAAGCGTCACCTTGATCGAGGCCGCTCCTTCGGGCACAAGCGGCACGGCCTTGGCCTGTTCCGTTCCCCCGCCTGCTTCGCCGGGCGTGGCCCGTTGTGTCGCGGGTGCCGTTGTCGGCGCGATCGCCTCGCGCAAATCGGTCGTCCGCTGATCCACAAGCGGCATCGCCGCCAGAACGGCCGTCACCGTGTCCGGCCGGTCGGAAATGTCCGCGTCAGAGTCTTCCACGCGGAGCATGATTTCCGAATTCAGGACCACTTGCTGCGCTGCTTCCTGCCCATCGCGCGTCAGCACGTCGATGCTCGCGTCCGACGCGACTTCCACCACATCCTTGCGGATCGCCTTGTTCGGCGGATTGGGACCATCCGGCCCGACTTCGTCGAAGTACTCGATCTCGATGCGGTCCCGGCCGCTCAACTCCAATCTCTGGAACTGCCGTTGCAGCAGCCGGCCCCAGACCGACAGCGTCGACAGCCGGGCGTCGATGGTCTCGATGTTGGTGGGAGTCCGGGCGACCACGAGGCGCATCTGCAGAATCTCGTTCTCGGTCATCCCGCGTTTGTCGGCGTCACCGGCTGTCATAGCGGGAACGGCCGGCTCGTCGTCGTCCATTCCCGCCAGCGGTTTGGCGGCCGCCGTCTGCAGCGGATCGACGACCGGCTTGGGGACATCGCCTTCCTCGGCCGCCGGCGCTGTGGTTGGTGCCGTTGTTGGCGACGTGGTCGCGCGTTTTCCCGCAACCGCCGCGAGCGATTGTTCCGGCGCCCACGCCACAAGCGTTTTTTCAAATGATGCGTAGGCCGCGTCGATCGTCTTGAAGGCTTCGGCGTTCATCGCCTTGGACTTCGCCATGAGTTGTTCGCTCTCGGCCACCAGCGCCGCCCGTTTCTTCTCGGTCCCGGCCGGGTTGACGATCTTCTGCGTCGATCGTTCCAGCTCGAAGGCATCCTCGGCTTTCTGCTTGCCTGTCTTCTGCATTTGCTCGGCCTCGGCAAGCTGGGTACGCAGCTTCGTGGCCGTGATTTCGGAGAAGATATCCTTCAGATCGCCACTGTGGCGCGGCTCGCCGAGGGCTGTCGGTATGGTCGCGATAAACACGGGGCTGCGCTGCCCGAGCGGCTCCAACTCCACGACCTCCACATCTCCCGATGTCGTGCGGATCGTCGCCGTCACCGTTCGCAGCGTTTCGCCGACGTTCACATCCGCATCCGAAACCCGCAGATACAGCCGCTGGCCGGGCGAGATGCGGCGGTGGGCCGCGGTCTTCTCGCCGATAACCGTCCCGACCATGCGATACGCCTTGAGCGCCTGCTGGTACTGCTCCATCGCCAGGTGGGCATCGCCGATGGCCTGATACGCCTGATTTACCAGTGGATGCCCGGGATGCCGGTCGATGAAGCGGCGGAACTGGCTAAACGCCTGTGTGTATTGCCTGGCCGCAAGGCAGGCTTGTCCGATCATGAAGTCGCAGCGCACGCCCGCGGCCGTCTCGTCGTCGTTGGCCGCCGAATCCGCCGCCGCGGCCGCCCGGCGATAGTGTGTCGCCGCGTCCGCGTACTTCTTCGCCTCGTAGCTGCAGTCGCCCAGCCGCGCGTGGGCGCGCACGGTGAGACTGGAGTTGGGATAGGAAACGAGCACTTTCTGAAACAGTTCCGCCGCGCGGCTCAGGTCACCGACCAGGAAGGTGGTGTCCGCCGCGCGGAACAGGTTGGCCGCTTCTTCGGTGATACGGCTGTCGCGCCGATCCGCCAGTCGCGCCTCACGATCCGACGGCCGGCTCGTCGGCGTTTCCTTCCGCGCCGCCGCCATGGCCGCCATCGCGGCCAGAATCACGAGGAGGCATCGACTTGCCGAGTTTCTGCGACAGCGGTGGGTCATTGATCGCTCCTCCAGCCGTGCCCCGACAGTCTCCCCCAACTGCCGCGGCCAACAAATCCCAGGTCACGAGCCTGACGGATACAGTCGAAGGTAGTTACCGCAGGCGACCATGCGGTGTTGCTTTGGAGTGGTGGCTTGACATCGTTTTTCGATTGCGGTTGTCCAGCATTGTTCGCTCGAATCGGAGCAAGGTGGCCGGCCGATTCGCTCCGATTCGAACGCCAATTGCCGATCCAGCACGAATTGAAAAGCGGCGTCGAGCCGCCGCACTCCAAAGACATTACGGCACCACGGTCTCAAACGGTATCGCCGGTAACAGGCCCAGCGACGTGCGACGTTTAGTCGCCTTCCCGCCGGCAGCGACGGAATCCGACGGCATTGCTATAACGGCCTCGACGATCAGGTTTCCCTTCAGGCCGGGCTTGGCTTTGGTGACATCGCATTGGAACACGATCTCGGTCCCTTCGCCGGCGGCCGAAACGCTCTGGATCGTGATGCCTTCAGGCGGATCGCTTAACACGCATTCGATTTCGCCGCCGGGCGTGCCGGAGCGCACCTCAACTTGCACGCGGGCCGTTCCTCCGGCGGGAATCTTCACCGGGACCGGGCTGAGGATCCTGGCTGCGGCCGCGGCGCCTCGCCCCAAGACAACGACCTTCATTTCCTTCGCCAGCACCAGATGCCGATAGGCAAACGCCTGCATCATGTCTTCGGCGGGCATGGCCCGGCGGACGATCTCCCGGCCATCAATGTTCGCCCGGCCTTCAAGGCCCAGGTTGACCGGCGGCTTCACAGCGCCCGATGGCGCCGTCAACGTCAGCCGCACCTGCTCGAGATTGCCCGGCACCCAACCTCCGCTCAGCGTGAATCCGGGCGCTGCGTCCTTCAGCTCCAGGGCGATGTCGCCGGCAAATCCGTCCCGCCGCAGAGCGTAAACGGTGACAGGGATGATTTCCCCCGCGCGCAGACTGATGCTCGACGGCACCACCCGCAGCGCGAAATCCGGCCGCGGGGCGCTGATCCGCAGGCGATAGCCATACTCCGGGCCGCCTTTGCGCTGAGCGTCGCCCAGATGAACGTAGTAGGCCCCATTCGCGGGCAAACTAAACTCGATCAGCGAATCCGCGTGGTGCGTAATCAACCCCGCGCCCTTGTCCTCGTGATCGTCATTGAACGCCAATTGCTTGCCGGCCGAGTCGGTCAGCCTCAGCACCGAATCCAGCGGCGAATTCAGCCGCCGCGCCTGGACTTCCGCCACGATCTTCTCGCCCGCCCGGCCATCGAATCGGAACACGTCCCAGTCACCCGCAAAATCAATCCGCCCGTTGATGATAATCGGCAGGGTCACTGCCTGCGCCTTCTCCCGCGTGTTGTTCGGTTCCTGCTCCAGGCACTCGGGCAGCGTGTCCACGGCAAAAGGCACGAGGTTCGACAGCACATCTTCGTTGCGCACGGAAAGCAGTTGAATGCCTGGCGCTTTCGTATTCGGCGCCAGGCTCGACCTCGGAAAATTCCATCCGCGGACATCCACGGTTGCCTGAGCGCCGGCCGCGCATCCCAGCGGGAAAATACTGGTGATGAATGGAATCTCGCCCAGCGTGATGCGGTAGACGAAATCCTCGCGGCCGCGATAGAGGGCATCCTTGATCTCCAGCACATACTCACCGTCGTTGGCTATCTTGTAGTAAAGCACCGGGTCGGGATTGAAGCGGAAGTCGTCGGCGTATCCCACCACGTCGCCCCTGGCGTCGTACAGTGTCACGGCCGCCTGAAACCAGCCGGGAACCGCATCGGCGATGTACGGGATCAACTCGCGCGCGCTGACGGCCACCACCAGCCGTTGCCCCTTGCGGGCCTTGAAGCGAAACCGGTCCTGCTCGCCGGGCATGATCTGGCCGTTGACGATGCCCGGCAGCGTGATGCTCGTCATGCTGCTGGCGCCGCCGCCGCCTGATTCCGCTTCGTGGAATTCCGGCAGTTGGCCGACAGAGAATACAAATGGATTTGACCACCCCGCGGCCGTTCCCAGCCGCAGATCCCGCTTGCCGGGCTCGGCATCGCCGGCTACCACCACATGAACGATCACCGTCTCGGCCAATCCGGGAACCACGTTTCTTCTCTGCCCCACCGACAGCTTGCGGTTGAGCTCGGCGGCCAGTCTCTCATCCGCCGTCGTCCAGACCGGCCGGGTGGAGGGCGTCCGCCCGCCCCTGGCGGCGGCCTGTCGCTTCTCCTGCAGTTCCCGCAGTTTCTCCCGCAATACGCTCGCCTGCGCCTGACTCAGCGGTTTCACATGCTCCACCACGACCGCCCTTACGCCCGTACCCGAAATGCTCGCGCTGGTCACGGCATCCAACCGCTGTCCACCGACCGCAATATCAAACTCCGTCCCCTGTCGTCCCCCGGCCGGGTAAACGTACCCAATGCGCGGAATGCGATCCTGTGCGATCACGGGCAGCGCGATCGTCAGCATTAGCAGGATGAAACGGGGGTGGAACATCGCGAGTCCTTTGGGTGATCGGTGATCAGTTATCGGTAATCAGTGGTTGCGTTCTCGATGGGGGTTGGTGTGTGGGGTGGTTTTTGTGGGCCGCAGAACATCTCGGCTTTGCACATCATGGAGTGCAACATCCGGCCAACGGATTGCAGTTCCTCCTGAAGCTTGCGTCTTTCCTCCTCGCCGCAGTAGCCGCACGAATAGGCCGTGTCGATCCAGTGTTGCGTCTCCATTTGCTCGGCGTCAGCGTCTGTCAACTTCGATAGAAAGTGCCGCGTGTAGGCCCGTTTGCCCCACGCCTCGGCGATCTGCGCGCCAATCGAGCGAGAAGACCGACGTACCTGATCGGTCAGCGAATAGATCTCATCGTGAGGAAACGTCTGCGTCATCTTGAAGATCGCGCGCGATACCTTGAACGCCTTCTGATAGACCTCCAGCTCCCTAAAACTGTTCACATGCGCCATGCCGCACCTCTCTTCACCCACTGATTACCAATCGCCAACTACCGATCACCGACTACTTATCACTGATTACCGATTACCGATCACCGATCACCGATCACCGATCACATAATCTCCCTCAGCCTTCCCCCCATCGGCACATCTTCCGCCGCGGCCGCCGTCGTGCGCACCGTTGCGCCTCCCGGATTCGGCAGCGTCCCATCCGGGTCAATTCCGAGCTTCTCGAAGATGCTGGCGATCAGGTCCACCGGATACACCGGGCGGTTCTTGACTGCGTCGCCCCTGGCGTCGGACTCGCCGACGACACTGCCTCCCTTGAATCCGCCGCCGGCGATGGCCGCACAGAAACACCGGCCATGGTGGCCGCGCCCGCCGTTCCATGGCGGTTGCCAGTCAACCTTGGGCGTCCGGCCGAATTCGCCGCTCCACCAGACGATGGTGCTGTCCAGCAGCCCGCGATCGGCCAGATCCTGCAGCAACGCCGCCATGCCCCGGTCCATCTGTGGCAGCTTTTGTCGCATCGTCTGGAAATTCTGTGAGTGAGTATCCCATCCGCCGTAATTGATGGTGATGTACGGGAACCCGCGCTCCACGAGTCGGCGGGCGATCAGGCACGATTGTCCGAACGTGTTCCGGCCATACGCCAGCCGCATCTCGTCGGATTCCTCCTCCAAATCAAACACCTTGCCCTCATCACCCAGGATCAAATCGTACGCCTGCTTTTCCGCCTGCACCGACGCGGTCAGTTCCGGATCGCTGGCAACGGCGTGCTCCAGCGTATCGAGATTGCGCAGCAGGTAACGCCGGCCTTCCTGACGCTGCCGGGTGATCCCTTCGGCGATGATCCCCTCCACGGCGAACTGGGCCGCGCCCGGATTGCCGCCCGTGGCGAATGGTTTGTATTTCGGGCCGAGGAACCCGGCCTCCGAGAATCGTCCCTGCGGCTGCGTCAAGACGATGTAAGGCGGGATCAGCCCCTTGTATCCCGCGTCGTAGCCTTTGAATAATGAGACCACCGCGCCGACGGACGGAAAGAGCAGCTTGTCGCCCGGCTTGTGGCCGGTCTGCACCATGTACGCCGCCGTCTCGTGGCCGTCGTTGCCGTGCGTCATGCTGCGGATGAGCGAGTATTTGTCGGCCTGCTGTGCCAGCAACGGCAATAATTCGCAGATTCTCATGCCATCCAC
This sequence comes from Phycisphaerales bacterium, assembly GCA_025361735.1. Classification (GTDB taxonomy): domain Bacteria; phylum Planctomycetota; class Phycisphaerae; order Tepidisphaerales; family Tepidisphaeraceae; genus JANYKD01. The sequence goes on from JANYKD010000087.1 coordinate 6,746, forward strand.
ATTGGTGGCGATCGGTTTATCCAGCGGGCCACAGTAATCGGATCCCGCCTCCGGCTTGGGGTCGAACGTATCCAGGTGCGACGGCCCGCCCCACATCCAGATCTGGATGACCGACTTGGCCTTGCCGCCGGCCGTCCGCGCCACCGGCCGCGTTGTCGGCAGGCCAAGCACATTCGGCGCAAGAACCGTCGGCCGCGTCACAGGCGCAACCTGAGCCAGCACGTTCCCCGCCAGCAATACTCCCGCACCACCCAGTCCGCGCCGCAGGGCCGCGCGCCTCGAAATGGTTCCGTCGCCCGCGTTCATCTTGTCATCTCTCATGATCGCACCTCGCAGGTGGGCAATCGCCCACGATCCGACTGGCAGCTAACAACTAAGGCACTGTCAAACAGCAACCGTAGCAAATCGCTTTCAGCACGCTCCCTCGCCCGGTACTCCGGGAGAGGGTCGGGGTGAGGGTCTGCGGCTTGTATCTCTGCAACGCTTGTTCATTGATGCCGCCTAACAACTGGCAACTTTCTCGCATCGCACCCTACTCAATGCCGATACAGAAACTCCGAGCTGTTGAACAAAGTCCACGCCAGATCCACGAGTACCTCGCGTCCTTTCGCGACGCCGGTTCCCGCGTACGCTTCGAGCGCCTTGAGTTCCTCTTCCGTCGGCTGACGCGAGACGATCGTCAGGTAAATCTCCGTGGCGGTCTCCCGCAAATTGCTGCCGGACTGTATCACCGTCTGCAACTTCCGGCCTTGCTCGATCTTACGCTGAATGTGACTCGAGTTCAGGAAGTGTAATCGCTGGGCCGGCGACGCTCGATTATTACGTTCGGCCTCCAGTCCATTGTCGCGCGGCGGCCGGCCGAACATCTCGAGAAATGAACTGCTGATGCTGCCATCCGCCAGGGCAATCGTCCGCTGGCTTTCCGGTATGAATGTGAACGGCTCGGGAATCGGGCTCGAGTACTTCTCGGTCGTTCCCGTGATCTGGCACAACGCGTCGATGAGCACTTCCGCCTCCAGCCGGCGCAGCGGATAATACGCGAAATTCGCTTTCGCCTCGGCCTTGTCGCTCCGGGGAACCGACGCGAGCTGATACGTCCTGGAGTTCAGGATCAACCGGAACACCTGTTTCAGGTCGTATTTGGCCGCGACCAGTTCCTGCTCAAGATACGCCAGCAGTTCCGGATTGCTGGCCGGATTGTCCGGGCGGATATCATCCGGCTCATGGATGATCCCTCGTCCCAGCAGCCAGGACCACTGGCGGTTGACGATATTGCGGGTGAACCACGGGTTCTTCGGGGCAATAAGCCAGTCGGCGAACACGTCGCGCGGATCCATGTCGGCCGGTATCTTGACGGCGGTGCCGTCCGGAAAGACGCCCGCCAGGTCTCCCTCGGCCGCCTTTTCCAGGTCAAACAGGATGATCTCTTCCTTCCACTCCGCCGTATGTTTGCGGCCAATCCGTGAGAAAAATGCAGCCATGCCCGACAACTGCTCCTTGGGCCATTTCTCCGCCCGCGTTCCCATGAACGTCAGTGCCACCGCCTGGGCGACACCCTGCGGATCCTTGTTCTGCACGGCGCGGTAGAAGTTGACCTCGGGTGCCCGGAAGCTGCTGCCGCTGGCCGTCAATAGCTCCCGGACGAACCGGTCGTACGGCTTGTTCTGTTTGAGGCTGGTCCGGATCCAGTGGTGATATCCCTGCACCGCGTTGGGCCACAGATTGATCGGAAACTCCGCCTTGACCCGCAGCAGATCGCTCCACTTCATGGCCCAGTAGTCGGCGTACTCCTCGGTCTCCAGCAGACGGTCGATCAGGATGCGGCGTTTGTCGGGATTGGGGTCGAGCAGGAATTCTTTCGCTTCGCGGGCGGTGGGCAGTGTGCCCACGGCATCGAGATAGACGCGTCGGACGAACGTGGCGTCGGAGCAGACGTGGGCCGGGCGAACACCCAGCTTCTCGAGTCTCGCCAGCACCAGTTTGTCGATCGGGTTGTCCGCGGTGAGGACCGCGTCGCTTTCAAACGGGCTGAGCGTCTCCTTCGGGGCCGCGGCCAGACTCAGAGCCACGATCAACAGAGCCGCCGAAATGAATGATGTCTGCATCATGTTCTCTCGGTTCCGCACGCGCCAGTTCGTACGACCGCTCAAGCGACACTCTAAACTGTTGAACCACCCGCGAGTGCGATTGTTGCACGCGGCTTCTGACTGATCGCATACGCTGGGAGTTCGGAATTCGCGCTTTTGGGTGTCGTGCGAGCAGTTGCACATGAAGAGATGCTGAAGCGTGAACTCCGAACCTGGGCAAACGGTTACCCTCTCGTGACCATGCTGGCCACACGAGTTAGAATCCGACGCATGAGAACAACCACTCGTCACCGCAATCTCGGGATCGCATTCGTGCTTCTCACGATCTGCTCGCCCTGGGCGATCTCCCAGGAGTCCGCCGCCCCCGCAACCCGTCCCGCAAACACCGCAGTGATCCCCGTGCCCAAGCTCGAGAACGACAGCTATGACTGGTACGCCCGCCACGCCGCCGTGCTGGATGTGCAGCAGAAGAGCAACCCCGAGATCGTGCTCATCGGCGACTCGATCACGCATTTCTGGGCGGGTGAACCGGCCGCGAAGAATCGTAACGGCCCCGCGTCCTGGAAAGCAGCCTTCGGCGACCGTCCCGTGTTGAACATGGGTTTTGGCTGGGACCGCACCCAGAACGTCCTCTGGCGCCTCGAACACGGCGAGTTCAATGGCCTGCACCCGCGCTACGTCATCATCAATATCGGCACCAACAATCTCACCGGTACGAAGAACGCCCGCGAAAACACCCCGGCCGAGATCGCTGAGGCTATCAACCTCATCTGCGACCGTGTCCTGGCCAGGTCGGCCACCTCCAAGATCATCCTCATGGGCGTCTTCCCCCGCGGCCAGAGGGCCGATAATCCGTTCCGGCCCAAGATCCGCAATCTCAACGAATTGCTGGCCGAACTGGCAAAGAAGCGGAGCATCACCTTCCTGGATATCGGTCCCAAGATGCTCCAGGATGACGGCTCGATATCCAAGCAAATCATGGGCGACGCCTGCCACCCGACCGAGCAGGGCTACGCCATCTGGGCGGAGGCACTCAAGGCCGCCACCGGGGAGTAGATCCCGAACTAATGCACCTCTGAGATTCTGATCAAGCCCCGCTGTGGACGGATCGATACACGGTTGAGGGGCACTGTCGGTCAGTCGACCCCCGGGGACTCACTTTGCGCGGTCCTTTGCCAGCGTATTTGACCGGACGGTGCTCCAATTGGAGAAGCAGGGGTCATGTTGTTGTGGCGATGCATTTCATTCACGATGGCCCGACGCCTGAGCTTCGGGATCATGCTTGGTTTGCTGCTGGTGATCTCGCATGTCTGCGCCTGGATTCTGAGCTCGGCCGTCGCGGATATCAGGGACGTGCACATTGTCCTTCAGAAAAAAGTCGAGCATGTGGCTCCCATTCCGTTGCTGTTCGGGCAGATCGGTGTTCGCATTCCCACGCAGAACCCGCGTGTCGCCCTGGCCGAATCCGAACTAATCGCTCCACTGAATGAGCTCCGTCAGCATCTGGAGCAGTTCTCCTCGCTGCCGCTGTCAGAGGCTGAACGCAGGGCCCTCCAAGGGCTTGCCGTCGAGGAACGCCGTCTCCGCACCGTCTCCTACGCCTTCTTGAACCATGCGGGAAGCGATCCAACCGGCGATTCCCGTGGCCGGATCCTCGACCAGATCCAGCAGACCACCGCACGATCGGTCATCTCGACACACGCCATACATGACCAGTTGGCGGCTGAAATGCGGCGGGCAAATGAATCGCTCCTGCGTACCCTGCAGCGGGCTCGTTTCGTACTTGCCATCGCCACCATCCTGACGTTCAGCCTGGGTCTGGGATCGAGCGTGCTGCTGGGCCGGGCACTGGCCGGGCCGATCTCGGGCATGCTAGCGGCCACTCGGGCCATCGGCGACGGCACGCTCTCGCACCGGCTCAACTCACCACACACCGACGATGTTGGACAACTGGCCAACGGCATCGACGCCATGGCCCGCAGATTCGAGGATGCCGAGGCGCATACGCGGCAAATCCTCTCCGAGATGCAGGTCACCCGCGACGCCGCGGATGATGCCAACCGCGCCAAGACCATGTTCCTGGCCAACATGAGTCACGAGATCCGCACGCCCATGAATGGGGTCATTGGCATGACCGGGCTGCTCCTGGATACCGATCTCGACGCGGAGCAGCGGCGCTACGCCGAAATCGTGCGCAGCAGCGGGGAATCACTGCTGGTTCTGATCAACGAGATTCTCGACTTCACGAAGATGGAGGCGAAGAAACTCGACCTGGAGACGCAGGACTTCGATCTGTCCATTCTCATGGACGATTTCGCCGCCACCCTGGCGGTACGCGCCCACGAAAAACAGTTGGAACTGTTCTGCACCGTCGACCCCGACGTCCCCACGCTGCTGCGTGGTGATCCGGGCCGCTTGCGGCAGATTCTCACCAATCTGGCGGCGAACAGCGTGAAGTTCACCCATGCCGGCGAAGTGGCGATCAGCGTCTCGCTCGTGGAGAACAATGACAACGATGTCCTGCTGTGCTTCTCGGTGCGCGATACGGGCATCGGCATTCCGAAAGACAAGATCGGCCTGATCTTCGACAAGTTCACCCAGGTCGATGCCTCGACCGCGCGGCAATACTCCGGCACCGGCCTGGGTCTGGCCATCGCCAAACAACTTGCCGAGTTGATGGGTGGCAAGGTCGGCGTCGACAGCCAGGAGGGCAAGGGCTCCGAGTTCTGGTTCACCGCACGCCTGGGCCGCCAGGCCGCCGGATCGCAGACGGAAGAAAGCCCGCCCGAAACGTTGAACAACGTGCGCGTGCTGATCGTAGACGACAACGACACCAGCCGCGAGATCCTGACCACGCGTCTGGCTGTCCTGGGGATGCGCCCGGCGGAGGCCCAGGACGGCCCTGGGGCGCTCCAGGCCCTCTTCCGGGCGCTGGAAGAAAGTGACCCCTTTCGCATTGCCGTGATCGACATGCAGATGCCGGACGTCGACGGCGAGGCCGTGGGCCGGGCCATCCACGCTGATGAGCGACTGGCCGGCACCCGCACGGTGATGCTGACTGCCCTGGGGAAGCGGGGCGAGGCGCGTTGCTTCCAGGAGGCCGGTTTCGCGGCATACGTTACGAAACCCATACGGCATCAGGAACTGAAGACGGTCCTGTCCATGGTGCTGACAGGTCGGGAGTGGACGGAACCAGCTTTGCGACCCACGCATGTCGGCCACACGGTCCGCGAGGCGCGAGGCCTCTTCGCGCGCCGCAAGGCTCGCATCCTGCTCGCCGAGGACAACATTACCAATCAGCAAGTGGCCCTGGGCATGTTGAAGCGGCTGGGCCTGCGTGCGGATCCGGTCGCCAATGGGCTTGAGGCGCTCAAGGCTCTGGAAACCGTTGCCTACGACCTGGTGCTGATGGATTCGCAAATGCCCCTGATGGACGGATTTGAAACCACGCGACAAATCCGCAATCCGCAATCGGGGACCATCAACCACAAGGTTGCCATCATCGCCATGACCGCTCACGCCATGCAGGGCGACCGGGAGAAGTGTCTGGCAGCGGGAATGGACGATTACGTATCCAAGCCGGTGTCGCGCCAGGCCTTGGCAGAAGCGCTGGACCGATGGTTGCCCAAGGGAGAATCCAGTGGGCATCCGGCACTGGCGACTGACGAACCAGCCCGCCTGGTGTTACCAGCCGAAGCACCGAATGCCGGCCCGGCGGGCATCATGGCCCGGTTGATACAGGATATGGATGGTGAGGATCAGGCGCGGACGGTGGCCAGGGGTTTCCTGGAAGACATCCCGCGGCAGATTGCGGCCCTGCGGTGCTATCTGAACGCCGGCGACGCGCCCGGTGCCCGGCGTCAGGCGCACACTATCAAAGGCGCTGCGGCCAGTGTGGGTGGCGAATCCCTGCGGGCGGTGGCCTTCGAGATGGAACAAGCTGGTGAATCCGGGGAGCTGCATGCTGCCCGCGCGAGCCTGGCCGACCTCGAGGCGCAGTTCCGCCGGCTGAAGGAACAGATGGAAAAGGAACTTGAGGAACCACCAAAGGAGCAGATCCATGAAGATGCTCATTGCTGAAGACGATTTCACGAGCCGTCTGCGCCTGCAGGAGATGCTCAAGAGCTACGGTTCGCCCCACATTGCCGCCAACGGCAAAGAGGCGGTCGAGGCCGTCCGCGCTGCGATGAAGGCGAGCGAACCCTACGATCTGATCTGCCTGGACATCATGATGCCCGAGATGGACGGGCACGCGGCATTGAAGGAGATCCGTGCGCTCGAGAAGATGGCCGGGATATCGGGGTCCAGACACGGCCGGATCATTATGACCACCGCTCTGGCGGACAAGGCGAATGTCATCAAGGCGGCCAAGGAACAATGCGACCATTTCCTCGTGAAGCCCGTTCAGAAGGCAAAGCTCGTCGAAGCACTTCAAAAGATGCAGTTGATTCCCCCACCTGAGGAGCCGTCGGTAGAGCCGCCAGCAGAGTCGCCGGAAGACCCGGACGCGGAGTTCCCGGAAGGGCTCTCCGGTGAGTCGCCGGTTGAGCCCCCGGCAGAGCCTATAACGCCTTAGCGCCGTCAGTGCGTCGCCTCCCAATCTGACGCACATTGCCGAATACTGGTCAAGCCGCACGAAACTCCGATCGATACATGATCGAAGGGTCTTCGCAGCCGAACGATCCCGGCGCCGACGGCCATGTCCTCAGCGGAGGCGTACATTATGGGAGCAAGAAACGCATTGACCGTGCTCGTCATGATGGGCACGGCTGTCCTATGGGCGGGCTGTGACAGGAACCGCAAGCCAACTTCCGTGCTCGGCCCCAGGTCCGCTGCGGCGAAGGAATCGCGACCGCAGGAGAACATCGAGCTCCCCAAACCTCAGGCGCGGGAATATACGCAGATTGTCCCGCCGACACGCGAAGCCCGGACCATCATCGTGCCCTGCGCTCGCGTGGCGGCCGTTCCGCAGCTCGGCAGCCCGGCGTCCGATCCGGTGTGGGTCAACGCGACGGCGGTCGACACCCTGGATTTCTCATCGCAGCGCCCGATCGCGCTCCGGGCCGTCCATGATGGCCGGCACGTCTCATTCCTGGTCCGTTATCCGGACGCAGCGCCGTCGCTGACCCACAAGAGCTGGCTTTGGAGCGAAAGCGAGCAGGTATACAAGGCGATGGGAGACCGCGAGGACATGCTCGTGCTCAAGTTCAGCATGTCGGGTAATGATGTCAACCTGTCGCTGCGGAATGCGGACCCTCATCGCGCCGACATCTGGTTCTGGAAGGCTTGCCGCACGGATCCCATGGGCTATGCCGACGACAAATGGGATGAATTGTCGACCGGCAAACGGCCCGACTCCGTCGAGGTCCCCTCGCCGACGCACGGCACGCTGTATCTGACCCGCCAGGGAGACGAGGGCCAGCCCGCCTACGAAGACACCATGCCGTTCGACTACCAGGGG
>JANYKD010000097.1 GCA_025361735.1 Phycisphaerales bacterium
CGCGGTGTCGAGCAGGAGTTTCAGCCCGATGCCGCTGCCCAGGCTGAGTTGCCGCAAGAGGGAATGAGAACCGTTGACATCAAACGTGAATTTCTCGGCCGCGCGGAGCACGGCGTTGGCCAGCACGATGTTGTCGTTGCACAGGAGTTTGCCGACGAGTTCGGCCAGAGGGATTTCCAGACGTGGATCGCTGCCGCGGAGCACTGCCAGCACGCGCGGCAGCAGGCGGGCAGCGCGGGCATTGGCATGGCACCAGGCCTCGCCCAGCTCGCGGGCCGCGCGAACCCGGCCGGCAAAATCCCGATCTCGCTCGACCTTCACAATCAGCGCCTCGGTGGCGTTGAACTGGCGGCGATCATAGTCCTCGGCATTGTGCTCCAGCGCCTGGAGGGCGGCGTCGGCGTCGGGGCTGCGCAACATGCGGCGTTCGACTTTGCTGTGCGTGCCGCACGAAGGACAACGACGGATTGCCTGTGTCTCGGCCGCCTCCAACTCCGTGCCGCAAGTGGGGCAATGTGATTCATCCTGGGCAACCGCCGAGATGATGTGCGACGGGTGCAGTGTCCGGGCGGTATCGACCGGTGCGTCGGCCGTGATGAAACCATCGGAGATGGACGGTTCGACAGTGCGCAGGCGCCGTTGGACGACGGACGTACAGCCGCAATACTCGCACTGCATCCTCGGCCGATTATCGAGAAGCGCCAGGGGCGCACCGCAATCCGGGCACTGCGCCCGGCCGGCGTGGAAAAGCGAAAGCGGAACGGAATCGGAGGTCGGCATGCGAGGAATCATACCCCGCTTCGTGCATTCGTGCCTTCGTGTTTAATCCCGTCTTTGCTCTGACAAGTTCACCTGTGGCCTTTCCATATCTGGTCGAGCATAATCCCGCCCGTGACTGAAGACCCGCGATACACGTTCATCCAGCCCCAGCGCCCCAGCGCGTTCTGGGCCTACTTGCGTTCCTCGGTCAATGCCATGGGCACCGTCGCTTGTGCCGTGGCGACGCTCGGGCATTCCTACTTCCGGGCGCCCTTCGATCTGGAGTTCGTTGAACTCCCCATGCCCATCCGCGGGCTGCCGCGGGCCTTCGACGGCTTTCGCATCCTCCACGTCACCGATTTCCACACCAATCGCGGCACGCCGGTCTGGTATCTGCGCCGCGCCCTCGAGCGAGCCGGCCAACTGCCTTATGACCTCGCGGTCATCACCGGCGATTTCGTCACCCATCGCCTGGAACATGTCGATGCCGCCGTCGAACTCTCCGCCCTGTTGCGCGGCCCGGTGCTCGGCGTCTTTGGAAACCACGACTACGCCGAGACCTGGGAGACCTGGTCGAGTGACGCCGTCGCCCGTCCGCTGGCCGAGAAACTCGCCGCCCGCGGTATCCGCATCCTGCGCAACGAGGCCTTCCCCCTCGAGCGCGACGGCCAGCGCCTGTGGATCGTCGGCATGGAAGACTGGTGGACCGGCCGCTTCTCGACCAAAGACGCCTTCGCGCCCGTGCCCCCAGGCGAGCCCGTCATCGCCTTGACGCACAACGCCGATTCGATTTTCGCGCTGGACCAGGCCGGCGCCCAATGGGCCCTGGCCGGCCACACCCACGGCGGCCAGATCCGCCTGCCGTTCTTCGAATCAATCATGGTCCCACAGGAACACAAAGAGTTCGACATGGGCCTGTTCCAGGTCGGCGGCTGCAAACTCTACGTCAGCCGCGGCGTCGGCTTCCGCCGCCGCGCCCGTTTCCGCTGCCGGCCGGAGATTACGATGTTTACTTTGAAGAGTCAGTAATCCGTGGTCATTAGCTTGCCTGGGAGCGCGGGCGTCCTCGCCCGCCCTCAAATCCGGCCGGGGACGGGCGCGCTCCCGGATTCGGCTCTATCCTCGCCTTGACGTCTGACAGAAACAGTACTTCTCTGCATGGCCTATCGTGGTAACATGCTAGCCACTGGTCCGCGATACTCGCGGACCATTGCTCAAGGGGAAACGCGGCCATGAACACCAACACGTCCCTCGGCCACTTCGGTGCCCTGCTCGCCCGGCTCTCGTTCTTGAGCCTGTTCCTTAGTCTCACCGCCAGCCGTGTTGCAGCCGACGTCCCATTGGGGTGGAGCGCCCTCGTTCCCAATGATCCCCTGGTGGGAATTGATGCGGCACCGCTGACACGCGAACGATTCACCGTTGACGCGGCGACAGCAGTCCCGCCAATTTCTCCTCGCACGCAACTTATTACTCGCGATCCGGAGGCTCCCGTCTTGCTCGAGCGACAGGCGAACCTTCTGATCAGCATCCACAATCTCGATGCGTCGAAGCCGGGCAGTGTGATTCCACCGACGTCCGCAGCCGAATGCCGTTGGTTACGTTCCACGGACTTGCCCTTTTGGGAATGCGCTCCCCAATTCCCCAGCAAGAAGGATCTCGCCGTCATCAGCTACCGCCACCATCTGACCTACATGTTCGCCATCGGTAACGCCGCCGGCATTGCCGAGATTCCCGATTCGGTTCTGGACAACTGGATCGGCGTGCTCCGAGCCGCCAACTTCCGCCGCGTCGTCGTCCAGTATATCTCCGGGGGTTGGGGCGAGACCGGCGAGATCCTTCGCGAATGGCCCGACCCGAATTTCCTCATCGCCATCCCTGCCTCGCTCAAGTTCCTTCCCGCCACTCAGAACGCGCCGCCCACGCCGGCCCTTCTCGCGACGACGCCCCTGTGTCTCCCTTCCGTATTTCCCGGTCCGTCAAGCGCCGCACCGGCCTCCGAATCCGCTGCTGACCTCATTCTCGATGTATCGTTCCCGTTCATCCTCAACTACTCATCATGGGAGCCTCATCGCGATTCCGATTTCAACATTTCCGTGCGTCGCCCGCTGCGCGCGCTATCCGGCGACATTGACGGCCCCTTCTTCCTTCGCCTCCGGCTCCGCGCCATCGACTTTCCGCAACGCAAACTCGCCATCGTCGTCCTCCCTCCCGCCATCCGTCCGACGCCGGACGAGCTCTCGTTTGTCATCGAATCTCTCCGCGACGCCGGCTTCACCCGGATCTCCGTTCAGCGGCAGATCGGAATCTCCCGCCTTGTCGTGTTTGAAATCGAACAGTAACCAGGTTTTCTTGTCCCCGCTCCAATTCCCGCTAACATTCCTTCCGACGACATGGCATCCACCAGCACCAACCCCTCCATCCGCGTCACCGTCGACTACTGGGCGCAACTGCGCGATGCTTCCGGGCGGGCCTGCGAGAGCGTGCAAATGCCGCCGGCCTCCACCGTAACCCAGCTACTGGCCTATCTGGCCGAGCGGCACGGCGAGCGATTGCGGACCCTTTTGCTCGACGACGCCGGGCGGCCGCGGCGGAGCAATCTCGTCATGGTCGCGGATCGGGTCGTGGCAGCGCCGGATTCGCTCGAACTTTCCGACGGCGTCACGGTGGCACTGCTCTCGCCCTTGGCCGGCGGATGAAGGGAACGAGCGCGACCATGCTTTCGGGAGGGCCGCAGTCTCTGCGGCCGGCTTACCGTCACCGCCATCCCGGTCGTGCGGAAGCACGACCCTCCCAAGTTTGCGAACATGCTGAAGGAAACCACGATGAACAACCCGCCCGGTGAGCCTCTGACAGCCGACGAGAAGGCCGTCTACGAGTGGCAGATGTGGGTTCCCGACTTCGGCGACGCCGGCCAGCTCGCCCTGAAACACGCCACCGTCCTCATCTCTCGCTGCGGCGGCGTCGGAGGCACGGCCGCACTCTACCTGGCGGCCGCCGGCGTTGGCCGGCTCATCCTCGCGCACGCGGGCGACCTCAAGCCGTCGGACCTCAATCGGCAGGTGCTCATGACCGCCGACTGGCTGGGCAAACCGCGCGTCGAGTCGGCCGCCCGGCGCCTGCGTGAACTCAACCCGCGCGTGATCGTCGAGACCGTTGCCGAGAACATCACTCCGGACAATGTGCAACAACTGGTCTCGCGGGCCGATCTCATCGTCGATGCCGCCCCGTTGTTTGACGAGCGACTCCTGCTCAACGAGCAGGCCGTCCGGCAGAACAAGCCGATGGTCGATTGCGCCATGTACGAGTTGCAGGCCCAGATCACCACGATCATCCCCGGCCAATCGCCGTGCCTGGCCTGCCTCTACCCGGACAAACCGCAAGGGTGGAAACGCGAGTTCCCGGTGTTCGGCGCAGTGTCGGGCCTGATCGGCTCCTGGGGCGCCATGGAAGCGATCAAGGTCATCTCCGGCCTCGGCCAACCACTGGCCGGCCGCCTGCTGCTGCTCGACCTGCGCAGCGGCATGGCCCGACAGGTCACCCTGGAGCGGAGGGCGGATTGCCGGGTGTGCGGGACCACGCCAGATCGGCTTTGAAAGAATCTTGCGATGCTTCCGGAGTTTTGAAAGTGTTCGGCCGTTTCTTTCAAAGGTCGGTTGGGCTCCCGTAATCTGTGAGCACGATTCAACTGCTTGGGCAACGAGCCACTTTGACACGCCGTAACCACAAAGCGAGAATGCGAGCGCTGGTTCGCGAGTCATCCCCGGCGTGTCTGCATCAGGAGCCTTCATGAGTTCAAACGCACCCATCGCGCCCGTCGTGGTGTCATCACAATATCGCGGCCCGCGCGACGTTGGCCGCGCGGAGTCGCTCTATCGATCAGCCCTGACCAAACCGGACTTGGACTACAGTTCGCAACTCCTCTTCTCCGCCCTGAACGCAAACCCCGAACATGCCGCTGCGTTTCAAGCCATCATCGACAATATCCCCAAATATGCCGCTGCTCGCCGGAAGATGTTGATCCCGGTGGCCGATTCACTTCGCAATGGCCCCACCGATCCCTTCATCAAGGCGCTTGCTCATTACTGCGCCTCGCCATCCGCTGAACTGGCGCTCATGGCCGCCACAGAAGCTCACACGGCCGGCCTGTTCCAACCAACAATTACGCTGGGCCAGCGTATTCTTGACCAGTTCGCCACCGGTGAGAAGCCTCTCAAGTCTTCTGCCACAGCCCGGCTCATTGATCTTCTCGAATCCGCCGGCGCACTCGACCAGGCCATTGAAGCCACCACGATTGCCACCCGGCTCTTTCCCGACGATCAAGCCTTCCGCGAGCGGGAAAAGAACCTGCTGGCCAGCCGGTATCTCCAGCAGACGCACCTCGAAGCGGAAGATAGTTTCCGCAAGAATCTCCACGGCGCCGCCCAGCAGGAAACCCTGCACCGCCCGCTCGACCAGAACACTCGACTCGATGCTCTCGAGCAACGGTATCGACAAACCCATCACCTCGAAGACTTCCGAGAACTCGTCCGCGCTCTCCGCGAAGCTTCACCGCTCCGCCGCGAATCGGCCCTCCCAACCCTCGAAGACGGCCACGAACGCTTCGGCGACCGCGAGACCCTCTGGTTCATACGCGAGGTCCGCCTCGAATCACGCTTGGCCGAACTCCGGCTTCACCAGAAAGCCGTCGACGAGAATCCTGGCGATACCGAGCTGATGCGGGAACACGAGGCTTTCCGCCAGCAGGTCATTGCAGAGCAAATCGACCACCTCTACGAGGTCGTGAGTTCGCTCCCCAATACTCCCGAACGGCAAAGACGCGAACTTGAACTGGCCGCCCGTCTCTTCGATGCCGGCCGCTATGAGGAGGCCATCAAGCAAGCGCAGGCGGTCAAACGCCGAGGTGAGAACCGCCTGGATGCTTGGGTCATCATGGCCCGGTCTTTCGTTCAAATGGTGCTCATCCCTGAAGCCACCGAGTGTTTCCAGAACATTCTGACCGAACTGGCCAATCTGCCGCAGGGAAACGTGGAGCGAGTTCTCGATGCCAAGTACTCCTACGCCCAGTTCCTTGTGCAGCAGGCCGAGAAGAGCAATGACGCCGCCATCGCCCGACAGGCCCGCAAACTCTGTTCCGACATCATGCTGGAGGACATCAACTACAGTGACATCCGCAAACTGGCCGCACGCTTGGAACCTTTGCTGCGGACACAATAACTCATGCCCGGGCTCTGGGATCCAGATCCCGCTTCGTGCCTCCGCCTCTGCGTGTTCACAGTTCACCCGCGCGTTATACTCACCCCATGTTCACCGCCATCAAAGATCATATTCGCACCACGCTCGACTCGATTCGCAACGAGGGCCTCTACAAACCCGAGCGTGTGATTACCACGCCGCAGAACACGCGCGTCGGCGTCATCGCGCCGCGGGCCGCCGGGTCGTTCAAAGGCGAGGTCATCGTCCTCTGCGCCAACAACTACCTGGGCCTGGCCCAGCACCCGCAGATCATCGCGGCCGCGCACAAGGCCCTGGACCAGTGGGGCTATGGCATGGCCTCCGTGCGCTTCATCTGCGGCACGCAGCAGGTCCACAAGGATCTCGAGGCCGCCCTCTCGCGATTCCTCGGCGCCGACGACACGATCCTCTACTCCTCCTGTTTCGACGCCAACGGCGGGCTCTTCGAGACGCTGCTCGGCGAGCCGGATGCGATCATCTCGGACGAACTGAACCACGCCTCCATCATTGATGGCGTCCGCCTCTGCAAGGCACAGCGATTCCGCTACCTCAACAACAACATGATGGACCTGGAAGCGAAGCTCAAGGAGGCCGCGAACGCCCGCTTCCGCATGATCGCCACCGACGGCGTGTTCTCCATGGACGGCACCATCGCCAACCTTCCCGCCATTTGCGATCTGGCCGAGAAGTACGACGCCATGGTCATGGTCGACGACTCCCACGCCGTCGGGTTCATGGGCAAGACCGGCCGGGGAACGCATGAATTCCACAACGTCATCCCGCGCATTGACATCCTCACCGGCACGCTCGGCAAAGCGCTGGGCGGTGCCAGCGGCGGCTATGTGGCCGGCCGGCGCGAGATCGTCGAACTGCTGCGGCAGCGTTCCCGCCCCTATCTCTTCTCCAACACGCTCGCCCCCTCGATTTGCGGCGGATCGATCGCGGCGCTGGACCTTCTCACCCGCTCCACGGAGCTGCGCGACCGCCTCGAATCCAACACCCGCATCTTCCGCGAGGGCATGACCAGGCTCGGTTTTGACATTGTTCCCGGCGAACACCCCATCGTTCCCATCATGCTCGGCGACGCCGCCGTGGCCGCCAGGATGGCCGACGCCATGCTCGATCAGGGCGTGTACGTGGTCGGTTTCTCCTACCCCGTCGTGCCGCGCGGCAAGGCCCGCATCCGCACCCAAATCTCGGCCGCCCACACCCGCGAACAACTCGAATACGCCATGGACGCGTTCGCCCGCACACGGAAATCGCTGGCCACGGCGTGACCCTTGCGTCGATGGGGGACTGACCGTCCTTCATCTGTCCGTCGCGGGGCGCGTGCTCGCGCTGCCCATCAGTTTCTCGATCTGGCATTTATAGACGAGAACCGACAGGCGGCTCAAGCGATCGGGCAGCGCGTCGGGCACGGGTTCGGTGAGCATTTGCCACAATCGCTGGCCCTTCTCAAATGCCGCCGAAGCCTCGGCGGCACTGGTCGGACGCGGGAACGTAAACGGCCGGTCAATCAGGCCGACAAGCGACAAAGTCAGGTCGTCTTCGATGTTGCCTGCGCGGGGTCGCTGCGCGGGATCGGCGAGGCGCAGCGTCTGGGGCAGGCCAAAAGTACCGATCTGCTGGTCGATGGAGTCCGGGTCGGGCCTTTGGGTGTTGAAGACGGTCTCGCGCTGCGGAGCGGCGCCGCGGGGCATGTCGATGACTTCGCTGCCGTTGAGAAGATAGACCCGACGCCAGAGATCGTCCTCGTATTTCAGGCCGGATACCGCGGCGACCGCCCGGCGAAATGCGTCGTCGGCGGGAGCCTCGTTGCGGGCAATGGCCTGACCGATCAGCGCCTGCATGGTGTAGCGCGTCGCAAGGATATCGACTCCAGCGCGGTCATCGAAAAGGTCGCAGGGAGTACCATCCAGATAATACGTAGCCCGCCACAGGCCCCCTGCCGTGCGCGAAGGGTCGATGCGGATGCGCGTGAGCAATTCGGCCGCCTTCGATGCCCCGCGGCGCAGGCCGGGTTCCTTGAGGACATCCGCGGCCAGTGTCAGCGCGAACGTGATGTCACGAAACTCGGGCGTATCGAGGCGAATCAGCTTCAGCGGCTGCTTCTCGGGCTGATCGATCTGCGTGGCCCATGCTCCCGTGGGCGTCTGCTCGTGCAGAAGCCATTGCGCCGCACGCATGGCGCAGCGGCGCGACAATTCGTCATCGGCATGGTCAGGCAGATAGGGCAGAAGAAAACCCAGGCAGGCGAGCGTGGCAGAGCGATCGAAGAACGTGCCGGGCGGGCGTTTCTGGGCCAATGAGCTCGAGTAGACCGCCTGGGCGGGAATCCGGCCGGACGACTCCTGTGCGGCGGCAATGCCGCGGGCGATCTTACGGGCGGCGGCGTCGAGCTCTTTCTCGCCCGTCAGGCGGGCAGCGCGCGTAAGCACCCAACCGGCGGCCGGCGTTGAACGAGACTGGAAGGAGACAAGCTGCGCGTTCTTGGGCAGGCCCGTCGCATCGGCGTTGGGATCGACGAAAGCGATCCCAAAAGGGCGGACCACGGCCACCCTGAGCAGCTGCCGCGACTCGGTCACGAGCTGTTCCCGGGAATCGGCCCGCGCGAGGTCTGCGACCAGCAGACACACAATAATGGCGGCGAAGGCTTGCCATCGGCCGAGCATCCACGGATTATAGCCGATATGCAGAGATTCACGATGGAGTTCGCGACGGAAGGGAACAACGAGGTCATCAACCTCAGCCCCGAGTTGAGCAAGCGCATCGCGGAGTTTCGCGGCTCCGGGCTGGTGCACCTCTTTGTCGCGGGCAGCACGGCCGCCCTCAGCACCATGGAATTTGAGCCAGGACTTGTAAAGCACGACCTCAAGGCGACCCTGCAGCGGCTGGTGCCCGATGATCTCCCCTACGAGCACGAAGCCACCTGGAACGACGACAACGGCCACAGCCATATCCGCGCAACCATGATCGGCCCCAGCCTGACGATTCCGTTCTCCAACGGCAAACTCCTGACCGGCGAGTATCAGCAGGTGATCCTGCTCGATTTCGACACCCGGCCGCGGCGGCGAACGGTGATTGCGACGGTGCTGGTGTGACGTTGCGGGAACCATTGGCCAGGCGAAACGTCCAAGACGCCATGCTGCAAGGGCTCGCTCTAATTGTTCTGTTTATTTCGACGCTCCCCGTGGCCGCCCAGCCATCCCGCCCGGCCACCCAGCCTGCAATAAACCCGAAATTGGAAACCGCGATCATCCGCTGTCTGGCCGAGTTTGACTCGCCGGAGTTTGACGTGCGTGAACGGGCGACCAATCGGCTGCTGGAAATCGGGCCGGTGATTCTCGGTCCGTTGCGGTCGATAATGGAGGGCGAAGTCTCACCCGAATTCAAGACCCGCGCCAAATTCATCGAGCGGGAACTGCCCCTGCGCTGGCGGCACATCAGCCCCGAAGGCGGCCAAGTGGAATCCGGCTTCCAGGCGATCCTGAAGACCAGCGGCGATGAGACGACGCCCGGGCTTTCGCTGGAGTTGCGCAACGCCGGGGGGATCGAACGGCGCCTGACGGATGTGCGCGGGCTCGATGTCGAGGTGACCAACAGCGGCGAGAAGGCACAATCACAATGGGGCGACGGCCGCCTCGTGCTGCGGAGGATTGACGGCGACACGGGCGCGCTCGCCGTGCGGCCGGTGGTGTTCGAAAAGGGCATGCCGCGGCAAGTGGACTTCAAACTCGGCGCCGGCGTGAGCTATCAGGTGAAACTGGCCGACGTGGGACCGCTGCCGCCGGGGGAGTATGAAGTGAAAGTCACGTACTACGCCGAGTCCAAGGGGCTGATCGAGGGTGCCTTTGGCGATCTGGTCAGCAACCCGCTGCGGGTGAGGATCGGCGCCAGGTAAGGAAAGTGGCCGAAACAACATCCCGGCTGGGGCGTTGGGTGGCATGGGCAAGTACTCTTGCCCGTGCTCCACGGGCA
>JANYKD010000136.1 GCA_025361735.1 Phycisphaerales bacterium
CGCCGCCCTTGGCCAGGGAAAACACCTGCTGTTCACACCCGGCATCTATCACCTGGAAGGCAGCCTCCGCGTTTCCCGGGCGGGCACGATCGTGCTGGGGCTGGGGTATCCGACGCTCGTGCCGGACAAAGGCACGCCCGCCATGATCATCGCCGACGTCGACGGCGTGAAAGTAGCCGGGATCCTTTATGAAGCTGGACCGACCAACTCCGCCACGCTGCTCCAGGTCGGCGAGTTGGGCAGTTCCGCAACGCATGCCGCCGACCCGATCTTCCTCCACGACATTTACTGCCGGGCCGGTGGCGCGGGCGTCGGAACGACCGACTGCATGGTCACCATCCACAGCAACAATGTGGTCGGCGACAATTTCTGGCTGTGGCGAGCCGATCATGGACGGGGCGTCGGCTGGAACGCCAACAAGAATGCCAATGGACTGATCGTGAATGGGAACGACGTGACGCTATACGCCCTGTTCGTTGAACATTGCCAGGAGTACCAGACGCTCTGGAACGGCAATGGCGGCCACGTCTACTTTTATCAATCCGAAATGCCCTACGACCCGCCGAGTGCTGAAGCCTGGCAGCATGACAAGGTGACCGGCTATGCATCGTACAAAGTGGGAGACGGCGTCAAGACCCACGAGGCCTGGGGGCTCGGCGTCTACTGCGTCTTCTATAAAGCGCCGGTGGTGGCCGAGAACGCCATCGAGACGCCAGCCGCGCCAGGCATCAAGATGCACCACATGGTCACGATCCGCCTCGGCGGCGGCCAGCGAGGCAGCGGCATCAACCATGTCATCAACGGAACGGGCAACCCGGTCATCACGACCATGAAGTCGATCGTTGACGAGCGATAAGCACGACCAGAACCGGAAAGGGGTAAACCATGAGACTACGCTCCTTCGTCTTGATATTCCTGTTGGTTCTCCAAACTTCGTTCACACTCGCGGCCGAACCTCAGGCCCAGCCGAAGCGCGACATGGTCGCCTGGTATCGTCAGCCTGGGCAAAAGTGGCTGGACGCCATGCCCATGGGCAACGGCATGATCGGCGCCATGGTCTTCGGCGGCATCCAGCAGGAGCGCATCGCGCTCAACGAATCCACGTTCTGGTCCGGCCGCCCGCACGACTATGATGACCCCGACGCCCTGAAGTATTTCCCGCAAATCCGCGACCTGGTCTTCGCGGGCAAGTTCCAGGAAGCCGAGAAGATGGCCGACGAGCACTTCTACGGCAAGCCCGTGGCACAGCAGGCATTTCAACCGCTCGGCGACCTGCTGCTCTCGTTCGATGGCCTGGACAACACCGCCGACTACCGCTGTGAACTCGACATGGAAACCGGCGTGGTGAAGATCACCTTTCGCTCCGGCGATGCGATTCTCACCCGCGAGGTCTTCGTCTCCTATCCCATCATGAAGGGTTCCGCCCAGTTCCTGCTGGAACTGCTGGTGGAGGACCCCAAGCATCACTGGCTGGTCACGCCGTTCTCGATGTCTCCCGAGCACGGCTACCTCGACGCCAACGGCAAGATGGCATTTCTATCGCCGGCACCAACCATGGATGTCGCCATCATGCGCGAGTTGTTTCCCCACTGCATCGAGGCCGGCAAACTGCTCGGCGTCGACGAGGACTTCCGTGGCAAACTCGAGGCCGCGCTTAAGCGGCTTCCGCCCTACCAGATCAACAGCCGCGGATTCCTCCAGGAGTGGATCGAGGACTGGAAGCCGGGCGATCAAGGGCACAACGTCTCGCCGAACTTCACGCTCTATCCCGGCTGTTCCATCACGCTGCGCGGCACGCCGCAACTGGCCGGCGCGATCGAGAAGTGGATGGAGACGCGCCGCGGCCGCGGCGGCTGGCCGACCGCCTGGGACATCTCCGTCTGGGCACGCCTGGAACGCGGCGAGAAGGTGGATGCCTGGATGCAGGCGCTGATCCGCAGTTCGCTCGCCGACAACCTGCACAACCGCGGCGCCAACCAGTCGGATGCCAGTTTCGGCCTGACCGCGGGGATCGCCGAGGCGCTGCTGCAAAGCCACGCCGGCGAAATCAGCCTGCTGCCCGCGCTGCCGCCGAGTTGGAGCGACGGTTCCATCAGCGGCCTGCGCGCCCGCGGCGGTTTTGATGTGAACATGCAGTGGAAGGCGGGCAAACTCCAGTCGGCGGAGATCCACAATCGTAACGCTGCCACGTGCAAGGTGCGCTGCGGCTCCAAGACAGCCGAGTTTTCAGTAAAGGCCGGCGAGACGCTGCGGCTGAACGCAGAATTGGCGTTGGCCAAGTAGAGTTGTTACGGTGGCAGTGGCCGTCATCGGCCTCCTTGAGAGCGTCACGCCGACGTACTTGGCCGAGCAATACGTGAGAATCGCCCATTCCGTTTGATCACACATGGACAACCCCTTCTGGCAATGGCTCCTGCACACCGATGGCGGGCTCATGGTGCGCGTCGGGGCTGGTGCGGCCATCTTCGCGGTACTCGCAGTGGTTGACTATCGTCGGAACGGCCCGGCCGCCACTCGATGGCGCGAGTACCTCTTCCTGCTCGCCGCCGCCGGCATAGCCATGGTCTACGGCGTAGTCAACGACCAGATCACGGCAGCGATCTCCTGGGAATATTTCTACTACGGCAAGGGAATCGACTCGGTGTTGGGGTCGGCCGTCCCGCCGCCGATGGCGAGCCTGCGCTGGGAAGCGGCGAAGATCGGATTGAAGGCCACCTGGTCGGCCGGTTTGATCGTGGCCGTCGTGTTGCTCTTTGCGAACAATCCCTCGCGACGCTGGCCGCAACTGCCGATGAAGATGCTGTATCGACTGCTGGCAATCCTGCTCGTCGGTCCCGTGCTTGGGGCCATGGCCGGCGCGGTGCTCGGGTGGATGGGCGTGGTCGCGCATTTCTCGCCGGACCTGACCGATGTGATACGCCTCGATCTGTGGCGGCCGCGCCGGTTCCTCTGCGTCTACGGCATCCATCTTGGCGGATACATCGGCGGGCTCGCGGGCATGCTGACCGCGGCGATCTGGATTCGACGGCAGCGCAAACAGCGGGCTCGGGCGTGACCCTTGACATTACCCCCCTGCTCTGGCGCAATGTGCCCATGCTGGATGTTCATGTGCAATTAACCATCAAGGGCCGATCGGTGGCCATCGACATGTCCGTGCCACCGGGCGAGGTCACGATCGGGCAACTCCTGCCGGCGCTTTGGCAGGCCGGCGAGACCCTCATCGCCGTGGGGATTAAGGCGGTGAAGGAACAAGGCAAGGCCGTCTCCTGCCGCAAGGGATGCGGCCACTGCTGCCGGCAGCCCGTGCCGATCGCGCCGGCCGAGGCACGAGCGCTGAGTCGCCTGGTCGATAAGATGCCGGCCGAGCGGCGTGAGGTTATCCGCCACCGGTTCGCGGCGGCCATACGCGAATTCGAAGCCGCCGGCATCGCCGAGGAATTGCGCATGCGCGGCTTCTGGGAAAAAGGCCACGGGCGCGAGGTCGGTCTGCGCTATCTCGGCCTGCGCATCGACTGCCCCTTCCTGCAAGACGAAGCGTGTACAATATACGCCAACCGGCCGCTGGCCTGCCGCGAATACATGGTCACCACCCCGGCCGACAACTGCGAAGATCCTTCGGCCAATACCGTGGAAACGGTGGACATCCCCGCGGGGCCTGTCTGGCCGGCCATCGGGCGGCTCGAGCAAGGCGAGGACGAGAAACTAAAGTGGGTGCCGCTGATTCTGGCGCTGGAATACGCCCGGGAAAACCCCGATGATCCTCCGGCACAGGACTCCCGGACGCTCATCGAGCGATTCATCACACGCATCACGCGAAAAAGAGGGAACGGTGACATTTAGTAGGGCCAGCGTCCTCGCTGGCCTTCCGAAATTGCGAATCGTCTGGAATTCAAGGCCAGCGGGACCGCCGGCCCCACTACAGATGAATCGCCCTCTGCATCGCCACGCCGGCGGCCTCCATGATCGCTTCGGACATCGTCGGATGCGGGTGAATCGCAGCCAGGATCTCGGCTTCGGTGGCCTCCAGGTCGCGCGCCAGGACTAGCTCTGACAATAGCTCGGTGACGTTCTCGCCGATCATGTGAACCGCGAGCAGTTCGCCGTATTTGGCGTCGAAAATGAGCTTGACGAAACCATCGGTCTCGCCGGCGGCCAGCGCCCGGCCGGAAGCGGAGAACGGGAATTTGCCGACGCGGATCTGCCTCCCCTGCTCGCGCAATTTCTTCTCGGTCGGACCAAGCGACGCGACCTGCGGGTGTGTGTAGGTGCAACCGGGCATGTGGGCATAGTCGATCGGGTGCGTCTCGTGTCCGGCCAGGTGCTCGACGATGCTGACGGCCTCGTGATGTGCCACATGGGCCAGGTCCGGGTGCCGCGTGCCTTCCTGCGGATGTCCCGCCGGCCAGTCGAAGGCAATGCAGTCGCCGGCCGCGTAGATGCTGGG
>JANYKD010000164.1 GCA_025361735.1 Phycisphaerales bacterium
CCCTTGCGGTCTCGACGAGAGGTTCTAAATCAACCAATCCGGCCCTCGCCCTCGCCTCTGATGACGACAAGTGTGCGGTTCCGCCCTCGCATCTCTCGTTTTATCCCGTCTCAACTGCCGTAGTGCTACAGTCTCCCAAAGCGCCCCCAAACCAACCCCTTTTCCTCCCCCAAATCGCCCCTTTCCCTCCCCGAATCACCCCATTTCCTCCCCAAAGTCACCCCATTTGCTCCCCCGGACGGCGCCGGGACGGCCCTCGCGCGGCGTGTGCGGAGGTATGAGCAGGTGATCGAGCGGATAAGGAGGTGAGGATTGGCGAGAAGATCGCGAGCATGACGGGCAGCGTACGCAATCTGTGCGGTATTTGCAATAGGGAAATGTTAGGAATCGCAGATTCCTTGGGATTGAAGGATGCGAAAGTAGAGTGTGTCTCATCGGCGGGTGGCCGCCGCCGTGCTTGGGCCTCCGCATACGAACGGGCACGCAGCGCGGCCCGCAACCCAAGACAGACAAAGGCAGAAAAATGGGAGGTAGAAAAGTGAATCGGCTGAAGGAGTGTATTCATTTTTCACCTGCGATGTTTTTGCCGGCGATTCGACTGCTCGGCGGCAGGAGCTTTCGCAGGCCGCGACGATTGATGGATTGTGGCACAGTGTGGACAATGCGAAGAATATGCTATAAAGCAGACCCTGGAATGAGAGGATTGATGGGCAACGCAGACATCGTGATCGGGGCCAAGGGGCTTTCCAAGCGATTTGGCAAGAAGGTCGCGGTTGATTCACTGAGTTTCGAGGTGCCGGCCGGGAGTGTTTGCGGCTTCCTCGGACCCAACGGGGCGGGCAAGACCACGACCATTCGCATGCTAATGGGGCTGATTCCCGCAACCAGCGGCTCGTTGAAGGTGCTGGATCTGGAGCCGATGCGCAGTTCATTTGAGTTGCGACAGCGCACGGGATACGTGCCGGAGCGCCACCGAATCTATCAGTGGATGACGGTGCCGCAGGTGTTGCGGTTTGCGGGGAATATCTACCCGACCTGGGACTGGAAGGAATGCGAGCGGATGGTGGGACTGCTCGGACTGCCGACCAGGCGCAAGGTCAAGGAGCTTTCGCGGGGCGAGCTGGCGAAGCTGGCGTTGACGGTGGCGCTGGCCCACCGGCCGCGATTGCTGATTCTGGATGAGCCGACAACGGGGCTCGATCCGCTGGTGCGGCAGGAGTTTCTCGATGTGGTATTGCACCTGGCGCGGCAGGAGGGGCGGACGGTCTTCTTCTCGACACACATTCTGTCGGATGTGGACCGGGTCGCGGACCGGATCGTGGTGATCGATGCGGGGAAGGTGCTGGTGCAGGGAACGGTGGAGGAACTCCGGTCGCGGTACACGAAGGCGAGTTTCGTATTCGCGCGGCCGCCGGCCGAGGATCTGGTGATCCCCGGCGCGTTGCGCGTCCAGCGGGGAATCCGGGAATGGGTCGCGGTGTTTGATGCGGCCGACGCCAGGGGGTTGGCGCAGATCAGGGAATCGATCGGGGCGGTGGACGTGCTGACACAGACGATGACCGTGGAAGATGTGTTTCTGGAAGCTGTCGGCAATCATTCGCGGAGGGGTGCATGATGCGTGCGCTGCTGCTGAAGCACCTGTGGACGTGGCATCCGCGAAAGGATGCGTCGGTCATCATCGTGCTGAGTCTGTTCTTCATCTTCTCACTCGCCGATTGCTATTGCGCGCTGCCAACGGAAAGCTGGTTTGTGCCGCTATGGCTGGTGCTGATCGTCAGTAGTGCAGCAGGCCAGAGCGCGCTGTTGACCGACACAAAAGACGGGGTGATGGATTTCCTGAGCTACCTGCCAATCCGACGGTGGCAGATGTGGTTGGCAAACTCGCTGGATTGTGTGGCGACGTGCCTCGTGGTGCTGGTGGCCTTGCTCTGGCACCGGCTCATTTTCTGGCATCCGCCAATCGTCGCGTCCATGCATGATCATCCCAACCCCATGGAACTCTGGCTGTTTGGAACACGCTGGGCTCCATTTCTGGCAATCGCCTCGCTGATGTTCCTCATCGTCGCCGGCGGTATGTTCTGGCAGTCCTTCCTGGGCGAATCAAGGGTTGCCCGAATTCTCCCGGCGATCTTCAATAGCCTTGCGGGACTTGCCATTCCGGCGGTGATGGGCGCTTTCCATCTTGTGCCCAGCCCATGGGAGCTTGCAACGCTTTTGATACCCATTGGGTGTGTGTTGTGGATGGCGGGCCTGATTTGTTTCTGCTGGCCGCCGGCGTACTGGGGCGGCTGGCGACGTTTTGCTGTCGCGGGACTGCCCTGTTTGTTGGCGGTTGGCCTTATTGGGGCGGGCTTGCTGTATGCCGCGTGCAATCGGTGGAAGATCCTGGAGCCGGGTGAAGCAGCAGGTAACTCGGGCTACATCCGCGCTTATGCTTCTGGAGACGGCCTGATGATCTTCGCTGATTCGCCAAGGTCCGGCGAACATCTACTCTATTGGGACAAAGATAGCGAATCGCTTAGTTACCTTGGCCGTGACCTGCAACCGCTTTCATACAAGGGCACCTCTTTCTGCAACGCCTCTCGTGATCGATTGTGTCTGTCGGCGTCATTTGGGGTCGGCAACCTCTGGCCGTGCGAGGATCGGCTGATCACGATCCGTCGTGATGGCTCGGATCGGCAGGACTTACCGATTTCATGGCAGTTGGTGGATGGCGGTCGAAAGCTCTACGGTGCTCACAACATATCGTGGACGAAGGATGGCAACCGTTGCGTTTTCACTGCCACGGATAGGACGAGCATTCTGTTCGTGGCGGATAGCTACGGAAGAATTCTGAAGCGTATGCCTATCGAGTCCGACTCGTACCATGACTACCTGTTGAGCCGTTCGGGGCGCGTCCTCTGCATTTATCCTGAGCCCGCGAACAGCGAAGTCGGGAAGGAGCCACAGGTGCGGCGCTATCGGCTGTATGACATTGCCGACGACCGCGAAAGGGAGATCGTCATTCGAGGTAAATTGCTTGTTGCCTCGCCGGATCTCCAGTACGCACTGATTGCACGCCAGGACGCGGACAGTGACGAGGCGACAATCGTTAAGCTCTCTCTGGATGGCGGGCAAGAGACAGAGGTGATTCGAGGCGAAGGGTTGGGTATGGCGCTGTCTCGTCGTGATTCGCTACTGACGGATGTCCCTCGCTTGAACGGGGAGGATGGGGCCTTTGCCGCCGAGCGAACTCTCGCGGTCGACCCATCGTTCAGGCATGTGGTCACGGCCACTTCGCGAGTTGAAGGCAAAGTTACGTTCCGATCATTCATTCACGTCGACACGCAGACGATGCAGAAGAAGTCGCTCATCGGCGATGTGCCAGCAGTTTCCGCGCGGGGTGCCAGGCCAAACGGGCAGTCGAAGATCGAGGATTATGCGCTTGGAGCGTTCACAACTGACGGGCGGGCATTTGTTTACGGGGCGCGCAGCAGCCTGGTATGGGTCGAGCTCGAAAGTGGGGCAACAACGCAGATACCTTTGCCGGGCAGCCCATTAGAGGAATCGATCCAATTCTCGCCGAGCGGTCGGCGCGTGGCGGTCGTCAAAGCAGCCGATCCAGGTGTATCGCGGCCGCGGAAGCAACGCGTTAGCGAGATCTTCGAGCGAGGCAAGTTGAAACTCTCGATTACCCATGCACCGGGGCCGATAGATTGGGTGGACGAAGACACGCTCGCGTATCACACGGAAGATGCGATCGAGATTCTGAACATCAATTCAGGGAAGAAGACAAGGATCGACGCGAGCATGCTCTCATCACGGCCGGCGAAGAGTGGTTCGGATGTGAAGCGGTGAGAGTCTGACCCGCGGCGGCAAGGCGTACATGAGGACGAATAGTTGGGCGACCAAGGCGTCTGGTCTTGTGTAACGGCAAGCGGAAGCAGGTCCATAGTCTCCCGCCGTGTCGGCCCTTCGGGCCTCAGATGAATGGGGCTCGACTTCCGTGGCCTTACGGCCACGGCTATCCGAAGGTGTCGGCCCTTTGGGCCTCAAATGAATGAGGCTTGATTTCCGTGGCCCTACGGCTACGGGTATCCGCAGGTGACGGCTCTGTGGGCCTGCGGAGGTGATTTTGCTCGCTTAGACAGCGTCAATGAATAAACGCTGCAAGGATACGAGCCGCAGACCCTCACCCCGGCCCTCTCCCGGAGTACCGGGCGAGGGAGTGCGCCGAAAGTGTTTGCTACAGTTGTTGTTTTACATCGCCTTACTGAATGTCGGCGTGAAAACTTACCGCTCCGAAATCACCTTGACGGCCAGTGTTGCCTCGGCCACGCGGTTGGCGTTTTGGTCAACGATTGTGACACGCAGCGAATAGGATCCGGGCATTAGCGCTGAGGGCAGGGAGATCCGCTGGCCGACGAAGAAATCGTGGCGGCGGTTGCGGCAGAGGTCCTTTACGGGTTTGGCTTTTTCCGACCACACGCGTTGGCCGCGGTCGTTGTACAGGGTGATTTCCTGAGACAGGTTGGTTTCCCACTGGCCGGCCTCGGCCTGGCGGGAGAGGAAATTCTCGACTTCGCAGTAGAGCACGGCCGTGGTTTCGTGGCCGCTGGGCAGGCGATCGACGGACATCGGCACATAGACCCCGAAGCCGTCGACGCGCGAGCAGAGCGCGATGGTGGCGACGCGCAGGTCGGCGCCGGCACGCAGGCGTTCGCCCAAGTCGACCAGTGGCCGGGCCTTCTGGGTGGCGGCCATGTTCGCGTCGGTCCTGAGGTTCGACCGCAGGTTGGACAGCGAATCCATCAGGGCCGAGAGCATTTCGCGATCGTCCCTGGGAAGCTGGGCGATGCCATCCAATTGCGGTACCTGTCGCCCGTTTAACATCTGTAGAAGCTGCTGATCGAGTTGCGCCGACAGGTCGCGGGGATAGTCGTGCGACGCCTTGGCGAGCCGGGCTTCGATCGAGTCAGCAGGAAACGACACCACCGTCGGAACGGCCGGCGTGATGGTGGCGACGGCGGCGGGAACAGGCTCTGTCACGACCGGGGCAGGGGGGGTGGGGTCCTGTTTTGGGCCGATGCTGAAGTCGATCGGCCGATTATCGAGCCACTTGATCGGCGAGGGCAACTCGGCCGGAGCGGCGGGCCTGGGCGCGATGGCGACAGGCGTCGGCGTCGGTGTTGTTCGTGGTACGGTCGGGGCCGGAACGGCCGGGTTTTCCGTTGGAGCAGGCTTGACGGGTGTGAGGTTTGCCCGTTGGGCAAAGTCCTTCACTTTGGTGATGGTTTCATCGGGGAGCGGCGCGACCGAAGTAATGCCTGAGTAATCAGTTAGATCTCGATCGGTGGACTTGTTCTTCTCGCTTCGGCTGGTCTGCGACCCGGCCTTGTCGGAGGAGGCGGACCATTTATCGAAGGAGCAACCGGCCAACAGAACTAAAACCAAACTGAAGGGAAGAATAGGCTTGCGCATATCGGACTCCATTCCGGTCAAAACCCGCATCCATGCGGGAGTGTGCATAGTTAACCATAAATGGGTATCCGATGTAAAGGGATTTTTTGCTTGAATTCGCAAGGATTTTGCCCGATATTATGGGGCAAGACTGGCGGGAGCTCGTGTCGGGCTTATCCGCGAAGGCTTCGTCGGGGCCAATTCCCTCGAGAACCTGCGCCGCCGGAGTAACTGTTTGTTTGCCTGCGCCGGCGGCGTGTGTCACGCTTCGTTCTGGCGCGGCAGTTTGGAGACTAAGGCCATTCCTACCAATTATCGCCACAACGAGCAGATCAGAATCTCGCCAATCTTTCTGATCGACGAACACGAAACGAAAATCGGAAGCGTCTCGACCGCCGAAGCGCTGAGGCGGGCACGCGAGCTTGGCGTCGACCTCGTCGAGGTCGCGCCCGATGCCCGTCCGCCGGTCTGCCGTATCATGGACTACGGCAAATGGCGCTACCAGCAGCAGAAAAAAGAAGACAAGTCGCGCTCGAACAGCAAGGGCGGTCAACTCAAGGAACTCAAGCTGCGCACCGTGAAGATCGGTGATCATGATCTCATGATCAAGATCAATCACGCGCGCGGGTTCCTCAAGGAAGGCAACAAGGTCCAGTTCACGCTCCAGTTCAAGGGCCGCGAGATGGCCCACATGGAACTGGGCCGGGCGATCTTCACCAAGATCAAGCAGGAGTTGTTCGCCGTGGCGAAAGTGGAACCCGGCCGCGATTCCAAGCTCGAAGGCCGGCGCATGACACTGCTGTTGCAGCCGGATCACAAGACCGACAAGCAACTGGCCCAGGCGGCGAGCGACAAGGAAAAGGCCGCCACGGGCGGCGCCAAGCCGCTCGGCGCGAAGTTGAATATACCCGCACCAATCGTCCGGCCGGCGGTTGGTCCGGGCGCAGTGGCGACTTCGGCACCGGCCGCGGCCGCCGTGCCCGCGCCGGCACCGGTTGCTCCCGTGGCACCGGCTTCGGCTCCCGAGCCCCAGAATGTGTAGGCTCCCGGGATACTCCGACTGAATGACCACACCCCCGTGCCCGTCGCACGGGGGTGTTTTTCTTGGCGGACTCTGTAGCCGCGATCGTCGATCGCGGTCTGCCTCACACATCGTTCAGGTGCAGCGTGCGTCCGGCGCGAATACCGATTTCATCGCCTCGGTGGATATCGTGGCGGCTCCCGGTCGATATAGTCCCCTGTGACTGGCTGGATGGCTGGTCCACTCTTTGGAAAAGGATTTCCATGGTCGCGCAGCTTCCACGGCACGCCCTCTGTTGCCTGCTCGTTTGTATTCTCACCACGGCCGCCACAGCGAAAGACCCGGCCGAGTCCGTCGTGTCGCCTCAGCAACTTACGATCAATCAGCTCAAGAACATGACTTACAAGGTCGAGGATGCCACCAGGGGCAAGGCCGTCCTGCGTGACGGCAAATACGTCGACAAGCCATTCGAGCGCGGTGCCGCCAGCCGTCTCCGGGTTGTCTTTGGCGACAACGTTGCCCACGGCGACCTCAACGGCGACGGAACTCCTGATGCGGTCGTCATTCTCTGGGAGAACTCCGGCGGCAGCGGCACGGACGTCCTCCTGGCCGCCGTCAGCAATGAAGCCGGAAAACCCAGGCACATCGACTCGGCATGCCTCGGCGACCGCGTGAAAGTCCACGCCCTGTCCATCAGGGGCGGCGTCATCACGATCGAGATTGTCACCCAAGGTCCCCACGACGCCATGCCCAACCCGACGGTGCATGAGACCCATCGCTTTGTCCTCGACAGCGACCGCCTTGTTCCCGACGATGGACTCATCCGCCCCTGGGTGGCCGATGTCTACCGCGTCTTCACCCAGATTCAGCCACGGCCGGAAATACAGCACAAGCTGCGGGAGATCATCCTCGCCATGGATGCCGCCGGCGCAGCGGAACGCGAGGCCGCATCGCGCCAGTTGGACGCGCTGGGCAATCCGGGAATTCTCGCTGCCGTGCGCCTGGACCGATCAGTTCTGAATCCCGAGTCGCGCAACCGGATTGATGCCGCCATCCGGGCCCAGCGACGATGTACGCTCGCGATCGAGGACCTGCGTGAAGACCCCGTCTTCCTTGCCTCCTGCCTTGAATTCGATGATGCCGACGTTCGCAAGCTCGCCTTGGCATCACTGCGCTCGCTCTTCGGTGCGGATGTCGCGATTGACCTTGCGGCCAGTCCAACGGCCCTGCATGCGGCAGCCGATGCCCTGCGCAAACAACTGACCGACAAGTACATGGGCCTGCCGCCGTCGGTCCTGAAGCTCCTGAACCGCGACCACGCCGGCTGGAAACTCGCCAGAGTCTCCCACGACGCCGCGAAGTTCTTCGCCAACACCTATCCCGGCCGCTCACCTGTGGTCGTTCGTGGCGATTTCGATGGCAACGGGCGAGTGGACTACGCGGCGCTCGTGACCGTGGCCGGTATGACTCAGGTGGTGGCCTTCCTGCGCCAGCCCGACAATGGCTGGAAGCAGACATTGCTCGAAGGGGGCTGGGACTACCTGATTATCAAACCCAGAGGCGCAACGGTCGGTGTAGAAGAGCCGGGCGTAACCCTCAAGACCGACGCCATTGAGGGCAACATGTTCGAGAAATCCGCCTGGACGTTTCACCTTGAGAAGGGCCTCTGGCAGAAGATATGCACCAGCGATTGAGGTCTTCGGCGGCGCTGGTCACGGCGGTTCCTGTTCCGGAGCTTCAGAAGGTAAACCGTGTTGAGACACTCCGAGTGAATCGCAACGCCCCCGTGCTTGAAGCACGGGGGTGTTTGAATCGCGAAATGCACCGTGTTCTTACAGGCCGACATGGATGTGGGCAAGGTCGGCGTATGACCAACGCGTCCCGTCAGATACGCGGTGTGGATACTGCCTCTGCTTGGCCCTGCCTGCGGGGACGACCGTAACCTCGCCGCGGGGTTGCACTGAGGTTCTGTGGCCGAACGACGGTGCGTAATTTCTACTACAGCACGCTGTTCGACATCACGTCAAGCACCGAGCCGGTGATCTTCTTACCGCCGTTGCTGAAAGGCTGGACCACGGGCGCTTTGGCAGACTGTGCGGTTGCGGGTGCAAACGGGTCAACGTAGTGGCCTTGCGGTACGACAGTGATGTGGAAGGTGACGTCCATTGGCCATTGCTGGTCTCCGACAATGACCCACGACGGTCCCAGCACGTCTCCATCCTTGAAGTCGGCTGTCTGCGTGAAATGGATGGTGTGCTGGCCGG
The DNA here is from genome assembly GCA_025361735.1 of Phycisphaerales bacterium. Taxonomy (GTDB): domain Bacteria; phylum Planctomycetota; class Phycisphaerae; order Tepidisphaerales; family Tepidisphaeraceae; genus JANYKD01. The sequence continues at coordinate 8,725 of JANYKD010000164.1, forward strand.
GCGACAGGGGCTTGACGCCCATCCAGTATCCGTCCTGGGCAAAGACGATCGGCGTGGGGACGTCAACTCCCATTCCTCCACCAAACAGTTGCGACCAGGCGTTGTGTGCCGGCAAGACCATCTGCTGAAGCTGGCTGGACTCCGCCAGGTATGTGTCGGCATGGGGAATATCGGTGCCGTCAATCGTCACAGTGGCGCTGCTGAGGTGGCTCACCATGATGTCGTTCCAGTAGTCGAGTTGCTGGAGCGTATTGCCATATCCCTCAAAGTCGGACCACTCATTGTTCCAGATCGGGAAGATCAGAGGAGTTCCGCTGGGGACGGTAACGGATACATCGGGTGAGACCATGCCGGTCAGGAAGAACACCTTGCCCACATCCTGACCGTAGATGAAGTTGGGATTGGTGCTGCTGAAGGCCCATTTCCACCACGCGTCACCCCATTGCCCCAGAGTGCTGCCGCAAATCTTGTCCTTCAATGCATAGACCAGCGACTGGGGCGGACGGCCGGCATTGATCGGGGCCACTGCGGCCTCGTTCCCGGGGGCGGAGAGGAAGGTCCGGCCCTCCAATGAATCAACTAACAGATCGTAACCGCGCCGATCCTTTGCTGTGTTTGCACGCATGTTCGTGCTCCTTTCTTCTGTTAGCGGGGACATCTCACGGAATCCGGCGGGCAGATACGGTGTCATTTCCGCACAGCGCGATCCCCGCAAATTGGCATCTCGCGGGAGAACCTTGATATCTTCTGACGCTGCTCGTCGGGCCATCTTCAATGAACTGTGTTGTGTTTCGACAAACGGTCATCCGGCTTTTCACGGTTCGAATATCGGTTTTTCCCGTCGCCTCCTTTCCGCGTGCATGTGACGGCGCGCCGCCATACAAACCGTAGCGTTGCGAATTCCACGACCGCACGCATTGTGGCTCAGAAACGATGGCGAACTAACTGTTGTCGTTGTCCAATACAATATGAAGACTCCCGCGATCCGAACGCCGGATCGCGCGCAGAACCTCACCACGTATTGGAGATCGCTGACAGCGGGAACTAACGAATTACAAATCACAAATACAGATCGCGCCCGCAATCTCCGGACGAATCGGTCAGATGCAGCGGACCCTGATGGAAATGAGCAAACCAATGAACAACCCAACCGAGGACATTTTCTATCCGTGACAGGCGCACTGCAAGAAGAAAATGTGTATTCTGTGTCGTCCCTGTGTTTCATTCATCGCACACGAGGAGAACTTCATGATACGACAACATCAAGTCACGCGGCGACGGTTTGTGGGTGGCATGGCGGCGGCCGGAGTCCTGGCCGGGGCGCCCGCGATTCTGCGCGGGCAGAATCTCAGCAACAAGCTGAACATCGCGGTGATCGCCTGCGGCGGGCGCGGCGGGTCGAACCTGGGGAGCGTGGCGTCTGAGAACATTGTCGCCCTGTGCGATGTCAACGCGAAGAACCTCGACGCGGCCGGCGCCAAATATCCCGGCGCGAAGAAGTACGCCGACTTCCGCAAGGTGTTTGACGATGCCAAGGCCTTTGACGCCGTCGTGGTCAGCACCTGCGAACACACCCATGCGTTCGCGACCATCCTCGCGCTGCGGGCCGGGAAACATGTGTATTGCGAGAAGCCGCTGACGCACAACATCTGGGAGGCCCGCAAGATTCGCGAGGCCGCCGCCAAGGCCAAGGTCGCGACGCAGATGGGAACGCAGATCCACGCCGGCGACAACTACCGTCGCGTCGTGGAACTTGTACAGAGCGGCGCCATTGGCGGCGTGAAGGAAGTCCATGTGTGGGTCGGCCGGGCGTGGGGCCTGCAAAGCCAGGAGGCGGCCAAGAAGCACGGCGACATCGTGTACGTCACCGAACGTCCGAAGGAGGCCGCCCCGGTGCCTGCGGGGCTGGACTGGGATCTGTGGCTCGGCCCCGCGCTCGATCGGCCGTTCAATCCGGTCTATTTCCCGGGTCCCAAGTGGTATCGCTGGTGGGATTTCGGCAACGGCACCATGAGCGACCTCGGCAGCCACTGGAACGACCTGCCCTTCTGGGCGCTGAAACTCAAGGCCCCGCTGACCATCGCATCCACCGGCGGCCCGGCTCATCCCGAGATCGCTCCGGCGTCCATGAGCGCCACCTATGAATACGCCGCCCGCGGCGACATGCCGGCCGTCAAACTCACGTGGCACCAGGGCGAGAACAAGCCCGAGATCTGGACCGCCGGCGGCATTCCCAAGTGGGACAGCGGCTGCCTCTTCATCGGCGACAAGGGCATGCTGCTCTCCGACTACGGAAAACATGTGCTCCTGCCCGAGAAGGATTTCGCGGCCTTCCAGCGTCCGCCGCAGAGCATCCCCAAGTCACTCGGCCATCACGCCGAGTGGATCGATGCCTGCAAGACGGGCAAGCCCACGACCTGCAACTTTGAATACGCCGGCTGGCTGACGGAGGCCAATCACCTGGGCAACGTCGCCTTCCGCACCGGCAAGAAGCTGGAGTGGAACCCCGAAACGCTCAAAGCGACCAACGCCCCCGAGGCCGACAAGTTCATCAAGCGCGAGTATCGCAAGGGCTGGGAGGAATTGCTTGGGTAAGGAGTCGAGCGCAATGGAATGTGCGTGACCATTTTCCGGGCACAGAAAATGTGTCGGAGTACCGACACCATGGGCGAGACGCCCATGCCACGGGCTTCTGGTGTCCAGATGCGTTTTCCGAAATGGCACCGGCGCAATCGCATTTGCAGACTCCAGGGCGACACGGCATGTCTACTGCAAGCCGTCGCAGCCGGAGCAAGAAGCCGGACTTGTCTCGTCTGCAATTATAAGGAGCGTCAATGCCCAATCGTCCGCTACTTGTCGTCGTGTTACTGGCCGCCGGTCTTGGTTCTGTGCAGGCCGCGGAAGCCCCCAAGCGGCTGACGCGGGCCCAGAGCTTCCTGGGGATTCACTACGATTTCCACGCCGGCAAGGACTGCACCGAGATCGGCAAGAACACCACGCCGGCGATGATCGAGAACATCATCAACCAGGTACACCCCGACTACATCCAGATCGACTGCAAGGGACATCCCGGGCTGTCGAGTTACCCGACGAAGGTGGGCAACCAGGCCCCGGGGTTTGTCGGCGACCCGCTGCGGGTCTGGCGGCAGGTGACGGCCGAGCACGGCGTGGCGCTCTACATGCACTATTCCGGCGTCTGGGATGCCCAAGCCGTCAGGATGCACCCGGAGTGGGCCGCGGTCGATGCGGCCGGGAAGGCCAGCGAGAAGGCCACGTCGTTCTTCAACGGCTACGCCGACAAGCTGCTGATTCCGCAGTTGCGCGAACTGGCGGGGGATTACGGCGTGGACGGCGTCTGGGTGGACGGCGAATGCTGGGCCTCCGTGCCTGACTACGGAAAAGCATCTCTGGATGCCTTTCGTCAGGCGACTGGCATCACCGACATTCCGCGCAAGCAGCAGGACCCGTACTGGCAGGAGTTCATCGACTTCAACCGGGAGCAATTCCGGCGCTATCTGCGGCATTACGTGGCGGAGGTGAAGAAGACCAATCCCGGTTTCCAGATCTGCAGCAACTGGGCGTTCACGGATCACATGGCCGAGCCGGTATCGGTGCCCATGGATTTCCTCTCGGGCGACTATTCGCCGGACGACAGCGTCAACTCAGCGCGACTGTCGGCGCGTTACCTGGCGGAACAGGGCGTCAATTGGGACCTGATGGCCTGGAGTTTCTCGCGCAGGACCGGGGCGGGCAACACCACGCAGAAAAGTGCGCCGCAACTGTCGCGCGAAGCCGCCGTGGTGCTGGCGGCCGGCGGCGGGTTCCAGGCCTACTTCAAGCAGAAGCGGGACGGCTCCGTGTTTGACGAGCGGGTGCCGGTCATGGCCGAAGTGGCGAAGTTCTGCCGGGCGCGGCAGGCGATCAGCCACCATGCCAAGGCCGTGCCGCAGGTGGCGCTGGTGCTCTCAACGGCGGGACACTATCGCAAGATCAACGGGCTGTTTTCCCGCGACCTGAACAACGTACACGGAGTGCTGCAGGCGCTGCTGGAAGGACAACAGTCGGTGCAGGTGGTCGGCGAGCATCATTTGGCCGGGCGGATGGCCGATTTCCCGCTGATCGTGGTGCCGGAATGGGCGTACCTGACGCCTGAGTTCAAGACGCAACTGATCGGGTACGCCGAGGCCGGCGGCAAACTGCTGTTGATCGGGCCGGATACGGCGGGGCTGTTCCCGGACAAGCTTGGGGCAACAGTCGCGGAAAAGCCGGTTGTGCCGCCGATGCAGCTTGTACAGGGTGATCAGGTTGTGCCGTTGAGAGGGCAGGTCCGGCCGTTCACCCTCGGACCCACGGCCAAGCCATTCGGTTCCCTGCGTGCGGCGGATTCGACATTGCCGGCCGCGTGTGTTACGGCGCTGGGCAAGGGCCAGATCGCGGCGATCTGTTTCACGTTCAGCCAGACCTACCTCACGGGACGGAATCCGGCAGCCCGGCAGTTCCTTGTCGGGCTCGTGCGCGAGCTTTTCCCCGAGCCGATGGTGCAGGTGCAGGGCTCGGCCGACGTCGACGTGAGCGTGGCTCGCAACCATGGCAAACTGCTGGTCCACCTGGTCAACACCTCCGGCCCGCATCAGACAGAACCGATTTTGCCGACCATTACGCCGATCGGCCCGCTGACCGTGACCATCCGCACCGCCGCCCGTCCGGCGGCCGTGACGCTTCAGCCGGCCAACCAGCCACTGCCGTTTGAATTCGGCAACGGCCAGGTGCGCGTGACCGTCCCGAAGGTGGAGATCCACGAGATCGTGGTGGTGGAGTGATACGAGTTTGAGAGTGCCGGGTTCTGGAAGTCGCGCGATAGCGCGAACGAACGCGGCGGTTCGGAAGAAAAGGACCGAAAGGTGTCCACGACAAGAACAGCGACAGACACGCAGACGCCGAATCCAACCGACGGCAAGTAGCAGCGATGCCAGGTCCCCGCGCGGAAGTCTTCCGACGCCTCAATCGTGTGCAGGAACCCGGATGGGTTGCGACGCCGCTCAAGCCACCCGCGTGGGCACGGTCAGAACAACAGTGGACCCGCTGCCCGGCGCTGTCTGAATCTCCACGCGGCCGCCCAGGAATTCGATGCACGCCTGAACCGCGGCCAGCCCGCGCGTTCCCTGCATCTGCGCGGCCTGGGCATCAAATCCCACGCCGTGATCCTCCACGATCACCACCAGCTCTTCGCCTTCGCGACGTATCTCCACCACCGCGCTCGGCACCTTCGCATGCTGCACCACATTTGCAATCAGTTCACGCACCGCCCGGAACAGCAGAATCTCGGGTAACGCATCTGGACGCCGGAATCTCGTGGCATGGGTGTCTCGCCCATGCGTCGGTACTCCGACACGTCTTCGTACCCGGAAATGTAGTCTCGCCCAATTTGACCCCACCTCCCTTGCCGGATACATACATCGGCCGCGTAAGAAAGGGATTCCCATGGGACTTGGACTGGCTTTTCGCTTGTTCTTCAGGGGCTTGTCCGCCGACGACACGTTCGCGGAACAGGCCCGGCAGCTTCTCGACGGAAAACTCCTCGCGGCCGCGCCGGCGGCGCCCGTGCCGGCGCCTGCACCCGCGCCGACCGCCGTCAAGTCCGGGCGCTCGCAGGCGCTGGACCAGCTCGCGCTGCTGCAGCGTGAAGGCCGCCTCGTGGATTTTCTCCAGGAGAATCTGACGGCCTATTCCGACGCTCAAATCGGGTCGGCCGTCCGCGATGTGCATCGCGACTGCGCCTCGGCGCTGGAGCGCGCCCTCGGCCTCGTGCCGGTACGAAGCGAAACCGAGGGCGCGGGCGTAACGGTCCCGCCGGGTTTCGATGCGTCCAGCTTGCGCCTGACAGGCAACGTTGCTGGCCAGGCGCCATACCAGGGAACCCTACGTCACGCCGGCTGGCAGGCCACGCGCTGCGATCTGCCCGCGTATACCGGCTCCGAAACCGCGGCCAGGGTGATCGCGCCGGCGGAAGTGGAACTCTGACACTACGGCAATTCGGCCCGGATCGTCACCACGCCCCAGGCGGGCACCGCAATCGTTCCGGTGACCGGGATCAGCGGCCGCTCGCTCAGGTCACTGAGTGAGACGGACTTTGGCGCTGGATCGGCCCACTTCAGAGCAACCTGTGCGTCCTTCCCGGCGCCGCCCCAGAGGCGGACGATGATCGCCTTGCCGTCATCGGAGGGCTTGAGTCCAACCACGATCACATCGGGAGAATCGACGGTCAGGCGCGATGCGGCAAGTGGCTTCTCGCCGCGAGCACCGGCCACCAGCAGCGGCTGAGTCAGGCCGATGGCAAAGCGTGAGGCATCGGCCAGATCGAGTTTGCCATGCGGGCGCAGGGCGAAACGGAATTCGATCGGACCTTCCTGGAACGCGCGGTAGTTGGTGCCCCAGTGGTTGTTCATGGCCCAGGAGTAGAGCGACTGGGTCGCCCCGACGGTCTTGCGCCAGATGGCCGGGTTGGTCTGGGAGTTCAACAGGTTGGCGGTGATGCCTCCGACCTGCACCAGAGGCGCATCAAACGTCACCCAGGTGACGCCGAGATCGGCGTTGGACACATCCGCCCAGCGGCCGACGGTGAACCAGTTCTTGCAGGCACTGGGAATCTGCTCGGCATCCGGTCGCAGAACGCCCAGGGGCGTCTCGATCCTGACCTGGCCATCGGGCACATTGAACTCGAACGCGAAGTTGACGCTCTCCTTGCCCTCCTTGGCGTGATAGCTGGCAGACTCCATGCGGCGTTTGTCGACGATGTTGGAAATCTCGACGTGATCCATGCCGGCCACCAGCCGCACTTCGCGCCGCAGTTTGAAGCAGCCGGGGGCATCCGATTCCGCAATCAGCGAAGCGACCAGTGGGCCGCGCTCGCCGATGCTGACCTTCGCCGGGCCGCTGCCGCGAATCCCGGCAACGTCGTCGCCGACGAGATAGAGATAGTCGCCCAGGCTCCGGCCGGCGGAAGCATTCACGAGATTGGCGGTTGAGCCGGCGGCGTGCAGGTCGGCGATGCCGCCGGTCTTCTCGTCCAACGTCACGGTCAGCAGGCCGTTGTCGAGTGTGTTGCCCTTGGCGGCGACTTTGGTGTCGACGGCTGGTTCGCCGGCCACCAGCGTATAGCGACTGGCCGCAAACGGCGGCACGTTGCGGGCGATGAAGACCAGTTCCCCATTTCGCAAACGCTGCGACGGCACGGGTTTCCCGGCCTCATCGAGTACGCGGCGCAAGTCACGCGCCAGGTACTTGGGCACGGTGACCAGGTCCGTCCGCGGCCAGGAATTGGCGTTGAAGACGTCGATGCTGCTGGTGTCGCCGGCTTTCTGCGCCTGGCCAAGCGCCCGCGAGAGCAACTCGCGCGATTGCAGATCGGCGCTGACGGCGTACGACTGTTTGATGGTCCACTGCTCGCGCGTCTCGCGCCGGGCCGGCTCGGAGATGCTGCACCACGCGCCCCAGGTGTGTTCGGAATAGAGCAGGACGTTCCGCCAGGCATTCTCAAAGTCACCGGCCGGATATGCGGCCGCCCGCTGCATGGCCCACACGGCCTCGGCCTGGGCCAGGCGATCTGAACTGGCGCGGTTCAGGCCCGTCTCCATCGCCGACGAACCTGCGCCATCCTCCCAGTAGGGCGTCCAGTCGCCACGTACTTGCGGCAGCTTGTCGCCGTAGCGTTTCTCGAAGGCGCCGAATGCTTCACTGGTCGAGCTGATGACATACTTCGGCCACTCGTACTGGGTCGACCACTCCTTGATGAACTCGCAGATCTTCGGATCGGGCTCGGCGTTGTCGCCATGGCCGGCCCAGCGCATGTAGGCAATGTCATAGGGATGCGCCGTCCGTTCCAGTTCGGCCATGTACTTCTCGGTAAACTCGGGCGTCAGTTCGCGGAAGACGTGTGACATGGCGTAGCCCTTGTAGGGAATCCACACCAGCACCTTGTCTTTGGCGCACGGTCCGACCCAGTAGAAGGGCTTGTTCTCCCATTGCACGAGGATGTCGCCGATGCGGTCGAAGTAGTTGGGGGCCACGGAGAAATAGCGGATGCCCGCCTGCGACATGGCGGTGACCGTGCCCCAGGTATAGCCGGGGACATCGCTGATCATGGCCGAATCCACTGGTTTGCCGGTGAGTTGGCCAAGCTGCGTCGCATAGCGGAAGAGCCGCATGAGTTCTTCCGGCCGGCACAGGCCGGTCAGTTCGTTGAGGTACATGCCGTTGAGGGCAACCTGGCCGTTCTTCACGGCGTCTACAAACGCGGCCTTCTGCGTTGCATCCAGCCGGCGGTTATAGAGATCGGCGGCCCAGAGCACCTCGACATTCCAGACGAAGCGCGCCCCGGCCGGGTAGTCGGCCGTCTTACGGGCGTATTCCATGCCCATCAGCAGATTGTTGACCTGCTTGTCCTCGATCTCGGTCTGGATCTCCGTGTAGCCGATGTCGGTGTGCGAATGCGGCAATACGTAGATGGTCGTTTTTCTGGCCGGCTCGACCTTGAGCGATTTCTCAACGGCCGGCTTCCCGAGATAGTCGACGGCGACTTTCAGTGTCTGTGCCGCGTCATTGGCGGGAATGTCCAGCGCGAGGGTCTGCCGGCCGAAGGAGAGCTTGAGCGGCCGGGGTTCCTGGCCGTCAACGCGCACGCTGGCGCCGATCGGCATGGCATAGGGGTAGTCGATCACGAGCTTGACCGGCCGCACCGCGCCGCCTGCCTGCCGCCGCACGATGGCGGGCGTGGTCGCCTGAAGGTCGATCGCCTGCGGCGAATCCTGCGCCTGGCCGGCCACATAGAAAGCGATTTCCGCGCCGCCCACGGTGCCATGCGTACTTCCCAGCCGCGTCACCTGCCAGCGGATGCGCCGCGCCGGGACCGGTGCGTCGATGGTGGCGAAGGTCACGCCGGCGGACTTGTTCACATGTTCCACAGGGAACTTGCCGAGCACCTTCCCATCGGCGTCCAGGAACGTCAGTTCAGACGCGCCCACCGTGGCGGGGTCGTTGCGATCGACATGCTTAAAGGCAACGACGGCGAGTTCCTTGCCCAGATCGAACTCCACAAACGTTCCCAGCCCCAGGCCCTTGGATGAGTATTCGGTGCGAGCATCTCCATCGACCAGGTTCTCCGGCTTGTAGCTACCGCCTGGGTATTGCTCGGCCGCCGCCGAGACTTTCACATTGGGCACCGCCTCCAGCCGCACGAATGCGCCCTTCGGTTCGGCGGCCTGAGCAAGCACGCACAGGCCGAGCATCATCACCACACAGAAAGACGTCGCCATCGTCCGCATGATCGTGTCTCCAATGCCCCCACAACGGGCGGCATCATAACACGCGCGGATCAGGGAGACGATGGATACGAGCGGAATTGGCAACTTCGACGCGTGCGTCAGTCGTTGCCACAGAGGTCAGTGCGTGAATGCCTGGCCCCAACTGATCCCAACACTTCGCCGAAGCCGGCTCATTCGCTGATCTGACATGTCCCCTTTTCAGATCCCAACTTCCATGTGATGTTCCTTCCTCTTGCCGGAGCTGCACGACCGAGCCTCGCGGGCGTCAGATGTTGGCCAGTCCGCCGAAGTATTCATTGTCCTCGGCGTAACCGCCTTCGCCCTTGTGGATCGACTTGACGTCCTCGACGAACTCGATCGACTGAATCCACTTGACCATCTTGAAACCGAGTTGGTTCTCGACACGCAGCCGCAGCGGCGCCCCATGCAGATGATTCAGCGGCCGGTAGTTCATTTCGTAAGCCAGCAATGTTTGCGGACCCAGGGCGTTCTCGGTCGAAAGGCTGTCATAATATTGGCCGCCCGCGACGCCGGTGGTGAACTCCACACCGTCGCCAAATGAGTAAAAGACGACCGCCCTGGCATTGGCTCGCGGGCGGACCAGCTTGATCAGTTCCGCCAGCGGCAAACCGCCCCACGCGGCGATACCCGACCAGCCCTGGATGCAGTGGTGCAACGTGATCTGGGTCTTCTGGCCCAGCGCCCGGAGTTCGTCCAGCGACAACTCGACCGGGTTCTCCACCAGACCGTGAACCTTGAGCCGGTAGCCCTTGAAATCGCCGGCCGCCAGCGTCTTCCACGCGTCAGAGGTCGGCATTTTGCCGTTGGGCCAGAAGAAGGGCGAGATGTCCGCGCGGCGAAACTCGGCCACGGGAGTGGAGTGGTCGAGAAGGAAGGCCATGACCGGGCTGACGATCGCCTCGGCGGCATGCTGGACGGCCCGGGGACGCCTCCAAGCGGTCCAGTTGGCGAACACGTTCAGCAGCGCGACCACACCGATCCCCGCCAAGCCCATGTACAGGCCGATCGGGTTGGCATCGTCCGTGCCCAGCGCAATATGGTTCATGTTTCGAGTCAGGCCGGTGACAACGACCATGCTCACATGTCCAATGAGGAATGCGACGAAGGCGCACATGATGAAGAAGTGGATCGACCGACCGACCTGGCGATTTCCGGGCAGCTTCGGATACCACTTGAAGCGGGCGGTAAAGGCCGGCGACATGGACGGGCCGGTCAGCATTGCCAGCGGAGCCAGGACGAACACGACCCCGAAATACGTCAACTGCTGGAGAGCGTTGTAATGGTAGAAGCCGTTCGGCTCCGGTGGCAGGTGGAAGGTGGCGTAGTGGACGAAGACGGCCCAGGCGTCCGGCACGATATGCCACGATGTCGGCACCAGGCGTCGCCACTGTCCGGTGCAAAACAGCAGGATCATGAAGACCAGACCGTTGCCCACCCAGAACAGGACGCTCAGAAAGTGCCAGTGCCGGGCCATGCCCACGGTGTGCCGGTAGCCGGGCAGGCCGATCCAGGGAGAAAGGTGGCGGGAGTCATCTTTTGATGTCCAGACGCGGTCGTTGGGCACTTCGACGGGTGTCAGCCGGAGCCACTCGGTGCGGGGAGTGCAGTGGACGTTCCAATATAGCCGGGGGTGATCCATGAGGATCTGCAGGCCGCTGCGAATGAGCAGGATCAGAAACATGAGATTGACGTAGTGCGTGATGCGCAGCCAGGCCGGGAAGCCATAGGGCTCCACCGCCGTTGCAGGTGTAACCTCAATGATGGGCGCGAGCTTCGGGAGACCGAGCGTACCCCACTGGATATAGGCCGCGGCGACCAGGATCAGCAGCGGCGAAACGAGCAATAGAAGTGTCTTGAGTCGAATGTGCATGATCATCCTGTTTCGAGGCCGGGTAGCATCGGTTGGGTCTCCCGTCGTGCCGACCGGGCAGCCGGAAACCCACTGTCGTAGGAGAGTCGCCCGCCTGCCAGCCGGGCCGCTGCGGTGTACGGATGCTCCTGGACGCTGGTTGGGCTGAGGATGTGCAGGACCCGCACGCCCGCAGCCTTGAGATAGTCGGCGATCATGGAACGGTGGCAGCGCCACCAGACCGCTTCGGAGCACATGATCGCCGTCCGACCGGCGCCGGCGATCGCCACCAGGCGATCAACGCCATCTCGGAACGATGCGGTTTCCATGTAATCGGCGTAGCCGCGGAAGGAGGCATTGCGCCAGATGAGGTTGTGCGAATCAGTTCGGGTCGGTCGCCGTCCGCCCAGCTCGACCAGATGCTCGTAGCGAACGCCTGCCATGACCAGCGTGTCATGCAGTGCGGCCTTGTTGAAGTGAGGCAGGCGGCGCGAACCGGGGAAGTGCCGTACATCGACCAGGATCTGGATCTGATATCGGCGGAGGAGGTCAATGAACGCCTCGATGGTTCGGGTTGAGTGTCCGATGGTCCAGATTGCGAGCGAGCCCGGCGTCATGGACTTGCCTTTCCTGCCACAGGGTTAAAGACCTGTGGATTGTAGGAGGGCGGACAACCCCTGGAAGCCGCACGGGACGATCGTCGCTGGGATGCCGGCCATTCCTCCCCTTTGGTTGTCACTGTTGTGCTTCGCTCGACCTGCCTGCTATCGCCCTGGACCAACTCCTCCCTTGCCAGGTCGTCAGTGCCAGAATGTTCCCGTTGCGAAGTGCGCACAAGTTGCCCCACGTGGCCGGGCTGCCGGTATCGCCGGCGACGGTCATGAGGCGAACCCATGACTTGCCGTTGTCGTTGCTCGTAATCACCTTCAGGCTGGTGTATCGCTCGTACCTGTAGCCGGCCACCTCTGGATCGGCTCGGACATCCTCTTTTTGATAGCGCACATCCTCATCCGTCTGAAATGAGATATCGTCCCATCGGCCAGTTGCCACGGGAAAGCGTTGGCGACATCAACTCGGCCCGCATCTTCAGCGATTCGCCCGTAATCTCCCCAAGTCTTCCCGCCGTCCGTGCTGCGGACGCAGGCGATCGCCCTGCCGCCGGGAATGCGATGATCGAAGGTCACCAGCAGGGTTCCATCGGCCAATTCGACGCCGCGCGGGTAGGAGCTGGCTTCGTCGTAGATCGGCTGCAATTCCCGATACCCTTCAGCCTGTCCTGCTCGTGCTGTGGGAGCAGCCGCGAGGAGCACGAGCGACAAGGCCGAGACAATATTGAAGACTTGTCTTCTCACGGGTTCGCCTTCAGCACATGTCCGTCTCGTACAGCCGTCCCGCATTCGGGGCGGCGGTCTTCACCCGCTTCTTCCGCTGCGAAACATCTTGCGGCATAGTCCGCACGCCAGTAGCTCCTCACCCACATCCCGACCGTGGCCAAACACACGACCAGCGATATCACCGTCAGGCAGTTGTAGATGATCTTTTTGAATCGCTTCACGCTGATTCCTTGGCCGAAACGAGCGAACCGCATTGCGGGCAGCGGTTGGGCGTGGCTCTGAGGTCGTATCCGCAGGTGAGGCAGAGATCACGATTTCGGCGACGACGTCTATCCAAATCCGCGCGGAGCCAAAGGCCGGGCAGTACCGCCAATGCGAGTGCTACAAGCGGATGAGGGATATCGACGTAGATGGACGACAGGCGACCTCGAACGAAGGTTTGTTGGTAACTTACGGAAACGATGTTCCCTTTTCTGTCCCGAAGCGGTCGGAATGCTTCCGCATCCATGAGCACAAACTCGCCTTTGCGGGACAGCAGCACGCGAGTATAGGGGCCACACTTGCTCAACGTCAGGTAATCGGCTCGCCACCAACTCCGCACGAACAACGCCGCTGTCACGACGAACAGCGCCAGCGACATTGCCGATAGCCAGTTAAATATGCGCCGTTTCACGGCAACAATTCTACCCGTTCCTTGCTCGCAAGGGATACCCCACGCGCCGCGGCTGTCGCCGCCACAGAGGCAGCAGGCGGCGTCGGGACCGTTGTGCTTGGAGTTGCGGCCAGGAATCGCCCCATGCCTCTCCATCTTCCAGCGAGCGTTGTTCCTCGGCCGGTTGTTGCTCAGGGGCAAACACAAAAGAGAAGAGGAGCCCGGCACGCATCTGTCCCTTCACAGGCCAAGAGCGGTTCGGAGACCGGCTTAGCCTTCGGCGATATCGTGGTCGGCGGGTAGAATGCCGGCGTGGGTCCGTGATCGGTGTCGTCCGTCGAGGAGTCTGGGCATGAAACACGTCCTGTTGCCAATCGTGTTAGGATTGCTTTCCGCCACGGTGTTGGTCGCCATGCGTCGCCGCGGATTGCTGTTGCTGGTCCTGGCCACCGCCACGGTCACGGCCCAGCCCGCTCCGGCCACTCTGCCCGTTGACCCCATGGCCGAATCCCGGCGCATCGACGACGGCATTCGCAAGCTCTGGCAAGCGATACCCGGGTCCGCGGAGATGGACGAACTCAACAACAGGTACAACCAGACGAGCAAGCAACTCGACGAAGCCGGCCGAAAGCTCATCACCCGCCTTCAGGAGTTCGAGGACAGTGACGCCTATCGCGAGTACGCCCGCAAGAGCCGGGAGCTGGAGATGCAGCGCCAGGACAAATGGGTGATCGAACGCAAGGCCATCGCCACCGTGGCCAGGCAGCTCTATGCGGCTCGCCACGCAGAACTTCGCAAGATCGCCCCCGCAGCCATTCCCCAAGGCCAGGCGCTTGCCCTGGACGTCCTCACGTTCCCGCGAATCGACGGTTCCACCTCCACCCATCCGCTGAACGTCATCCTCGCCTCACGGCTCCTGGGCATTCCTTATGAATGGCTCTACCCGGAGCCGTATGGCTCTCCCTGGACCGAACACGCCGCAATTCCCTCCAGGTTGTTCCTTTTCGGTCGTGGCGGAGGCGGCCACTCGGATCGTGAAGACACCGAGTTCACCATCGCTGCGTCACGGGTGGTCGCCCAACCGGCCGCGTCTACGAAGCCTGGCCAGCAACGTATCGCGGTCATGATCAACTCTCTACTGGCCGCCAACACCACCACCCACGATGCCTACGTCAATCTCATTGAGGGGAAATGCGACCTCAATCTCAACGCGCGTCCTCCATCGGCGAGCGAACTGAAACTCGCACAACAGAAAGGTGTCAAGATCGCACTGAAGCCCATCGCCAGAGACGCCCTGGTGTTCATCGTCCACCGCGAGAACCCGGTCCGGAGCCTCACTTCCCGGCAACTGCGCGATATCTACGAGGAGAAGTCGAAGCAGTGGAAGGAGGTCGTTGCCGATCCCCGGATCATCGAACAGTGGCCGGGCGGGCGCGGTGACGACCCGCAGGGTATTGTTCCCCTCCGTCGCGAACCTGACTCCGGCAGTCGCGAACTCTTCGACGCCCTGGTCATGCAGGGCCGGCAACTACCCGAACCGAAATCGGCGTGGCTCCGCCTGCTTTACACAGGCTCCATGGCCGGTCCCTACAACCGCATCACTCAAGAACCCAACGCGCTCGGTTACAGCGTCTATTACTACGAGCACTTCATGGCCTTGAGTCCCTACACTCGCAATCTCGCGATTGACGGTATTGAGCCCACTGCCGAGACCATCGCCTCGGGCAAGTACCCGTTCATCGCTCCCGTCTACGCCGCCTATCGCGAAGCCGATCCGCCCGACTCCCCGGCCATCAAACTTCTCAACTGGGTGCTCTCACCGGAAGGCCAGGCAGTCATTCGCGAGAGTGGTTACGTGCCTGCACAATAACGCATCACCGCAGTCCGATTTGAAGTATCGCCCGCATTCAATCCAGCCTGCCAGGCCACCCCATTCCGTGTACGTGGACTGAACCATCAGCCCGCAGCGTGAACTTACTACGAGCCAGATGTATTGGCGAATTGGTGTGTCTGGATCCTCGCCTCCATTGCCCTCGAACCATGTGAGTGAATCCTCAACCCAATAACTTCGGATGCACAACGCTGTCGCCGCCACGCACAGAAATAGCGACAGCACTATCAAGCCATTGAAGATGATCTTCTTTGGTTGCTTCATGCCAGAGCCCTGGCTACTTCGTCTTTCCCACGGTCAATGTCACGCGGCAAAGGAACCGTCTTGCCAAAAAGACGGCGGAGCAAAGCCAGAAGAAGCCCCAGAGCGAAGCCGATGATCAAGCCGGCCGAAACATAGGGAAACAGTTGGGGAAAGCTCTGGGATTCGGGTATTTCTGGCATGCTTGCCCAGGTGATCCGCATCTGGTTTTCGGGACTGGCAGAGGATTCGATCTCGCGCAGGCGGTTATCAACGACGGTGCGGAGATCGTGGAGGTTCTTTTCCTCCTCAATGTTGGGCATCAAGCTCGCGACTTCCGAGCCGAGGTCGGCGAGGTCGATTCGCAGGGCTTCGAGGCGTTTGTTAATGGTTTCCAGGTCGGTCTGAGTCTCGGCGGCCCGGTCTTTGAGAGTTGCGACAATCTGGTTGGTGTACTTGACGCGTAGTTCCTGGCGACGGGCGTCAAGTTGGGCGTGGGTGACCTCAATCAGGCGGTCAAGCCGCTTGAGGTTCGCATGGTCCTTGTCGTCGGGGTCAACGGCAACCTCACGGTTGATCTTCAGGGAACTGAGATCGCGGGCGAAACCGGCCACCAATGGATCGCTCTCGACGGCTTTCTCAACTTCAGGCAGTGGATCACCTTTGCCAACCAAAGACACCATCCGGTCCAACGTGCTCTTCGCCTCCGCGGCCTGCGTGCTGGTTCTGAACTGAGCCTCGATAAGCACACCAAATTCTCGCTCTTTGGTGGAGAAGGTTCCCGGCATGCCCAGGCCTTTCCGGGCGAGCAAGGCCTGCTGATTGCGGACACGGTCGGAGACACTCTTGAGCTGGGAATTGAGGCTGCTCCTGAGTTCGCGCAGCATCTTGGTGCGGGAATCGAGCCGGCCACGCGCCACGTCACGCTCCATATCGAGGTGGATGCGGACCAGCTCCTCGACGATTGCTTTGCCGTCCGCAGGAACGGAACACCTGAAGCTGATTCGCAGCAGTGCCGATTGATCAACCGGGGTAACGGCAAGGTTGTCTCTGAGTTCCTCCCTCAACCGGCGCAGATTGGGAGTGTTACCGCCGCCGGCCCAGGAGACGAACCAGTTGGTGTCACGGACGACGGGGTCTTGGAGAAGGCTCGTAAGCGCGGACTCAGAGACCAAGAGCTGGGCGTGGGTACGCTGTGCAGCGATCAAAGCGGCAGGAGACAGTTCCGCGTCGCCATCGCTGTGAATGGGATCAAGCTTCGACGGCGGCAGTATCTGGACGCAACCGTTGGCGGTGTATTTGGGGGCAAGACAGTATTCCAGAATCCAGGCGGTGACGCCTCCGAGGAGCGTAAGAAGAATGATCCACAGAAGATTCTTGCGGTGTGCGAGGGGATCCATCCGGACTCCTTTTGCTGAGAATTGAGGAAT
This sequence comes from Phycisphaerales bacterium, assembly GCA_025361735.1. Lineage (GTDB taxonomy): Bacteria > Planctomycetota > Phycisphaerae > Tepidisphaerales > Tepidisphaeraceae > JANYKD01. The sequence continues at coordinate 25,462 of JANYKD010000164.1, forward strand.
AGTGCCAGCAGGTGTCCATCATTGAGATCCCTGGCACCCACATTCTGTTTCTCCTAACCTATTATCCCACGCCGAAGGCAAGTCCAGCCATAAATTTTTGCATTTTGTTCATGAGACGAAACCTCGACTGCCTGCGGGACGGATACCATCCCAATGCAACCGAGTTCGGGCCCGCCGCTTTATTAACGTGTGGTCTTTGTCGCGCGGAGCATCCCACCCGCCTTCAGCTTCTCCAAAAGCGCCTTCAGTGCCGCGGGCATCCCGGGGAGATCATGCAGTATCAGTTCACCCCAGTGCAGGTATGATGGACGTTCATGTTCTCGCCTTCCCCCACGCGCGTAGTCGCTTCCGTGTTTCTAGGTCTTCTGGCTCTCTCCGTCAGCGCAGACAGCGCTGCACCCACGACCGCACCAGCGTCTTCCACCAATGCCTCGCTCCAACTATTACCCGGCCGCACGTTAACCATCCCGTTCGCCGAGATGCCGCCGACGTTCTACGCGGTTGAGCAGAAAAAAGACGTGAAGGCACAGATGACCGTGTTCCTTCCGTCCAACTATGAGCCCGGTGGACGATTCCCCTTGCTCATCTTCCTCAATGGCGGCGACGGCGGCGTTGGCAATGAGCTTGGCGTGGCCCGCTCGCTGAGTCAGGGCAAGGATTTTGTCTGCGTGAGCATGCCGCTGTTCAAGGCCGCAGCATACAAGCCGGGGCAAACGAACGCCGGCATCGGCTACGTCATGGTCGCCGAAGATGGGCGGCGCATGTGGCCATTCTTTAAGACCATGCTGGCCAAAGTGGAGGAACTGGTGCCCAACATCGACCCGGGGCATCGTATCCTGGGTGGCTTCTCCAACGGCGCCCACGCCACTGCGGCCCTGCTTGATGAATCCGATGGCGAGATCGCGCGTCGGTTTTCAGCGTTCATGTTTGTCGAGGGCGGGGGAAAGTTGAAGCACTACGAACTGCTCAAGGGCAAGCCATTTCTCATGGTTTCGAGCAATTCCAAGTCTTTCCCGCGGGCGCAACAAATCCGCGACGCCGCCAAGGCCGCCGGCGCCAAGGGCACGATGGTCTTCGAGGATGTCAGCAAGCACGACTTCCCCGTGGCGGCGTATCCGGCGGTGCGAGAGTGGCTGCGTGGGCCGGCCATGGAGTAAGGAGGTTGATTTCTTACGGGGTCGCCTTCACTGCATGTCCGTCTGGCACCGCCGTGCCACACTCCGGACAGCGGCAGGGGGTGGCCCTGAGATCGTAGCCACAGGCCAGGCAGAGGCCTGCAGTCGCCCGTTCCCTTCGGACGTGATGAGCATAGAGCCGAACGATGATCCATTGGGTAGGCAGATATGTCAGAGCAATCATGATGGCCCAAAAAGGTATAGGAAACTCGCCGAGATAGAACGTGTAATCCGCCTCCCTTGGGTGCGCCCACGGGTTCTTTTCATAGAACTGCCATCCGGCACTTACAAAGAACCATGTTGGCTTGTCATGCGGTGCAGGCAGAAACAGCCGCCAGGCGAGAAAGAACGAGAACACGGCTATGGAGAGCAGCGTGAAGAAGCCCGGCCGGAACTTCATGCCCACATTCTACCTCGCCCCAGCTGCCCAGCAAAAGTGCGACTGCAACGGCATGAGGGGATTTCGACGGAGACGCAGATAGTGAACTATCCTTCAAGGGGATTTCGACGGGGACGCAGATAGTGTCCTATCCTTCAATAGCTGCGTCCCCGTATCACTTCCAATGTTCGAAGCTGCGAGGCCATTTGCGACGTTCTCAGACCGGCCTAGCCGCCACTTGAATCATTCGCATCGCCGTCTTCCTGCTCATCGGCGCCGCTCTGCGGATCGGCGCCCGGCGGCGCGTCGTGTGGATCGATTACCGGAAACCCAATGTCCCGTCGCTTCTCTTGAGCGCGGCATTCAACAAGGTACTGCGAGTACTTCCGTCCCACGATCGCGCAAGGCACAATGAGCAGCAGACCCACTCCGGCGCCTGCGCATCCATAGCCGTCCAGTTCCCGATTAGAGTAGCCGAGCAGAGTGTTGAGGCCTGCGCTCAGGAGTACTGGAACGTAGAACGCTACAACTCCGGCGACAAGCGCTCCCAGGCAACCACCCAACGAACGATGCATTTCATAAGTGGACTGTTCATCCATACCGGTCGGACCTTTCTTTTATCGCAGAATTTTATGGGGACGTAGCTCGGGGCTCGCTATGCAGGAACTGTGTCGTCGTCGCATTCCCTTTCCATTCCTGATTCACATCACATGGCCAAAGAACTCGGAAATCGCCTCTTTGTTTACGCCAGCGGCCCCGTTCCACCAACATACAGGGTAGGCCATGTCCACAAATCGACGTGTGGGAAGTTCACGACGAGCATATGGAACGAATCCATGCAGGTAACCTGGATGGGCCATCGTTTCGAGGACACCGCACACGCCCAGGATGTCGATCAGAACGTCACGTTCGGCCTTGTTGGACTTGATGTGCTTCGTCAGGTGCCGCTCAAGGTTCGCCGACGTTGTGCTTGGAGGAACGCTTTCGATGGTATGAAGGATCTCGCGGAAGATCCTCACATCGTTTTCGTGGGGCGCCGGAATATTGGCTTTCGCCAGAAGCTCAAGATCCAGAGCCGCGTACAGCGGTTGATCATGGCGTACGCCACCCCACTTCAGTCGCTCGAAACTCAGAACATTCAGATCCGCTGGCTCGCCCCTCGTCTCGTAGGCACCGCATATCGCACATTGCTTCGCGCCTGGAACGACGGCGTGATCGGGCAAGAAACGCAGTACGGCGAAGCTGCCAATGCCCGACCGCAGGTCCAATCGTCGCGTCGACAGGCTCGCCAGAAACGCATCGGCGACCTGCCGCTTGTTTATCCGATGCGCCGCTGCAACTGCTCGGACGATGACCTCATCGTGCGATAGCAAGACGGGATCGAACATCAACCCAGCCTGTTTGGCGTACGCGAGGTCATCAGAACTTATGCTCAGTGACTGTCGCCAGCCGGCTGACGACCAGTAAGTATCGAAGAGAATGGACTGCGCACGTTTGTCGAGCATGTGGTGATTCCGCGCGGTTGAAACTCCACAGGTGATTGTCGCTCGTATGCCTCAAAATGTAAACGCCGATGCTCCCGGCATTTGCAGCGGCCATCAGTCGGTGGAAATCGACTGGACGCAGATAGTGGCTTGCTGCACGTTAGCTGCGCTCCCGTGTCATTCCCCCTCGTCGCTTGAGGTCCGCTCCTCTTTGTCCCGGAAAGCCAACCGCGGATAGGGGGCGGCGTCGCGCCGGACGAGCGTTCGGTTCTCAATCTCGGCCTGCGCTCCTGCGTTGCCGTCGCCGGTGTTAGGGTGCCCACGCGCCCATTTCGCAGCTAATTCCCGAAGGGACCCGTACTTCCAGATTGTGTGTTGCGCGCGGGTGTTGCGCGCCCGGAAGAATTGCCATTTTCGAAAAGCGCACCCCCACAGCGTACACCCGCATTCTGCGCTGCGCGCTGTTGCGCGCAAGCTGTTTTGTATGGTTACAGCGGATTCAGGTGGAAAAACAGGACACCTGCCCGATCAGTCCAGAGACAAAACAGGAGATCTGCGATGAACACGCCGCTCAGCCCGATGACGATCAGCTACATCCGATTCTCCAGCATCATCCAGGCACAGGGGGATTCCCTGCGACGTCAGACCGCACTTGCGGAACAATGGTGCAGTTCCCACGGTGTCACTCTGACAGACCGGGTCTCCGACCTGGGCGTCAGTGCCTTCAGGGGATCGAACACTAAAGCGGGATTGGCCGTGTTCCTGGAGATGGTCCAGAAGGGCACGATCCCGCCCGGCAGCACCCTTCTCGTCGAGGACCTGGACCGCCTTTCCCGTCAGCAACCTGAAACCAGCCTGGGGCTGTTCTTGAACATCATCAGCGCGGGTGTCCGGGTCGTGACCCTCCGCGACGGTTGCGTCTATGAAGCCGGCAAGCTCGACATGGGCCGCCTCATGATGAGCGTGATGTCCATGTGCCTTGCCCACGAGGAAAGCCAGAAGAAGTCTGACCGGATCAAGGCAAGCTGGCACGCCAAAAGACAGAGCGGCAAGGTCATGTCCGGGATCGTTCCCAGTTGGCTCAAGATCGAGAGCGGCAAGATCATCATTGATGAAGAGAAGGCCGCCGTAGTCCGTGAAATGATCCGCCTGTCCCTCGCCGGCCATGGAAACATCATGATCACCCGAATGATTAACGCGGGTCATGGCGGAATCGCCAGCCGGCCCTACGTTCAGCCGGGCTTTGTGCATAGCACCTTGCAGAATCGAGCGTTGATCGGTGAGTTGCAGCCAAAGAAACTGAGCCACATCAACGGTCGCCGCGTCAGGACTGCCGTGGGGCCAGTGATCGAAGGCTACTACCCCAGGATCGTCAGTGACGATGAGTTCAACGCTCTTCAACATGCGATTGCCTCCCGCCGTCACACGGGAGGGCCTACCACGAGTTTCATCAACATCTTCACGGGGCTCCTCCACGACTCCCACGATGGCTCCAGCATGTTCATTCAACGTAACAGTGGGGCAGGTCGCAGGTACGTGAGTGCTGCCGCCCAACAAGGTCGCGCCGGTGCCTCTCCCTTTGTGACCTTTGGGGTTGCCGATCTGGAGCGGGCCATCCTGTTCAATCTTCACGATCACATCCTGCCCAGTCTCGTCAGCGGGAACGATGACACCAACGTCAGGGTGGATGCGATCCAGCATCAGCTTGACGCCCTGGACTCCAGGATCACCGACGTGCAACAGGCCATGCTTGACGACAGCACGACGAGCACGCCCAGCGTAGTCTCCATGCTGGGAAAGATGGATGAGAGAAGGAAGTCGCTCGTGGTGGAACTTCAGACCGCCCAGGGTGAGCAGGCGGCCAGGACCTTGACTCCACTCGCGGCAGTGCGGGAACAATTGGGCACGCTGGTGAGTTACTACCGCGATGGCAACTCAACCATGACCAATGAGCAAAGGATGGAACTCCGCAATGCCATTGCCCGGGTCATCGCCAGTATCGGCTGCACTTTCAGTCGCCTGCCCAACGGCCACGTTGCAGACGTCACGATTAGGCTGAAGGACAACCGCACGATGAAAATGGAAGTTGCGGCACTGAGGATGAAACCCAAGAACCAGAAGGCAAGGTATGAACTGGTCGTGACCGGCCAGCGGTTCGTGCTGATTGACGGCTCACCTATCAGCACTGCCGGGCCAATCGGCGGGAACATCGTTGAGACCTTGGCCCCGCCCACCGCCGAGACGATTGCCGCTTGAACCGACAGTCAGCACAGGGAATAGAACCTGGACGACGCCCGCAAACACGAAGCCATGGACCTCGCCGGCGAATTGTCCGAGCCCTGTCATCTTCCGCCACCAGGACTCCATGGTGGACGCCCGTACAGTTCGGTCGAGCAACCTGCTCTCACATTGGCGGGCGAGACTGACAAGGTGGCGGCACGATCAGGGGGTACTGTTTGCCACGGCCGAAGCCAGGGGACGGGACCGGGGAACCCACACCGCAGCGTGTGATACCCACACCGCAGTGTGGGTTGCACACACCCGGGCGTGGGATAAATCCACCACCGCAGCGTGGGATACCCACACCGCAGTGTGGGTTGCACACACCCGGGCGTGGGATACCCACACTGGGGTGGCTATTGCCCTTGAAGAGGTAGTGGTCGGTACGCCACTACCCAGTGGTCAAGAGGCCACTCTAACAGACCAGGGTCAGCCTATTGAGCAGACCAGGGAGCAGTAGGCCGGCCGGGCCGGCCCTCCACCCTATTCTTCAATGTGGAGAGGTCGAGCAGGTCGAGAGTTCACCTTCAACCGCTCAGGTAGCGAGCCCTCTTCGGGGCCGATGGTTGCTTCGAGGGTGATGATCCAGAGTTGGACCTCGAAGGTGCGGAAGACCAAGTCTACACTGGACCTGCTCAGGCTGGCCATCCATTCTCGCAGGCTACTCTGTCTTCAGCCCGATCTTCTTACAGTATGCCGCAACTTCGCGGCCCTGCTCCGCCGGTGGCTGCTCCAGCAACTGCCGCCCGTGGATGAAGACGGATTCCCCTGCCTTTAACTCATCGAGCTTGGGCTTGAT
>JANYKD010000247.1 GCA_025361735.1 Phycisphaerales bacterium
CTGAGGTTGCGCCAAAGAACCCGCGAGCACTGGCAGCACTGTCGCCTCAGTGGCGGACGTTGTTCGGAAGAGATTGCCAGTGAGGGCACTGGCAGCACTGCGGACGCGCCCCGCATAGTGTCGCCAGTGCCCTCGCAGGCGGACGTTGTTCGGAAGAGATTGCCAGTGAGGGCACTGGCAGCACTGATCGTTGTCTCAAGTGGAGCTCTCATGCAGCTTCGTTATGTCAGGGCCGTTGCCGTGTGCCTCCTACTCATTGCTGGGCAGGTGTCAGCCGCCGATCTCTCGCCCCAAGGATCTCAAGATGCGGTCGCCGCGCTCAAAAACTACCTATTGACCGATTCTGACTCGCGCCAGGCCATCGACAAGCAGCCGTTTGCGACCGTGCCTCTCACCAAAGCCGACGCCGAAATCGCGCGGCAACTGCTCTGGGAAGATCACGTCAAGCAGATTCGCCAGTCACGAGCCGGCGAAATTAGAGACCGTCGCTTGCGCGATGGCCAACTTGAAATGCCGTTCTTCTATGAGGTCTTCGGCGACAAGCCCAGGACCGGCCGGAGCCTGTTCATCTCCATGCACGGCGGTGGCAACGCGCCCAAACAGCTCAACGACCAGCAGTGGGAAAACCAGAAACACCTCTACCGCCCGGCCGAGGGCGTCTATCTTGCTCCGCGCGCCCCGACCAACACCTGGAACCTCTGGCACGAGCCGCACATCGACCGCCTGTTCGCCCGGCTCATCGAAGACCTGATCGTCTTCGAGGATGTCGATCCCAATCGCGTCTACATCATGGGATACTCGGCCGGTGGTGATGGCGTCTATCAACTCGCGCCGCGAATGGCCGACCGTCTTGCGGCCGCGTCGATGATGGCCGGGCATCCCAACGACGCCTCGCCGCTGGGCCTGCGAAACATCGGCTTTGCCATCCACGTCGGCACGCTGGACGGCGGTTATAGCCGCAACAAAGTGGCCGGCGAGTGGGGCAAGAAGCTTGATGATCTTCAGAAAGCCGATCCAGACGGTTACGTTCATCTCGTGAAACTTCAAGCGGGCAAGCCTCACTGGATGGACCGTGAGGACGCCGAGGCGGTGCCGTGGATGGCGCAGTTCACACGGAATCCACTACCTGGCCGAATCGTGTGGAAGCAAAGCAGCACGACGCACGCGCGATTCTACTGGCTGGCCGTCGGACCCGATGAGCGGAAGGCCGGCGCCGAGATCATCGCCAGTTACACCGGTCAGAAGATTACGGTTGAGGCCAAGGACGTGCCCCGCCTGCTGGTGCGGTTAAACGACCGCATGATGGACCTGGATAAGCCGATCAGCGTCATGGCCGGCTCGCAAGTAGTCTTCAGTGGGGCGGTGACGCGTTCGATAGGCACCGTGGCCCGGACGTTGGCCGAGCGCGGGGATCCGGCGGCAGTATTCAGCGCTGAGATGGAGATAAGGATCAGCCCCGCACGCTAATGCTGGCTTCCATGCGCGCGTCGGGGGCCGGGAGATCGAGTTTCCTCGCCGCATCGGTCGCCTTCGCACGGGAGAGTTTGTCGAGCAGCAGCACCCACGTTTCCCGCTGGAAACGCAACACGTCCACCGCTTCCTGCAGAGCGGCCACATCGTGGTTGATACTCGCGTCGATCAGCTTTCGGTAGGCAAAGTTGTAGAGAGAGGCGAGTTTCCCGCACAGATCCGGGCTGACGTCATGCTTGAGTGTGCAGAGCATCTCAACCAGGATCCGCTGCACGCGCGTGATCAGGTTGTAGCTTTGTTCCCAGTTCTTTTCCTGGATGGCGACCCGAGCCTGGTCGCAGAATCGGATGGCGCCGTCGTAGAGCATCAACTGAAGCTGCTCCGGGGTGGCCGTAAGCACCTTGGTCTTCAGATAGGAGTTGGCAGCCTGTCCGTTCATAGCATCCCGGCCGACAATGGCCGCACCACTCATATCGGCAGCGACAGGGCAGGCAGTTTAGCCCACGCCGCGATTGTTCAAAGCCGCCCGTCTTTCTAACTTATCGGACTACGCTGCCGATTTTGAGGATGAGGACGTCGTGCCGTTGATCGAGTTGCTGAGGTTCGTGATTGCCTGCTGCTGTGTCTGCATCCGCGCCAGCACGCCTTCCAGATTGGCGAACTGGGTTTGCAGTCGAGTTCTCTTCGCGGCCAGCAGCTCGTTGAGTTGGGTGATGCGGTCCTGAAAACTCTGAGTACGGGCATCGATCGTTGTGTTCGTCTGAGTCAGAATGCCGTTGCCGGGATCGATCAGCTTGTTGATCGCGCCCTGGATGATCGATCCAATGCCTTTTTGCGCGGACGCGGTGCCCGAAGCGGCCTGTAGTTGCGAGAAGAACTTTTTGAAATTCTCCGGATCGGTGGCGTAGGCTTGCTGAAACTTGGTTTGATCGAACTTGAGGTCGCCAGTGTCAGTCAGGGTCAGGCCGACGTCCCCGATGGTACGAATGTTCCCCGTGCCGCTGACCACTGACTGGATCGCGTTATAGAGAGTGGACTGGACTTGTTCGACCGTGGGATCACCCAACAGAATGCCCTTCTTGGTGGAATCGCTGTTGTACGCCGTCAGCGTGCCGATCTTGTCGATAATGCTGTTGAAGCCGGTGACGAACGTGTTGACCTGATCCAGCACGTTGCTGTTGCTGTCGGCAACGCTCACCATCACCGGACTCGCCGAGACGCCCGTGAGGTTGATGGTCAGACCACGAACAACATTGGTGAGCTGGTTCGTCGATGACGAGATCAACACGGGCTTCTGTGTATCACTGCCGCCGAAAAAGACAGCCGCGTCCTGGGCCTTGACGAGGTTGCTCGTCTGCAGCCGCGTGTCGCCGGCATCAAAGACAAACCGTCCGGCCTTCCCGGAGAATCGCGAGGTCAGCGACAGGCGGTTGGCCGCCGCGCCCGAACCATCGTTGATCGTCGAGGCGCTGACGGCGAAGGCGGTGCTGTTCAGCTCGGCGATGACCGAATCAAGCGTATCGGTGGAGGTGATGGCGATGGTCTTCTCAAACGAGCCGTTAATGACGTCACCGGTCGCCGTTCCCTTGATATTGAGGTTGGCCGCCGTCTGTGAGGTGGTGTCGGCAACGAGCATGCCGGCGCCGCCGCCATTTGTATCTGTCAATTGAATCCCATCGCCGTTGTCGTTGATCGACGCCGTGACGCCGATGCCGGAAGTGTTGATCTTCTTCAGGACGTCGCCGATGGTCGTATCGGTGGACGCGACGGTGATCGTCGCCGTGCCGCCGGCAGAGTTGGTGATCGTGAAACTGCCTACGCCGACGCCGCGGCCGCCGTTGTAGGTACTCAGGAGCGTGTTCTCGCCCACCCACTGGCGCTGCAGGTTGGCGCCCTTGATCGTGGACGTGGAGGTCGTGAAAGTTCCGGCAACGCCGAGTTCAGCTGCTGTCGTGCTGGAATTGTCGGCAATGGTCACATCCCCGCTGCCGCCAGTCGTATCGGTGATCTGGATGCCGTTACCCGAGTCCTTTAATGATGCTTGCAGTCCCACGACCCCGTTGTTGTTGATGAGGTCGAGGACATCCTGAACATTCGTGGCGGTGGAGAAGTCGATGGTGGTCGTTGCGCCAGTCCGATCCGTGAAGTTGATCGTACCCAGGTCCAAACCCTTGCCGCCGCGCATGGAGGAGAGAAGGACCGTATCCATGCCCGCAAGCACGGACCGGCCGGTGATCACGTTCCCTGAGGCCACTGCATCCAGCCCGAGGTCATGGGCGGCTTGAGACGATCCAACCGCCGTCACCGTCGGGGCACCACCCGCCGAGTCGGTCAAGGTGATCCCCGTGGCGCCACTGGCGATTGATGCCGTGACTTTGCCACCCGTCGCGGTGTTGATGGCATCGATAACCTGGCCAACGGTGCTCAGACCGTGGGTGGTCACGTCGTAGCTGGTCCCCTGTGAGTCGACAATGCTGAAATCCGCCCCGGTCGATGCCGTGCGCACGCCTCGGCCATCGTTGAGCGAGGCCAGCGTGCTGGATCGGCCCAGGTAATTGATGACCGCGCCGGTCAGCGTGGAGGTGTCGTACGACCCCGCGATGCCCAGGTTGGTGGCCGCGGTGCCGCCACCGACGTCGGTCACAATGAAGTTGGAACTGGTCTGACCGCTCAGATCCGTGAGCACGAGCTTGTTGTTCTGGATCTGAGCCTTGACGGATATATCCAGCGAGGTGTTGATCTTGCGAACCACGTCATCCAGCGACAAGGCGGCGGAGATATCAACGACCCCAGAGCGGCCGGAACGGTCGGTGATGCGAAACTGTCCGTTTTGGACGCCGGTGCCGCCGTTAAGCTGGGCCAGGGACGTTTCAGAATTGATCTCGCCGCCGCCCAGTTCAAGCGTGACGGTTCCCGCACCCACAGGGTCGGTTGATGTGTTGGTGAATCCGGCCGAGACTGCCTGCTGGCTGCTGACCAGCCGCGAGACCTGGAACTGATAGGTTCCGTTGGCCGCACCCGAGGCGGCGGTCACGGTCAGGGCGTTTTCATTGGACGAGGACGCCGTACGATTAAGAAAGGTGGACGCTTGCGCGAGGCTGGAGGCCGAGGTCTTGAGGGTGCTGAGTTGTGTCGCCAGGTCGCTGAACGCGGCCTTCTGATTGTTGCTGGTGGTGACGCGCTGGGTAAGCAGATCGACTGGACGCTTCTCGATCGCCATCAGCGAATCGATCATCTGCGAGTAATTAATACCGCTGACGAGGCCAACGCCTGAGGTAATTGTTCCCATACTGCTCCTAACGCACGGCGCGCACAATCTTCCTTCATCACCGACATCGGCAAACGGAGCCGGCCGGCTGAGCCGGCGCTACCTGAATCTGGTTATCGGTCCTTGGAGGGGCCAGAAGTGAGGAAATCGGGTTAGGCAGTGGGATCGGCGTCGACGAACTTGCCCTTGTCCAGGTGGATCACCCGCGATGCCGCGGCGGCACTGTGGGGGTCGTGGGTCACCATGACGATGGTCTTGCCAAAGTTCCGATTCAGTTGCTGCAGCAGGCTCAACACATCCCGGGCACTGGCGGCGTCCAGGTTGCCCGTCGGTTCGTCGGCCAGAACGATATCAGGGTCGGTGACGATCGCCCGGGCAATGGCGACGCGTTGCTCCTGGCCACCGGATAACTGACGGGGAAAGTGATCGTGACGGTCCTCCAGCCCAACCAGCTTGAGCGCCGTAATGCTCATCTCCCGGCGGCGCCGGCGCTTCAGTGAGGTAAGTTTGAGCGGTAACTCCACATTCTCCAAGGCCGTCAGGACAGGGATCAGATTGAACGACTGAAAAACGAAACCTATGTGATGGTTGCGCCAACGGGCAAGGGCCCGCTCGCTTATGCTGTCGGGTTCCTCATCGAGCACAAGCAGTCGGCCATCGGTGGGCCTGTCCATGCCGGCGATGAGGTGTAGGAGCGTGCTCTTGCCGGATCCCGATGGCCCCATCAGTGCGACAAACTCACCGCGCTGGACGGTGAGATCAACGCGATCCAGGGCCACAACCTTCACCTGTCCGCGCTCAAACTCTTTGGTCAGGTTGGTCGCTGTCACGATCGTGTCCGTCACGACTGCTCCTTATTAGTGGCTGCTGTCACCTGTCTTGACCCTGGCTCCATCCTGCAACGATGCCGGCGGGCTGAGGATCAGATCCTCGCCGCCGATCAGGCCCTGGCGAACCTCGACCTCCTGCCCGATGGACCGTGCCACCGCGACGGTCCGTCGGACGGCCTTGCTGTTTTCGACGACGAACACCGCGCCATCGCGGATCGCGGTTGCCGGCACGCGAATGGGCGGCCGATCCGCCGATGGACCCGTCGCAGCGGCCTGCGTGGTGGCCGGCTTGCGGGAGGAGAGGAACGACACCGTGGCATTCATGTCCGGCTTGAGCAGTTCGTCGGGATCGAGCACCTTCACACGCACCTGGATCGTGGCTTTCTGGCGGTTCGCCTCGGGCGAGATCAGGTCGACAACACCCGCATACTTCTTGTCAGGATACGCATCGGTGACGATCCGGCACGGTTGTTTTGGTGAAACCTTCGCAAAATCGTTCTGGCTGATATCCAGTTCCACGCGCAGGTCGTTGAGGTCGGCGATGGAAACCACGAACCCCTTGGCACCGCGATCGCCGACAAAGCCCGTGGTGACGAACTCCCCGACTTCGACGTTGCGGCTTAGCACTGTGGCGGCCAGCGGCGAACGGATTACGGTATTGGCCAAGTCGATCATCGCCATGGCCAGGCCGCCTTCAAGCTGCCGGACGGTGGCCCGCTGTGCGGCGATCTGCTCTTTTCGCGGGCCGGCCTTGACCAGTTCGTACTGCTGCCGTTGCGTATTGACTGCCGCGCGGCGAGCGCGGGCCAGCGAATCGGCGTCCTCGACCTGTTGCCGCGAAACGGCGCGGGATGGTTCGAGCTCCTTCAGGCGTTTCAGACTGCTCTCCGCGTTGGCCAATTCGGCCTCCGCCTGATCCAGGCGCGCCTGTGCGGCAACAATTTCCTGCGGCCGCGAACCGGCTTCCAATTCCGCCAGCAGCGCCTTGGCGTTGTCCACCTGTCCCTGCTGCTGGGCAACGCGCGCCTTGTACTCATCATCTTCGAGCCGGACGAGCACCTGATCCTTCTGAATCTTGTCGCCCATCTCCACGCCCACCCAGGCCACCCGCCCGATGGCTTTGCTCGCCAGTTCGATCTTGTGGGCGGCCATGACATACCCCGTGGCGTCGAGGACAACCACTTCGCCCTCGGTGGCCGCGCCTTCGGGAACGCGCACACGCATCGTCTGCACGGACTGGGCGGCCGAGGCACTCTGCCATTGCCATGCCGCGCCGCCCGCGCCGAGGGCGAGCACCACGGCCAGGATCCACGGCCAGGCAGATCGTTCGTCGCGGCGGGCCTTGTGGGCCTTGTCGATGCGAAGTTTTTGCAGATCGCTTTCCACGGGTGTTGCCTATACGTCGCGCATGGCCGCGACAATTCCTTTCTTTGACGCCGACCACGCCGGCAGAAAACCGCCGATGGCACCGATCAGCGCCGCAAACACCAGGCCCAGGAGGATGGCATCGGGTCCCACTTTGAACTTGAACGCCACCTCGCTGAACGTGGAGAAGTTTCCGACGCCCGTGCTGAGTCTATGGACGGGCAGCGCGATCAGCACGCCCAGGATTCCGCCGACCAGTGCCAGGCAGATGGACTCGAGCATGAACGACCGCAGGATCGCCCAGCGGCCGAATCCGAGCGCTCGCAGCGTCCCGATCTCATTGGCTCGCCGCGCCACGGCGGCGTACATCGTGTTCGTCGCCGCAAACGCACTGCCGATCGCCATGATGATTGCGACCGAGAAACCCAGCGCCTGCAGCGGCGCCCCGGACCTGGTCATGGCGGCGTAGTATTCCTTTTCTCCGATCACACCCGAGCCCAGCCGCGGGTCGTCGGAGACGGCCTGTTTCAAGCCGGCGACGGCCGCTTCGCTGTCGGCGCGGATCAGCAGCGAACTGCTGCCCCCCTGCTTTTCAAAGTCGCCACGCAATTGATTCAGGTCCGCCCAGATCTCGCTGTTGGCCGCCGAATCACCGACACGAAACACGCCGACCACTTCCCACAGTCCCCGGCCAAATCGCACCTGCTTTCCCAGACGGGCGTCGGGATAGCGCCGGGCGATCGCTTCTCCCACGATGATCTGCCGCAATCCGGGGCTCAGTGATTTCCCCTGTTCAATGGTCACGGTTCGCATCGACAACCCGATCGGCAGCAGGCCCCGCACGCAGACGTTCATCCCCTCGGGCGAGTCCACGCTCGGCAGGTTGACGACGGTCAGACCCTCGGGCGAGACCATTGGCTCTCCAGTTGGCGACATCGCAATCCCCGGTAATCGCCGGATGATCTGGTAGGCATCGTTCGACACGGTCGAACTCAGTTCGGCCTCCACGCCCTTTCGCAGCACGATCATCTGCCGCGGATCCCCACTGCCTGCAAAAACACTCTTCAGCCCGGCCGTCAGCGCCATGGCGGTCACGAGCACCGCCACGGTCAGGCCGATGCCAAGGGCCGTCATCAGCGTGGTTCCCTTGCGCTGGACGAGGTTGCGGATGTTGTAGGTGATGGGGACGCCCATGATTATTGTCAACCCGTAAACCGCAGCGACTCGACGACGTTCTTCCGCGCGGCAATCAATGCCGGCACGAGCGCGGCAAGCAGCCCGATGATGACCGCCATGCCCAGCACAATCGCCGCCGCCTGCCACTTCATCCCGCGAAAGATGAACGCCCCGCCGCCGGCCTGCAGCGCCTTGGCCAGCAGCGATCCCAGTCCCAGCCCGATCAGCCCGCCAACCACGCTCACCAGGACTGATTCGCCCAGCACCAGTTGCAGGATCTCGCCGGGCGTATACCCCAGCGTCCGCAGGATCGCCATCTCCCGCGTGCGTTCGCGCACTGACATTGACACCGTGTTCGCGGAAACCAGGAGGATCGTGAAGGTGACGGCGGCGCAGATGGCCGCCAGGAACAGCCTGATATTGCCCAGAAACGCCAGGAACGACCGGCCGAACTCCCTTTCCGATTCGGTGCGCGTGGGGTAGGGCGAGTTGTCAAATATGGTATCGATGGCGCGGGCAACACGCGGCACGTCCTCCGGCGTCGTGGCCAGGATGAGATACGTTCCCACGGAATCCCGCGCGGTCGAAGTGGCCGGCAGAAGCTCGCTGAGGTATTCGCGATGGAACACCAGGCATTCGGAGTTGGCCGGATGGGAAAATATCCCCGCCACCGTCAACTCCAGGGTCACGGGGTAGATGTCCCCGACGATCACCACGCGCTCGCCGAGTTTGATGTTGAAGTCACGGGCAATCTTCTCGCCGATGGCGCACGCGGTGCGCAGTCGCTTGAAATCCGCCAGTTGTTGCGGCGCGATCTGCCAGTCCTTGTGGATGTCGAATACCACGTTCGCATCGACCGCGAAGCGGGCGAAGAAGTTCTTCGGCTCCTTGTAGACGCCCTGGAACCACGACCACGCCGAGACTTCCTGCACGCCAGGCACGGCCTTGATATGCTGGTAATGGCTGGCCGGCAGCGACTGGGTCAGCGAGACTCGGTGCCTGCAAACCAACCGCATCGCCTCCGAGGGCGAAGTCGGCTCGCCATAGAAGAACCCCTGATAGATCGCCGTGAGCAACGACAGCAGCGCCAACGAAATGGCCGTGCTCGCCAGAGTCAGTAGGGTCCGGCGGCGGCTGCGCAAGACATTGCGGAGAATGAGCGGGCCAAGCTTGAGCATTGCCGAAATCGACCTTTGTGGATGCAGTGCCGACGATTCGCGAATACGTGCGTCCAATGCTATGGAAGTCCCCCATCTGCGTCAATCTGAGGGACTATTAGGATG
Organism: Phycisphaerales bacterium; assembly: GCA_025361735.1. GTDB lineage: Bacteria > Planctomycetota > Phycisphaerae > Tepidisphaerales > Tepidisphaeraceae > JANYKD01. The sequence goes on from JANYKD010000247.1 coordinate 9,393, forward strand.
CGATCAGATGCTTCTTGGCGATCCTATTTCTCTGCCGCCAACCTGCCCGCTTGGAGAAGCATCACGCGGTCGGCCTGCTCGCGCGCCAGTTCGCGGTCGTGCGTGACCATGACGATCGTCTGGCCCTGCTGGCGGTGAAGCTTCTGCAAAACACTCATGATCTGCAAACCGGTTTCGGCGTCGAGATTGCCGGTGGGCTCGTCGGCAAAGAGAACCTTCGGCTCGTTCATGAGAGCCCGGGCGATGGCCACGCGCTGGCGTTCGCCGCCGGAAAGCTGGTTGGGACGGTGCTTGAGGCGATGGGCCAGGCCCAGGGAATCGAGCAACTGGCGGGCGCGCTCGCGGAGTTGGGATTTGCGGGCGTGGAAACTCAGCCAGGAGTACTGCACCATGCTGGGCAGCAGCGTGTTGTCCAGCACGCTCAGTTCCGGAAGCAGATGATAGAACTGGAAGACGAAACCGAAATGACGGTTGCGCAGGAAACTTCGCTGGGACGCCGTGAGCAGGAGGTACTGCCGGTCGTCGTACTCAATCTCGCCGGAGTCGCCCACATCCAGTGCGCCCAGCAAATGCATGAGCGTGCTCTTGCCGGACCCGGAGCGCCCTTCGATGGCGACGAATTCACCGCGTTTGACGGACAGATCAACGTGCTTGAGCACCTGAATCATGCTGTCGCCCATCCTGAACGACTTGCTCAGGCCGGAGCAACGGAGGAAAACCTTCGCAGGCGCAGGCATTTGGGCCGGGGTGGTTTCCATGGCTACTCCCATCGCAGTGCCTCCACGGGGTGAAGGGTGGCCGCGCGGATGGCGGGAACGAGCGCGCCCAGGACGGCCGCGAGAACGGCCGCGGCGACGACGATGGTGGTTTCCAGGACGTCCATGGTGTTGGGGATGGTGTCAAAGATGTAGACCTCGGGGTTCCAGATGACCAGGCCCAATCGCTGGCCGAGGAAGTCGTGGATCTCGTTGATGTTGTGGACTATGAGGAACGCCGCAAGCAAACCCATGCCACCGCCGACGAGGCCGATGGTGAAACCGTAGCCAAGGAAGATGCCGGCGACACCCTCCGAGGTGGCCCCGACGCTCTTGATAATACCGATGTCGCGCGTCTTTTCAGCTACTATCATGTAGAATATGCAGAATATCAGGAACACGGCCACAATGCTGATAATGCCACAGATGAACGTGACGAGAAACTTCTCATGCTCGACGGCCGACAGAAACGTCGCGTGCTGTTCTTCCCAGGTCTTGACGCGAACAAGCCCGGGGTCGATCTGATGTTCGGCGACGATGCCCCGGACGATGTCGTCGATCTTCGACTTCATCGCGTTGGCGTCACCGCTGTCCTTGAGTGCCACCTGGATGGCGCTGCACCGGGCGGGCTTGCCGTCCTGGGCGTCCATCATGAGGTCCTTCTGGAGCGTATCAAACGGAACATAGACGTAACGCGAGTCGTAAAGATGGGCCTTCGTGCGGCTGTCATCGATGATCCAGTAGAACCGCCGGGCCTGCTCGGTCAGGTCAAGCTTGGAATTGTCCGGAGACATCGGCACGACCGTGAGATCAACGAAGGCATCGTACAGGTATTCCGGCCGGACAATCTTCCCGTTCTTGTCCTTACGCAGACCAATCACGCCACTGCCAACCACCATGCCGGTCCATTTCCGCGGGTCGGGACCCTTGTAACCCGGCGGCGGGAAATACGGCACGTCCGGCCACAGATTGAAGTTGAGCGAGGTCGACGAACTGATCGCCTGAACGTCGATGGCCCCGTCCTTTTCAACGAGCCGGCCCTTGTCGTCCTCGGCGGCCCGGATGCGCACCTGGGGCGTGGCATCCTTGCTCTTGAGATACTGGCGGGCAATTTCCGAGCCACCCATGTTGAAGCGGCGGTACGTGTGCCCCGAAATCAGGCCGATGTTCACGGACGCCGGGAGTTTTGTCGTGTACTGCGCTTCGACGGCAGCCTTGTCGGGATCCGCCGCGGCCAGAATCTGTTTGGCCGCATCGTCGGCCACGAGTACGCCACCGAGGTTACCACCAAGACGGAAGCAGGAATTGCGAAACGAATTGACCTGTTGGATATCGGAGGGATAGCCCACGACCATGACGCCGTCACGGTACTTGCGATTGATGCTGATCAGCCCATAAGTCTGGACGATCGGGTCGGCCGCTTTCACCTGGGGCAGTTTGCGGATGTCGGTCAGCATCTGCTCGTAATAGGGGAAACCGGTCATGGAAGCGCAGTCGACGACGACGTCGCCGGAAAGCCCCTTGAACTGCGACCGGAACATCCGCAGCCAGCCGCCCATGATGCTCATCACAACGAGCACCATCATGGTGCAGAGCATGACGGCGACCAGCGAGACCCAGGCGATGCGTCGCTTGCGAAGGTACTTGAGTATGAGGAGGAGTTTGTACATGGAGGTTCAAGGGCTCAAGGGGCAATCATCCGTGATTGGGGCATGGCGATCCTTTACGCGCGTATTGTTACCGAAGAACCCAAAAGAGGGAAGCGGAATCGTCAACGACATATACAAAGGCTTGCCTTCCCGGTCCGCTGGCGCGGACCGATTCTTCAACAACCCATGCGGCCGGGTTGCCAGAATCAGCGCCCGCAGCCTATATTGCCTCCGTATGAAGACCCCCCTGCTCGTTGCGGCATGGATCTGCTGCCTGATCCCCGGCTTGGCGGCACATGCGGCCGAGGGCATGGCTTTCATAAGCGATTCTCCGATCTACGAAGCAATGGCCTCGCCGGCGCTGGATCTTGTCAATGAAGTGACGCTCGAGGCATGGATACAGGCCGATCCCATGCCCGGCAGCGGCGGCCGGATCATTGACCGCATGCCGCCCGGCACACAGGCCGGATTTCTGCTGGACACCTGGCCCGGAAACTCGTTGCGGCTCATCACAGCCAACGGGCAACTGCGTTTTGACGCCAGGCTTCCCGCCGACAAATGGACGCATGTGGTTGGCATATACAGCTCGCCAGCGAAGATCATGCGCCTGTATCTCAACGGCAAGGAAGTCGCCGCGGCACTTGAGGGCGAATTTCCGCCACTACGCAAGTGCAGCGTCCCATTGCATATCGGGGCCGATCCGAACGGGGACAACGGGTTTCTGGGCCGCATGCGCCGGGCGGCGATCTACTCAAGGGTCCTGACAAATAATGAGATCGCCCGCCGATTTGCCGACGCTGATGCCAAACTCGACGGTGCTGTCGGCGACTGGATTCTGACCGGTAACTCGGCGGAAACACTCGCTCCCGTTGCTGGAACGGTGTCGCTTCGAATACCGCTGACCTATCCCGGCTCGGCTCCGGCGCCACAACAGCCGCTCTCGCTCTGGTATCGCAAGCCTGCATCCCGCTGGACCGAAGCCTCCGTGCTCGGAAATGGCCGCATCGGCGGCATGGTCTGGGGCGGCGTCGAACATGAGGAAGTCGACCTCAACGAGGACACTCTCTGGTCAGGCGAGCCCTCCTCGTGGAACAACCCCGAAGCCCTGCCCAACCTCCCGCGTATCCGCCAGTTTCTGCTTGACGGCAAGAACAAGGACGCTTCCGACCTCGTCCGCCAGAAAATGCACGGCGTCTACAACCAATGCTACATGCCGATGGGCAAACTCGTGCTGGACCTGGCCCAGCCCCAGGACGTCCGCGACTATCGCCGCGACCTGGACCTCTCGCAGGCCATCGCCCGCGTCCGGTACACCGCCGGACAGACCACCTTCATCCGCGAAACCTTCATCTCGGCCGTCGATCAGGCACTGGTCATGCGCCTGTCGGCCGACAAGCCCGGCGCCATCACCTTCTCCGCCGGCCTCATGAGCGAGCTTCGCCCAAAGGTGTCGTCGCAGAATGGTCAACTCATCCTCGACGGCCGCTGCCCCATCCAGGCCGATCCCAGCTACGTCCCCCAGCACCGCGTGATCTTTGACGACACGCCCAACCCGCGCGGCATGAAGTTCCAGATGCGCCTGGCCGCCCGCGCCGATGGTGGCTCGGTGGCCATCGAGAACGAGCATCTCGTCGTCAACGGCGCCAATTCGGTGACCCTGTTGCTGACCGCCGCCACGAGTTTCAACGGCCCGCACAAAAGCCCCAGCCGCGAAGGCAAAGATCACGCCGCCATCGCCACCGCTGACTTGGCCAAGGCCCTGGCCAGGACCGACGCCCAGCTTCAAACCGATCACATTGCCGACCACCAGCGGCTCTTCAACCGAGTCTCGCTCAATACGGGACCACTCGCCAGCAACCTGCCGACCGACCAGCGACTCCGCAAATACGAACCCGGCAAGGATCCCGGCCTGGCCGCACTCTACTACCAGTTCGGCCGCTACCTGCTTATCGCCAGTTCGCGCCCGGGCACACAGCCGGCCAACCTCCAGGGAATCTGGAACATCAGCCTCAACCCCGACTGGTCGGCCAACTGGACACTCAACTGCAACGCCCAGATCAACTACTGGCCCGTCGAATCGGCCAATCTCTCCGAGTGCCACCTCCCCCTGATCGACCTCGTCGAGGAGCTCAAGGTCGACGGCTACAAGGCGGCCAAGGATATCTACGGCGCCCGCGGCTGGGTTGCCCACCACAACACCGACCTCTGGCGAGCGGCCGGCCCGGTCGACGGCGACCCCGTCTGGTTCATCTTCCAAACCGGCGGAGCCTGGCTCTGCCAGCACATCTGGGAACACTACCAATTCACCGGCGACCGCGACTTCCTCCGCCGCGGCTACCCCACCCTGCGCGACGCGGCCCGCTTCTTCCTCGACACCATGATCCACGAGCCCAATCACAAATGGCTCGTCGACGCCCCGGCCACCAACTTCGAGAATTACTTCCGCAAACCCACCGGCGAATCCGCCTCCGTCTGCATGGCGCCGACGGCCGATGTGCAGATGATCCGTCAGCTTCTGCTGAACTGTATCGCCGCCGGAACGCTGCTCGACACCGACACCGACTTCCGCGCCGAATGCGCAAAGGCCGTGGCGCAGCTCCCGCCCATGCAAATCAGCCCGCGCACCGGCCATCTCCAGGAATGGCTCGACGACTGGGACCATGCAAGCCCCGGGAACTGTCAGATGCTCAGCCAGTGGGGCGTGATCTGCAGCAACCAGATCACTCCGCGCGGCACGCCCGATCTGGCCACAGCCGTTCTTAAGACGATGCAGGCTCGCGGCGTTGATCAGGGTACTGGCTCGTGGCAGGGCGCGTTTCCATCCAACACCTATGCCCGGTTGGGGCAGGCCGAGAAAGCGCTCTACGTCATTGACCGCCACCTGAAGCACAACGTCAATCCCAACTTCTCCGCCAATTTCGGCACCATGGCCGCCTGGGAGATCGACGGCAATCTCGGCATCACCGCGGCCATCGGCGAGATGCTCCTGCAAAGCCACTCCGGCGAAGTCCACCTGCTCCCCGCGCTGCCGGCCGCCTGGCCTGACGGCTCGGCCACGGGCCTGCGCGCCCGCGGCGGCTTCGTCGTGGACCTCACCTGGAAATCCGGAAAACTCATCGAGGCTCGCATCCAGTCACTGCTGGGCAACCCCATCACCATCCGCTACGGCGAGAAGACCCGCTCGCCGGCAATCGCCAAGGGACAGACGTATCGATTCACGGCCGAGTAGCCCTGCACCCAGGTTCGGCAACACATTCCTACGTTCGCGGTATATACTACCGTGAGCGGAGCGATGACCCATCCCGCCCGCTGGTTCGCCGGCCTTGCGTGCCTGCTTGGCCTGCATCGCACACGGGATGAAGACTACCTGGCCGTTTTCAACCTCTCTCGCTACCACGGCGTGCTCGCCACACAACCCTCGCCGGCCAAGCAATGAAACGCCTTCTCCGCATCCTCTACATCGCTGCGACCGTCCTGTCGTTCGTGCTATGCCTGGCGGCGATTGCCCTGCGGTCCCACCTTCAAACGCACTGGCACCGACTTTTCTATACGACTGCCTGCGCCAGTGAGTACATGCTCGAAGCTGACGCGCGCAATATCGCGCTGACACGATGGTCGTCGGACCATTCGCAACGCCATCCAGGAAAGTGGTCCTATGAACACGACGACAGCGAGATCCCAGACGATCCGCCGGGCAACATGATCATCAGCATTCGAGACTGCTGTGCGGATTGGTCCAGCCTTGGCTTCCACCTGGCTGCACACCAGTATCAGGACTCTGCTTCCAGCATTCCGCGGAAATGTCGCGGTATCGCAGTTCCACACTGGTTCCTGATCAGCGTTACCGCGATTGGGCCTTTGGCACGGGTCCTCTACATCTTCCGGCCCCGCCGCCGCCCGCGCCCCGGCTTCTGTCCGATCTGCGGCTACGATCTCCGCGCCACGCCCGACCGCTGCCCGGAATGCGGCACATTGCCACCCAAGTTGCAGTCGCCAGCATGACCGTTGGCGCGCCTGCAACAGATACAGCCCACAAGTGTATACCTTGTAGAGCCTATGTACCGTCTCGCTCTCATCCTCCTATTCCTTCCCATCCCCTGCCGGGCGGCCGCGCCAACCACATTGCCGACACGCAGTGTCCGTATCCCCAACACCACCATCACCTTCGACATGGTCAAGCTCCCGGCCGGGCAGATCGAACTGGCGGCCGAGAAACCGGGTCAGCCGCTGCGAATCGAGAAAATCAAGCCCATCTGGATCGCGACCACAGAAACAACTTGGGACGCCTTCGGCGTCTGGGCGTTCGGCCGCGATCTGCCACTGGCGCAGCGCATCGAGGCCATCGACGCGCGATCCCGGCCAAGCAGGCCGTGTGTGCCGGTTCTGCACGAAGCCGACGGTCAGCCCGCGCCCAGCATGACGCACACCGCGGCCATGCTGTATTGCGTGTGGCTGTCAGGCCAGACTGGCCGCCATTTCCGGCTGCCCACCGAAGGCGAATGGGAATACGCCTGCCGCGCTGGCGGCCCTCCGCTGTTCAACCTCGATGCCAAGATGCTTGATGCGATGGCGTGGTATCGCGAGAACTCCCCGACGGATGATCAACCCGATGGCGAGACTCATGCGGTCGGCAAGAAGCAGCCCAATCCATGGGGCCTTTACGATATGCTTGGCAACGTCGCCGAATGGGTGGACACGGGCGGTTCGGAAGATCCCGTTGTCAAAGGCGGCTCATTTCGCAGCGAGCGGGAGAACATCAACTCCAACGTCCGTTCCCCTTACCGCCCTCGGTGGCAATGGCGCGATCCGCAGGATCCGAAGAGTAATTGGTGGCTCACCGACGCCCCCTTCGTCGGCTTTCGCGTGGCCTGCGACGACGATCCGCCAGCAACCCGGCCGGCTGGGAAATGACGGGCTCGGCCAGTCGGCATGCTCGCCGCGTCTTCCTTCTACCGCATGAGACGCAATCCGGGCAGCGCCGCACGCAACTCCTCGGCGCCGTCCTCCGTGATGAGTGAGCCGGTCAAACAGAGCGTGCCCAAACCCTTGAGTTCCTTCAGGTGAACCACGCCGGCGTCGCTGATCTGCGTGCCGCACAGGTCGAGATGCTCGAGTTCCTTAAGTCCCGTCAGTTGCGCCAGCCCCGCGTCCGTGATCTCTGTGTCGTCCAGATTAAGCGAACACAGGCCCCTGAGTTGCTTGACATGCACCAGGCCCGCATCATCGACCAGCACGCGGACGTGAAGCCTCTCGATCCCCTTGAGTTCCTTAAGATGCAGCAACCCCGCTTCGCCAACCTGCGTGCCACGAAGATCAAGCTCCCGAAGTGCCTTGAGATCCTTGAGGCAGGCCAGATTCGCATCGGCCGTTCGTCCAAAGAGAATTGCGCGATCCGCGCGATCCAGCACCCACCCCGCAGACCCGAGATGTCTCTTGAGTGTGACCCCGCCCAGAGGCGAGACTTTCACATAAATATGCCCCAGCTTCAGCACCGCCGCCTGCTCCTTCTTCCAATCCCGGTACAGCCAGCCCCAGCCCAGGGCCGGTAAGAGTCCCAGAAGCACCAGCGCGAGGATGATCCGTCTTGCCCAGCGCCATGCCGAGCCGCGCGGCGGTCGGGTGAGAAATGTCTTGCGGTCGGCCGGATCGAAATTCCGCCCGCACTCCGGGCACCGGTGCGGCGCAACCTGCGCCCGCAAGTCATATCCGCACTTGCGGCAGAATGTCCTCCCAAGCTTATCGTTGTCCCCGCTTACCATGTTGCGTATTGTCGTCGTATCTGGCCGATGGTGCAAGGCGTCGCGTCATGCTCAATTGGCCGCCTGCGCTCACGCCTGACAACGTCCCGGTCGGCATCGGGGTATAAGAAACTGAAGGGGTTTCTATGGCGTTTCAACTCGTCCAAGTGGCGTTGATCGTGCTGTTCGCGACGCCGACGTCGCGTGCCGCCGACACTGTTGCTCCGACCAGCATGCCCACGGACCTTCTCGGCATCCCAGTCGCCAGGCCGCTGGCGAAATTCACGATGGTCAAACTCCCAGCCGGGAGCGTGGAGGTGATTGCGCGGGATGAAAAGGGCGCGCCGATCGCCAACGCCAAACCCGTCACCGTGCAACTCAAGGCATTCTGGATCGGTCAGACCGAAGTTCGCTGGGATGAGTTCGATGTATACGATCTGGCATTAGACCTGCCGATCGAGGAGAGAAATGAAGAAATCACGCAAGCCCGCACGGGATCGAACGACCACCCCAGGCACTGCGTTGGACGATTCTGGGAAGAAGAGCAATTCGGGCATCAAGGCTATCCTGCCCTAGCAATTCACCCCAGTTTCGCCCAGCGATACTGCCAGTGGCTGTCCAAAATGACCGGCAAGAAGTATCGCCTGCCGACCGAGGCCGAGTGGGAATATGCCTGCCGGGCGGGCGCTGGCGTCGAAGGGACAACCGATCCGGACACCACGGCCAAAAGGTTGGCTGAGATTGCGTGGTACGCCGGCAACAGCAAGGACGCGGATGGTGAACCCCGGACGCATCCAGTGGCCAGGAAGAAGCCGAATTCATGGGGGCTGTATGACATGCTCGGCAATGCCGCCGAGTGGGTCATCGCTCAGGACGGCCGGCCGCTGCTTAAGGGCGGATCCTATGCCGATCCCGCTGAACGAGTTCACGCGCGAGCGGCCATGCCCTTGCAGAGAAAGATGCAACTTCGCGACCCGCATGACCCTCCAGTCCCCTGCTGTCTGACGGATGCACCGTTCGCCGGGTTCCGGCTGGTGCGAGAGGATGAGTGAGGTGACCCATGAATTTCACGCGCCGCTTCGCTCTCATTCTCCTGCTCCTGGCCACCCCTTGCCTGGCGGCCACGCCGACGACGTTACCCACGCGCAAAGTCCGCATCCCCGGCACGCCCGTCGAAATCGAACTGGTCAGGATTCCCGCGGGCAAGGTGGAGCTCGCCGGGCTCAGGTCCGGCGACGCGACGCGCGTGGTCGAGATCAAATCCGTCTGGTTTGCCACCGCCGAAACCACCTGGGAGGCGTTTGATGAATGGGTTCTTGGTCTGCATCAGCCCGATCGCCGTATGGTAGCGGCTGAAATGGATGCGCGCACCAGGCCCAGTTCCAAACCTTACGAAGATCCCACCCGCGGCTGGGGCCACGAAGGCCAACCGGCCCTGAGCATGACGTATCACAGCGCCAAGACATACTGCATCTGGCTCACCGCGATCACGGGCCGGCATTTCCGGCTGCCGACGGAAGCCGAGTGGGAGTACGCCTGTCGCGCGGGAGGCCCGCCGCTGACCAATTTCGACGAGAAGCACCTGGACGCCGTGGCCTGGCATGCCAACAATTCGCCCACAGACGAATTCCCTGATGGCCGGACGCATCCCGTGGCGCGGAAAACGGCCAATGCCTGGGGTCTGTATGACATGCTCGGCAACGTCGCCGAATGGGTCGATATGGGCAATGCGGAAGTGCCATCCGTCAAGGGCGGGTCGTTCCGCAGCAAGCGAATGGAAATCAATTCGTCCGATCGGCTTTACGAACGCCCAAGGTGGCACCTGCGTGATCCGCAGGAGCCGCAGGACCGGTGGTGGTTCTCCGACGCCCCGTTCGTCGGTTTCCGCGTGGTCTGCGACGACGATCGGCCGCCGACCCGCCCGGCGGGACGCTGAGAACCAGCGATGTCAGACCTGCGCCAGCAGTTTCTTCGCCCTCAAGATGATGTCTCGATCCATGACCATTTTCCCCGCCAGGCCCACAAGTTGCTGCAATTCGTCCAAGGCCTGATCTCGTTCGAGCGGGTCGGTAATGGTTGTGATCTGTTGCATTAAATCGGCCACGCGTTTGCGGTCAATGCCGTCGTTGCTGTTGGGGATGCCAGGGCTCACGGACGGTCCTTTCGTATGGGTGGATCCAGATCATACGCGGTCGTGGCGAACAGCGACAGGTGTTGCCGTGATTGCTTTCCCCGGGATACTCCCATTCGAGTTGACCCATTAATTCGTCATTCGAATTTCGAGTTTCGTCATTCACACCGTCAGACTCCCGCCGCTTAAATCCCACGCCGGATTCGGGTATACCTTGCTCAGTTCCATTCGGCGTAACCGCCGCAGGAGGATTTATGCCAATGACCGCTCGCGAGAGAGTGTTGGCCGCGATCAATCACCGGCAGCCTGATCGCGTGCCCGTCGACTTCGGGGCGCACCGCTCCAGCGGCATCATGGCCATCGCCTACCGCAAGCTCCGCATGCACCTCGGCCTGAGCGACACGCCAATCCGCGTCTACGACATGGTGCAGCAACTCGCCATCGTCGATGAGGATGTGCGGCAGCGATTCGGGGTCGACGCCATCGAACTTGGCCGGGGGTTCTGCAACGAAGACCGGTTCTGGAAACCCTGGCGCCTGCCCGACGGCAGCGACTGCCTGATCCCCGCATGGATCGACGTGCGCAAGGAGGGCGATGACTGGATCCTCCGCAGCAGCACCGGCCGGCCGGTGGGCGTGCAGAAGCCGGGCATGCTCTACTTCGACTCAATCCACTGGCCGTATCTCGACAACGTGCCCGATGATCTGTCTCAAATGCCCGAAGCGATGAAGGAGATCATCTGGGCGACACCTTCGCCTCCGGGGCCGGGCGCGGATCTGCTGGCCGGCGCTAAGGCCCTGCGGGCCTCGACCGATCGCGCCATCATCGGCCTGTTCGGCGGCAACCTCATCGAATGGGGACAGAACCTCTGCCGCAACGACGGCTTCCTGATGCTCCTGGCCGCCGAGCCGGAGACGGCCCACAAACTGCTCGATCGCGTCACCGAAATTCATCTGATCAACCTCGAGAAATACCTTGGCGCCGTCGGGCCGTACATCGACATCATCCTCTTCGGCGACGACCTGGGAATGCAGACCGGCCCGCAGATCTCGCCCAAGATGTACCACGAATTCTTCTTCCCCCGTCACCGTGCCCTGTGGCAACGGGCCAAACAACTCGCCAACGTGAAGGTGATGCTCCACTGCTGCGGCGGCGTCCGGCCACTGTTCGAAGACCTGATCGCCGCTGGACTCGACACCATCAACCCGGTGCAGATCAGTTGCGACGGCATGAACGCGGCCGGCCTGAAGAAGGATTTCGGGAGCCGCCTCTGCTTCTGGGGCGGCGGCTGCGATACGCGCCACGTGCTGCCCAGCGGAACACCCGCGCAGGTGCGCGAGCATGTGCTGGGGCAACTGGCCACGTTCTCCCCCGGCGGCGGGTTCGTGTTCCAGCAGGTTCACAACATCATGGCCGACGTCCCGCCGGAGAATATCGTGGCGATGTTCGATGCCGTGTCGGAGTTCAACCGTTGAGGTCAATAGATCACCGGCGACGTGGTCGGCCGGGTTGACGGGAGTACCGCGGGACCAATGAAGATCGGCCCCAGCCGCTCGGGCAGATCCTCGACCCGCAATGCCGGGTTTTGCTTGAACGGTGTGTACAGCGGATCGCCCACCAGGCTCATCTGCCAGCTCGTGAAGCGGTTGGTTCGCCAGTAGACCTCGGCCAGCGGCAGCTTGCCGGTCATCAGCAGCGGAAAGAAGTCGTCGGCGGCCGGGAACGCGACGAGGTAGGGTTCGGCGACGGAACCGAGCGTGGCCGAGATGCCGTCACCGATCAGGCCGCGACACCAGCCCTTTTCTCCGGGGGCGCGGAGGCTGACGAGCTCGAAGCTGGCCACGTGAAACCCGACAGCGCCGGCAGTGAACTTGCACGCCGGGATATAGTTGCGGACACTGTACCACCCGCAGTAAAGGGCGACGTTCGACGCCGAGTTGGCCGGCAAAACCGCCGGGGACCCATCGTGCAGCATGGGAAGCTTGGTCTTGGTACGAACGATCTCGCCAAGGTTGCGGATCGACTGATCGTACCAGCCGTACTTTCCGGGCTGGCCTTGTTCGCCCTCGGCCTTGATGGAACGGCTGTCGAGCACGACCTTGCCGCGCAGCCCCTCGCGCTCGGCCTTGAGCGCGGAGAGAATCATCAGACGGACCTCGCCCGCCTGGGGGGCGTCGAGTCGGCAGGTCATGACCAGCGGCCGCTGTGCCGCCATCGGCGTCGCCTCATAGAACAGGGGATTCGCCTGCCAGCTCGACCGGGGATAGTAGCTCCACCACAATGGCGCCAGTTCGCTGTCAAACGACGCCGTCGAGTTCTCGGGCGAGAGGTAATCGAGCTGGGCCTGGATGATCCGCAGCAGATCGACCCGGCCAAACACCTCGCCGATCAGTTTACGCACGCGGGCACGCGACTCGGGATCGAAACGACGGTCTTCCAGCCGGCCGATCTCGCTGGTCGCGGCCAGCACCGAGCGGCGGATCTCCGCGAATTGTCCCTTGCCCTCGGGGTCGGCGCCACTTTCGTCGCCGAATACGCGAAGCACCTCCGCGGGACCGCCGAGTTCCTTGAGGTACGCGGTCAGTTCCTTCATGCGCCGCGACCGCTCGACAGGATCGTCGGTGGAGGCAGCCTGTACGGCCAGCGGGCTCAGGGCGGCCCGCACCCGTTGCTCCAGGTGCAGCGGGTCCATTCCGGCCAGTGGTTTGAAGTCCGGTTTGGCCACTTGCGCGGCGCGCTCCATGCGATCGAGGATCAGGCGGGCCGCGTCGTTCTGCGCGGCCTGCTCCACAAAGAGGGCGGCAATCTCGTCGCGCTCTGCGGGAGTCAACTGGTGCGCGGCAATGCGCAGCGGAACTCCGTAGAATGTGACGATGCAGCGGACTTTGTTGACGAGATTCCGCGTCCGCAGGAACTCGCGCACGGCGGGGACGACATCCTGTTCGTAAGCGGGAAAGGTGATCTCGTCGATGATGGGCAGGGGCAGCGAAAGAATCCGCCCTTCGGGAACGCCGCGGGATGAACGGTAAAACTCGGCCAGGGCCGTGCTCTGCGGCACATTCCGGTTGGTCAACAAAAGCAGCTCATCCGGTTCCAATGCCTGACATTGGGCCAGCCCGGTTATCAGGACCACGATGGCAGTCAGCAGGCGGATATGTCCACGTGATAAATTGGCCATGCAAATCATCCCATGCCAGAAACTGCCTGGCAGGTTCCCATAGTCGGGGCGATCGGGCAAGCGCAAAAACAGAAGCGGACCCTGCGCAGGGTCCGCCTCCA
>JANYKD010000173.1 GCA_025361735.1 Phycisphaerales bacterium
GGTCATCACCAACGCCAAGACGATCACGCCCGTCGACACGGGCAAGCTCGCCAGCAGCGGCGGAGTGGAGCCACCCAAGATCAACGGCGACAGCGTCACGATCGTCATCGGCTTCGGCGCCGCCTACGCCGCCGCCGTCCACGAGAATCTCAAGGCCCGCCACGCCGCCGGCACCCAGGCCAAATACCTCGAAATCCCCATGCGCCGCATGGCCCCGCAGTTCGCGACCTTCGTCGGCTCCCGCATCAAATCCGCGACAGAGGGCAGTTGATATATGAAATCGCTCAAGACCAACGCCGCCCAAATCGCGGCCCTGCGCCGCGGCCTGCGTGACATCTCCGGCATGATCCGGTGCGATCGGTGCACCGGAAAAGACCTTTTACTACGTGGACTCGCGAATGAGTGCGCGGATCCAGACAATGGGCGATGTTGGCAAATCACGCCCCGCGGACGCCAGCGCGCACTCACACGCGCCGACACGCTTGGATCATGTACGTCCCCAGAGGCCCGCCCGGATATGAGCGCAGCCATGCGAGACATGACGGGTGTTACTGATGCAGATCAGGAGCAATGACCCATGCAGTGGACCCGCGAAAAACACAATACGCTCCTCCGCCTCATATCCGAGGGTATCCCTCACGCGCAAATCAGCGAGCAACTCGGTTGCTCGCGAAGTGCCGTCCACAGCTACACCCAACGCCACGGGATCCGCGCTCTCCACCACGATATTTGGACGGATGAGCACAGGGCCTACATTCGCAAGCACTACCACATCCAGACGGCCGCGCAGATTTCCGCGCACATCAGTCATTCGGTTGGTGGTGTACGCCAGATGGCCACTACGCTGGGCGTAGCCCGGACACTCACGCGCATCGACGGCGCCTTTCTGGAAAAACTGCGGATCTCTCACGCCGCCGGATGGTCAGATGAGGAGATTGCCGATCAACTCCACGTGGAGCGTCATACCGTCGCCCGCCACCGCGTGCGCCTTGGCCTGCCCATCAATGGCGTACATACCGCCCACTTTGCCGATCGCGTTCGCGCCAAGACCGCCGAACAGCTCCGCCAGGCCGGCCTGCCCAGCATCGGCCACCTGCGCAAGGAGTCTTTCCGCCAGCGTGCCATCGCCGCCGGCTGGCCGGAGGATCTGCGTCCCCGCGCCGTGCAGATGCTCAACGCGATGTGGGACCGCGGCCCCATGACTCGCCGCGAACTGGCTGAGGCCATCGGCATGCGCTGGAAGGGATCGAGCGCTTCTCTTGTCTCGAATGACCCCGAGGGTACCTATCTCGCCTCGCTCATCAAGCGTGGCCTAGTGGTCAATCTCGGCCGCAAATGCTGCGGCAAGGGCCGCGGCCACAGCTCGTTCGTCTACTCTCTCTCACCCGACATCCAAAGGAAGTTCCATGAGTAATGAACTCGCCCGCCAAACGCAAACCATGCCCGCCTGGATCACCGCCATGCGCGCCGCGGCCCAGTCCGCGATCTCTGAATCCGACATCAAAGAGATCGTCGAGGCCCAACTCAAGCGCGCCAAATCCGGCGATTCCGCCGCCATCAAATTCATTTTCGACCAGGTCATCGGCATGAAGGGAATGACCCTGATCCAGAACAACTTCCCCGCCGACCCCGATGAACCCACCTCGGCCAAGCGCGGCACCCCTGACAAGGTGTCAGTGATGGCGCGCCGCGCCGCCGCCGGACTTCCCCTGACTTGCGAAGCGGACGGCGGCCGCGACAACCTCGACTGATCTGGTAATTCAGATTTGAAACACAGAGGCCACGGCATCCCCGGAATATTTCTCCGCATTCGCTGATTTCCACCACCAACTCCCCCTATGAAATGTGAAGACACCATCATCCCCTTCGGAAAGCACCGCAACAAGCGGCTCGGAGACATCCTCGCCGACGATCCCGCCTATCTCGACTGGCTGCAGACCGCCGACATCCGCAGCCCCGCCCTGGCCGCGGCCGTGGCCGAGATCAACCTAAAATACTCCGGACAGATCGAGCAGGCCGTCGACTCCAGACACTGGTAACCATGACCTCCCTCTTCCCCACCCTCGAAGAACCGGCGCCCTCTCGCCCTCCCGCCCTATCCCCATCCCCTCCTCGCCCCACCGCCTTTCCCGCCTACGTCCTACGAAACTACATCCGTGACACCAGCTCGCCAATTTGGCGCTGGAGCCTACTGATCGACAGCGATCAAACGACGCATCAGTGGGAGGTGCAACTCAGTGTTTGGTCACCCCGCTACGACCGCGCCGATCCCCTGCGTCACAACCGAAAACCCGGCTACCGTTTCCGCCGCCTCCCCTGTCCCGACCGCCCCGCCGCCGAACAGCTCGCCCTCCGCCTGGAGGCCATGATCCAGCGCCGAATTGGTGGCACGGGCATCCTGCCCGTGATTCCGGCCCCAGCCTCCGGAGCTGACACCGATCCCTACCGTTCCCTCGCACTCGATTTCTGACTATCGACTATCAACCATCAACTATCAACCATCAACCATCAACCATCAACTCCGAAACGAGGCACGGATGCCGACCCCAAACGACCCCTTGATGCGACGGACCGCACCCCCAGCAGAGTTGTCGCTCTGGGACCACATCGGTACCATCCCCGCCGATCGCACCACCACTCAGATCGCCGGCGTCTCCGCCAGCAACTCGATGCCAAATCGTCGCCAGCAGATCCTCGACCTGCTCGGGAGCTCCCCTCAAACCCTCTTCGAACTGGCAGCGAAGATGGGTTGCCACGCCCACCAGATCTCCGGCCGCCTCACCGACCTCCGCGCCGACGGTCTGATCGAACTGGCCGGCGCCCGCCGCCCCAACCCCGCCACCGGCTGCCCCGCCGAAGTCTATCGCATCAAGAGTTGATAACCGATGACCCTGACACGCCCCATCACGAGCTGGCCAATTGGCCGGCTCGTTTGTTTTCCACCCGCGCTAATTTGGCGCAAAAACAGCCAAAATCGCGCGCGACCCCGCGCGCACGCGCGCGTCCAAAACCGAGTTCTCGATAGCGCCAGGGCCGCGCGCCGTCCAATCTGCGCGCCAAAACCACACCGCCGTCTAATCTGCGCCCACCCCAGCGATTTCCCAAAAAATAACCGTAACCACATGTCCCACCACAACCTACCTGTCCACCCATATCTACGCGCGCCCATCCAAATACACCTGTCCGTTTATAACGCGTTTTCAGTAACTCTCGCGGAGCGGTCTCAGGGGCCGCCCAAGTGCCGCCAGGTCGCTGGCAATGCGCAGCGAAGTTAATCAGCGTGAACTGCCGATGCGCGTTGTCGGCTGAGTGGTAGTCTTCGGCTCCATTATCACACGAAACCCGAGTCCGGGCCGGGTGTTCTCTGGACGCTCTTTGCCACGGCTGGCCGCCCGGCACGCGGGCGGATCCGCGAAGACGTTTCCACCGCGAATCACTTGGGCCAGACCAAACCGCGTCGAGGGCACAACCGGGTCGGTGAGTGTTTCGGTCCCGAGATTGCGCTGATACTCATCGGCGCACCATTCAGAGACATTGCCAATCATGTCGTGGAGACCCCAGTGATTGGGCTGTTTCCAGCCCACCGGATGCAGCCGCTTGCCACTGTTCTGCGCGTACCAGCCCATGTCGTCGATCCGGCCTGTCCCGGAAAAAGGCAGTCCCGTGCCGGCCCGGCAAGCGTATTCCCATTCGGCTTCCGTTGGAAGCCGATACGAGCGGCCGTCCAACGTGCTCAACCGATTGCAGAACTCGACAGCGCCGTCCCACGAAATCCCGTCCACCGGCAGCCGCGGATCCTCTCGCGCCAGTGCCGGCAGCGTCCCCATCACCCGCTGATACTGTCCGCGCGTCACTTCCGTACGCCCGATCCAGAAACGCCGGCTGATGAAGACCATGTGCCATGCCTCGTCATTCCTCATGCCCGATTCATCGGTGCCGCTGCCCATGCGGAAACTACCGCTGGGAACCTGGATAAACTCCATGCCAACGGAGTTGACGGCTCTCGGCAACTCGAACGGAACCAGCAAGAGCTGCGACAGGTAATCAGACACCACCCAAACCGCCGCCGCCAGCGACATCACCACCGGCAGCAGGGTCTCCGCAATGTGCCGCCGCCAGCGGATGCCCGGCGCGACACTGGTCGGCCGCCCGTGCAGGTAGTTCTCCAGGTCAGCGGCGAGGGCGCCCGCGTTCGCGTAGCGGCGCGCCGGAGCTTTGGCAATCGCCTTGCGGATGATGTTCGCGAGTTTGCGATCGATCGGCCCGAACGGCGGCTCCAGCGCTGTCTCCGGGGCCGGCGGCATCGTCTCGCAGATGTTTCGCGTGATCTCCCGCAGTGTGCCGGTAAGCGGATACGGCGAGTTTCCCGTCAGCGCCTGGTACAGCAGCAGGCCGAGAGAATAGACATCGCTGGTGGCCGCCAGTTCCCGGACATTGCCGGTGGCCTGTTCCGGGCTTGCCCAAGGCAGGGAACCGACCACATTCCCCGTGATCGTCAGCCGCAGGGCAAGCGGGTCTGTCTGGTCGCATGCCAGATGCGCCAGCCCGAAATCCAGGACATGCGGATCGCCGCGCTGATCCACCATGATGTTGGACGGCTTGAGATCGCGATGGACGATGCCGCCGCTGTGCGCCTCGTGCACCGCGTGTGCGATCTTCACAAACAGCCGCAGCACGGCCCGTTGCCGCAGCGTCCGGCGGCGGCGACTCAGGAACACATCGAGATTCTCGCCGTCGACATGGTCCATGACAATAAAAAATGACCCGTCGGCGGTTCGGCCACGGTCGATGATTCCCACGATGCCCGGATGTTGGAGCTCGGCCAGGATCTTCGCCTCCCGCTCAAAGCGCTGGCGATTGCTCGAGGTTACAAACGGCCCGCCCGCCATAACCTTGATCGCAACCTTTCGTCCCGTGGATTCCTGCGCCGCGGCGAGCACAGTCGCCTGGCCGCCGCGGCTGATTTCCCGCTCGATTCGATACCCGCCAATGGCCGTCTCCAGTGCCCGGACAGGCGACGGTCCAGCCTCGTCGAGCGTGACTGGGTCATCCATGCGGCTGGGCGAGATGGGTTCGATGATCTCGGACCGCGCACCAGCCTTGCCGGCGGCAAGAATCTGCCGGCGTATGGATTCCTGCACCGCCGCGGCGCGGGCCTGCTCATCGTCCGGCTTGTTCGGGGTGACATCCATCAATCGGCCAAACTAGATGTAGAACGAGGCTGATTGGAGATCCATGCGGATGGACTCCAGAGCCCGGCTGCAAATCCAGTATACCGCGTCGGGCGTGCGATTCATCTTCAGCGCCGTCTCCGCGTTGCTGAGACCGTCGATGTGCCGCAGTGTCACCGCCTCCCTGTGCGCCGGCGGCAGCCGGAGAATTGCCATCTCCACGGCCGCCAGAAACTCGTGGGAAGCCGCAGAACGGCTCGGGGTCCGGCGATACACCGCCAGTTCGGCCAGCGCCGTTGTCACCGAGTCCCCCGGAGAGTGGTCCCCGGATTTGCCGCTCTGCCGGGCCTGCTGGATCCGCAGAAGATCGACCATGCGGTGCCGGGCGATGGTGACCAGCCAGCGAAACATGGAATCCCTTCCCGTGGGTTTGAAGTTCGCGATCAGCCGGCACGCCTCAAAACAGGCATCCTGAACAATGTCCGAAGGATCCACCAGATTCCGTACCTGGTCCGGAAGGTGCTTGGCGACATAGGCAAGCAATCGCGAATGAAGTGCCGTTAGAATCCCCTGTAGTGCGTCCGTGTCCCCCCCGACGGCTTTCCTCACCGCGGCCATGTCCTCATTGTCCAGGTCCACAACATCACCATTTCTGTTTGACCATTGCCACAGACAGGTTCTTCTATACTTAATCCGCGCGCCGGAGAAAAGCAAACAGCGTCCGATTGATTGCTATACGCCGCACGCCGGCCCATGGCACTTTAGGCGCACCTTGACGTCTGA
This sequence comes from Phycisphaerales bacterium, assembly GCA_025361735.1. Lineage (GTDB taxonomy): Bacteria > Planctomycetota > Phycisphaerae > Tepidisphaerales > Tepidisphaeraceae > JANYKD01. The sequence continues at coordinate 5,955 of JANYKD010000173.1, forward strand.
CCGGCGGAAAATCTCACGACATTGAATTTGACGGACCAGCTCCCGGCCAGCGAGGACGCCGGCACTACTTGATCGCCGCATGCTCGGAACTGGCCACCAGATTCCGCTCGTCGATGACGTTCACATAAAACGCGGTGGCATCCACCGGGGCTTTGGCGGCGACGGTCCCTGTCGCAGCATCCAGCTCGGCCGGTTCCACTTTCCATTGGCGCTTCTGCCACGCCCCGGCGTCAGTCGTGTAGATCAACTCCGCCTTGACCAACCTGGCCTTGGATCTGAAGACAGCCTTGACCCCCCTGCTGTTTGTTTCCGTGCTCACGCACCGCGGTAGTGGAGTTCCGCCCATGAGAATCTGGTCGACGAAGGTGTGAATCTCCTCCGGCACCTCCCCGGCCGGGTGCGAGTGCTTCATGCCGGGGATAATGGACAGGAACCGGTCGCCCTTGGGCAGGCGGTACGATTCCTGCACGACCGCGAGCGGATAGGCGAAGTCGACGTTGCCGGTGATCCACAGCATCGGCATTTTGGCCTCCGACAGATAGACCGACGGATCCCAAAGCCCCAGCCATTTGCCCGATTTCTCCGGCCCCATCTTCTCATAGGCTGGAACCCAGGCTGAGCCGTGCTTGAGGAACCCACAACCATAGACCGGCACCGCGAGTTTGAACCGGCCATCCACGCCCGCGATGATGCAGGTGAGATATCCGCCCCAGGAGATGCCGGTGACACCCGTGCGCTGGGCATCAACCTCCGGCAGCGAGCGGATGAGCGAGTGGGCGAGAATCGCATCAGCGACGGCGTGGTACGGCCACTGATCTTCGATGGGCAGATCAATCTGCTGATAGGCGGCGTCCCATCCGGCCGGGCCGGAGAATTCGGTGCGCCGGGCCTGTTTCGAATCGCCGCCGAACTTGCCACAGGTATCCATGGCGATGGCCGCATAGCCACGCGAGTTCCAGAGCTTGACCCACCGGGCGTGTGCCGTGCCACCGCCGCCGTGAACCAGGACCATGGCCGGAACCTTGCCGGCCGCAGTTTCTTTCGGCAGGCCGAGCCACGCGAAGACGCGCGTGGGCTTCCCCTGATACGGCAAACCGTCAAACTCGATCGCCTTGACCCCGGGTTCGCTGAACTCCGTGCTCTCGCGATAGCCCGGTGGTTTGGAGAGCGCGTCCAGGTTCCAGGGAATCTTCGGCTCGCCGAGACACGCGAAGGCAAGAAGGACCGAGGTGAGGATGGCGGTGAATCTCATGTCTGGAGATACCGCGGTCCCGCCTATCGCGTTAGGTCAAGACAAACGTAAAAGGTAAAAGGAAAAAGATAAAAGGAAAAAGGAAGAAGCACCTCAAGCCGCAGCGGCATCTCGTCCTTCTTCCTTCCTTTTACCTTCTACCTTTTTCCTTTTACCTTGAGTTCTCACTCCGCTTCCGCCGGATCCACTGGCGTGTCTACGGCTTTCTTGGCTTCCACCACGCATTTGCTGGCGAGGATTTCCTCGCGGATCTTCTGGGCCAGATCCTTGTTATCAAAGAGGAACTGCTTGGCGCCTTCGCGGCCCTGACCGAGGCGCGTGCCCTTGTAGCTGTACCAGGCGCCGGACTTGTCGACGACGTTGCCCAGGACGGCCAGATCGATGAGGTCTCCTTCATAGCTGATGCCGCGGTCGAACATGATGTCGAACTCGGCGTCGCGGAACGGCGGGGCGATCTTGTTCTTGACCACGCGGGCCCGCGTGCGGTTTCCAACCGACACGTCGCCTTCTTTGATCGTCGAGGTGCGGCGGACGTCGATGCGGATCGAGGAATAAAACTTCAGCGCCCGGCCGCCGGTGGTGGTCTCGGGGTTGCCGAACATCACGCCGATCTTTTCGCGGATCTGGTTAATGAAGATAACCACCGATTTGCTGCGGGAAATGGCCCCGGTGAGTTTGCGCATGGCCTGCGACATGAGCCGGGCCTGCAGGCCCATGTGCGAATCGCCCATTTCGCCTTCAATCTCGGCCCGCGGGATGAGTGCGGCCACGGAGTCGATCACGATCACATCGACCGCGTTGGAGCGAACGAGCAACTCACAGATTTCCAGCGCCTGCTCGCCCGTGTCGGGCTGCGACACAAGCAGTTTGTCGATCTGCACGCCCAGGCGCCTGGCCCACGACGGATCCAGCGCGTGCTCGGCGTCGATAAACGCGGCCGTGCCGCCCAGTCGTTGCGAATTGGCGATGATGTGCAGCGTGAGCGTGGTCTTGCCCGACGACTCGGGGCCGAAGACTTCGATGATTCGGCCCTTGGGGATGCCCGATCCGCCCAAGGCGATGTCCAGCGACAGCGAGCCGGTGGGGATGCCCTCGATCGGCTTGATCTCATCGGTGAGCCGCATCACGGCGCCTTTGCCGAATTGCTTTTCGATCTGCTGCATGGCCCGTGTGAGCGCCGAATCGCGGGCCGGATCGGCGGGCATGGCGAGCGCCGGAGTTGTGGCCGGCCTGCGAGCCTGATCAGCCTGCGCGGGCGCCGGCGCGACGGGCTTGCGAACCTCTGGTTTTTCCTGTTTTTCGAGAACGGGTGCGGACTTTGCCATGACGTGCTCCTTTGGCCGGGTCTGTTTTTCAGCCGGCCGCTAATTGGTGACCTGGTTTCGCGAGCGAGCCCGACCCACGCGGGACACCTCGCGCCTGAACTCGACGGGGGTCACCGAAAACCCGTCCCTGTTCAGGGGTTGTTTTGCATACATCGGACAAACCCTGGCTCCTGCATGAGCAGTAGTTCGTTCGATGTACGTTCCGACTATTTACCGAATGTGGGGTGTGCAGTTCAACAGAAAAGATTTGGTATTTCTGTTAGGTACACTTGGAAATTCAATTGATATAGATATTTGCATCAATTTAATATAATTTTGCTGACTATATTTAGCATTATATATCAATTGTGACCCGCTGCTGGCGATCACGCTGGCATTCCGTTCGCCCGGGCTTGGAGTTCCCGCTTGGCAACTTTCCCTGTCGGACTGCGCGGAAGGTCGGGAACAATGAAGATATCGCGGGGAATCTTGAAACCCACGAGTCCCTGCTCACGGCAGAATACACGCAACGATTCGGGCTCGATCACCTGGCCCGCCTGTGGGACCACGAACGCGACCACGGCCTCGCCGCGCGTGGGATCCGTCCGGCCGACGACGCAAGCTTCGCCCACTTGCGGGTGGCGGTCGAGAACCTCCTCAACTTCGCGCGGAACCACTTTTTCGCCGGCGCAAATGATAATGTCCTTCTTGCGACCTGTAATGTAGAGAAAACCATCCTCGTCGATGCGGCCAAGATCGCCGGTCTTGAAATAACCATCGGCCGTGAGCGCCGCGGCGGTTTCGCCGGGAAGCTCGTAGTAACCTTTCATGATCATGGGACCCCTGAGCCAGACTTCGCCGGACTGGCCGGGCGCGAGCGGGCGGCCTTCGTCGTCAGCAATGCACATCTCGCAACCCGGCACGGGCTTGCCAACCGAGCCCGGGCGGTTGCACTGCGGGACATTGATGTGCGTCACTGGGGACGTCTCGGTCAGGCCGTAGCCTTCGTAAATCGGCGTGCCGAAACGCTGCAGAAACCCTTCACGAACGACAGCGGGCAGCGCCTCGCCGCCGGAGATCAGGGCATAGAAACTGTTGAAATCATCGGATCTAGCGGATTGTAGACGAAGGAACGCCGCGAACATCGAGGGTACGGCGAAGAGAATCGACGGCCGGTGTTTGCGGATGGCTTCAAGCGAGCCGAGCGGCGAAAAGCGGGAGAGGTAGATGACCGGCGCACCGAGTTGGATCGGCGCCAGCATCATGGCGGTCATGCCAAAGGAATGGAACAGCGGGATGACGCCCAGGAACACATGATTGCGATCAAGCTGGGCATGGGCGATCGAAGCGTCCGTGTCTGACTCGAGATTGCCGTACGTCAGCATGACGCCCTTGGGCCGGCCGGACGTGCCCGAGGTGTACATCAGCACGGCGAGGTCATCAGGGCGGACGCTGGGGAACACCGGGGCGATCGCTCGCTGTTCCATCGGAAGCGGTGAGAGATCGATGAGCTTCAGCCCGGTATTCGCAAGCCGGGCAGCCAGCGGCGGCGCGGAAATCACGGTATCAATGCCCGAATCGCTGATGACATGGGCCGTCTCCAGCTCGCCCAGAAGATAATTGATGGGCACGACGGCCTTGCCCGCAAGCAGAGTTCCGTAGAAACTGGCGACAAACCCTGCCGATGGCGGCAGGAGGATGCCGACGCGTGGTTTGCGGGTCTGGGTGCCGATGTGCATTGCAAGCCCGGCGGCCGCGGCGGCAAGCGTGCGATGGGTGTACTGGCCGGTGTCGTCAATGACCGCTGTGTCGTCAGGTGTGTTCGCGGCGTGCTGAAATAGGGAATCGAAGAGCATGAATCAGCCTTCAAGGAAAACGGACGACGACTCTGTCAGCAACCGGTTGACCTCACCGGGCCAAGTGAACGCCGGGGAATATAGCGGAAGCCCCGGAGGGATGGGAAGAGTGATCGTGTTCCTGAGTTTCCTGCTGCTGGCGGGATGCAATCAGACCCCGACAGCGCCCGAGATCCAGGACGGCCAGGCGGCACTTGCCGAAGGTGATTTCTCCGGAGCCGTGCAGGCCGCCGACAAGGCACTGGCCAATAGCGAGGGTGGCGAGTCGGCGGCGCGGGCGTTGTACATCAAAGGCCGTGCCATCGAGGATCGTCCCAAGGCGACCCGGGAGGAGGCCGACGCGGACTTGCGCGAGGCGTGGCGGAACTATACGGAGGCGCTCAAGGCCAGACCGACGCCCGGGCTGGAGGGGTACATTCGCACAAGTCTGGCCAATGCCGCATATTGGCTCGGTGAATACGCCACGGCCGAGCGGCAATGGGCACTGGCGTACGACGTGCTGACGAGCGCCGACCTCAAGGCATGGGTCCTGTACCGGCGTGGATTGTGCCAGCAGCGCCAGGGTATGTGGGCGGCTGCAGATGCAACATATGCGGCCGTGCAGAAGGAATACCCCGGCACCGAGCAGGCCGGCCGCGCTGCCGCCAAAGCCGGAGCCAGGGCGTTCTATGTGCAGGTCGGAGCGTATGAGGGCGTCGCTTCCGCCGATGCCGTAGCGGCGCAGTTGCGTGCCAATGGCTTCGCGGCTGGTCGATCCGCGGCCGGGCAATTGTATCGCGTGCTCGTCGGACCGTTCACACGTTACGCCGATGCCGCTGCCACCCGGGCGAGAATGGGCAGCCAGTATCGGGATGCGCTGATTGTGCCCTGAGGGTGAGCATGCCTATAGTGATCGGACAAGCAGGAACGATTCTGCCGAAACAGTGGTGGTGCCGGTACACTTGCCGGCACGTCGCAGGAGACAGTAAATGGCGAAGCATACGATCGTGTTGATTCCGGGTGATGGTATCGGACCCGAGGTCGCCCATGCCGCGGCCCGCGTGATGGAAGCGGCCGGGCTTGACGCGAAATGGGTGGAGATGCCCGCCGGGGCGAGCGCCGTGGAAAAGGGATATGGCGACGTGCTGCCCAAAGAAACCCTGGCGGCCATCACCGAGCACAAGGTTGCGCTCAAAGGCCCAGTGACCACGCCCATCGGCGGCGGATTCGCTTCAGTCAACGTACAACTGCGGAAGAAACTCAATCTATATGCGGCCGTCCGCCCCGTGCGGAGCATGCCGGGGATCAAGACGCGCTACGAAAACGTGGATATCGTGGTCATCCGCGAGAACACCGAAGGTCTTTATAGCGGCATCGAAAACGAAGTGACGGCCGGTGTGGTGACGAGCATGAAGGTGGCGACGGAAGTTGCTTGTACCCGCATCGCGAAATACGCGTTTGAATATGCCCGCAGCCGTGGCCGAAAACGAGTCACGTCCTTCCACAAGGCCAACATCATGAAGTTGACGGATGGCATGTTCATCCGCTGCGCCAAGAAGGTGCATGATGAGGCCTACACCGACATCATCTACGACGAACTGATCATCGACGCCGCCAGCATGCGCCTGATTCAGGATCCCACGAAGTTCGACATGATTCTCTGCGAGAATCTCTACGGCGACATCGTCTCGGACATGTGCGCCGCCCTGGTCGGCGGCCTGGGTGTCGTGCCCGGCGCCAACATCGGCGAGCACGCCGCCGTCTTCGAGGCGGTGCATGGCTCGGCGCCCGACATCGCCGGCAAGAACCTGGCCAACCCCCTGGCGTGCATCATGTCGGGCGTGATGATGCTGAATCACATCGGCGAAACCGCCGTCGCCGCGAAGATCAAAACCGCCTACAACAACATCCTCGCCGAGGGCAAATGCCTGACAAGAGACCTCGGCGGCACGGCGGGAACGACGGAGTTCACGGCGGCGTTGATCGCGCACCTGTAGGGTCCGGTTCGTGTACAATCGCGTCATGCGACACCTCGCCACCATCCAGCAGATCGCTGAAATTCAGCCCATTCCCGGCGCCGACGCCATCGAGAAAGTCCGCATCCGCGACTGGTGGTGTGTGGCCAAGAAATCCGAATTCGCGGCCGGCGATCCGTGCGTCTACTTCGAGATTGACTCCCTGCTCCCCTCATCCAACCCGGCCTTCGCCTTCCTGGCCAAGGGCACCAAAGAACGCTACATGCTCATCGACGGCGTCACCTACACCGGCTACCGCCTCAAGACAATCCGCCTGCGCGGCCAGATTTCGCAGGGCCTGGCGCTACAGCCGGCGCAACTGGGCCTGGCCGGCTTGCCCGTCGGAACGGACGTTTCCGACCAACTGGGCATCGTCAAGTATGAGCCGCCGATCCCCGCTCAGTTGGCCGGGCAGGTCAAAGGAGGCTTCCCCGGTTTCATTCCGAAGACCGACGAGGAACGCGTGCAAAACTGCGGCGACGTCATCGCCCGCCGGCAGGGCGAGCGGTTCTACATCACCGAGAAAGTCGACGGATCGTCGGCCACATTCTTCAAACACGACGGCCAGTTCGGCGTCTGCTCGCGCAATCTCGAACTGCTCGACACACCCGAGAACACGCTCTGGAACATGGCCCGCCAATATCGCCTGGGCGAGATCCTTCCCGACGAACATGCCGTGCAGGGCGAGATCGTCGGCCCCGGCGTGCAGGGCAACCCGTTGCGACTGCCACGCCACGAGTTGTATGTCTTCAATGTCTACGACATCAAAACCGGCCGATACCTCGACTGGCAGGCGCTCGTCGATTTCTGCGATCGCCTGGGGCTCAAGCGTGTCCCAGTCGTGGACGGTGACTTCGCACTCGACCGCGACGTGGCTGGCCTGCTCGCACTCGCCGACGCGCCGAGCCTGCTGAACCCGGCCGTCAAACGCGAAGGCATCGTCATCCGGCCGCTAACCGAGCAGCGGGACATCATCGACGGACAGATGGCGAGACTGTCTTTCAAGGCGATCTCCAACGCGTACCTTCTTGCGGAGAAGGAATGACACTACAATCCCCCGCATGATCTCCGCCATCACGGGCGACTTGAAGAAAGTGGACGAGGACCGCGTGCATTTGCAGGCGGGGCCGATGACCTATGAACTGCTGGTTCCGGCGGCCGACGCGGCCGACTTGCAGTCCAGCGTAGGCCAGCAAATCACCTTTCATACGCTCTTCTATCTCGAAGGCGACCCATCGCGCGGGAATTTGCAGCCGCGATTGATCGGCTTCCTGCGGGCCGCGGACAAGCGGTTCTTCGAGCGGTTCACGACAGTGAAAGGGATCGGTCCCAAGACGGCCCTGAAAGCGTTGACGATGCCCGTCGGGCAGATCGCGCAGGCCATCGAGGAGAAGAACACGCGCTTCCTCACCGAACTCAAAGGCGTGGGCAAGCGCACGGCCGAGTTGATCGTGGCCGAGCTCGCCGGCAAGGTGAAGGACTTTGCCACCGGCGTCGGAACGACCACCGCCACGGCGCTGACGCCCCGGCCGGACCATGAGGAGTACGCGATCGCGGGCCTGGTGGCGCTGGGCGAACCGCGGGCGATCGCCGAACGGCTGCTGGAACGCGTGAAACAGAACAAGCCCAACCTGAAGACGGCCGGCGAGTTGATCCGCGAGATGTTGAATCTGCGCGGTGCGTGACGGAGGTGAGATCATGTCGGATCATGTAGGGTGTGCTTCAGCACACCAATTCCGCGTGCATAGCACGCCCCTTGGTCGTGGTGTGCTG
>JANYKD010000192.1 GCA_025361735.1 Phycisphaerales bacterium
CAGCGAGGACGCTGGCCCCACTCAGCCTTCGTCCGCGGTACTCAGGCGGGCGATCACGTTCATATCCTCCAGCGTCGTGGTGTCGCCGCGAATCTCGCCGCCGGAGGCAAGCTCCTTGAGCAACCGCCGCATGATCTTTCCGGAGCGCGTCTTGGGCAGCGCATCGGTGAAGCGGATCTGGTCCGGCCGGGCGATGGCGCCGATCTGCTTGACCACGGCTTCGAGCAACTCCTTCTTGAGTGCTTCCGACGGCCGGAAGCCGCTCCGCAGGGTCACGAAGGCGGCCACGCCCTGGCCCTTCATCTCGTGCGGCATGCCAACGACGGCGGCTTCGGCCACGGCGTCGTGGGAGACCAGCGCCGACTCGATCTCGGCCGTGCCGAGGCGATGCCCGGCAACATTGAGCACATCGTCCACGCGGCCCATGATCCAGAAATAGCCATCCTGATCGCGGCGGGCGCCGTCGCCCGTGAAGTAGAACCCGCGGACATCCGTCCAGTACTGCCGGAAATAGCGGTCCTGATCGCGGAAGATGCCGCGCAACATCGCCGGCCAGGGCTTGCGGACAACCAGCAGGCCGCCGGCATTGGCCGGCTGCTCGACGCCGTCGCGGTCGACAACGGCGGGGTCGATCCCGAAGAACGGCAGCGTCGCCGATCCCGGCTTGGTCGGCGTCACGCCGGGAAGCGGCGTGATCATGATCGAGCCCGTCTCCGTCTGCCACCATGTATCCACAATAGGACACCTGCTGTGTCCGATCACCTGTTGATACCAGATCCAGGCTTCGGGATTGATCGGCTCGCCGACCGACCCGAGCAGGCGCAACGACGAGAGATCGTGTTCGTCGACAAACTCGCGGCCGGCGCGCATGAAGGCGCGGATGGCGGTCGGTGCGGTGTAGAACGTGGTGATCTTGTGCCGCTCGATAATCGACCAGAACCTGGAGAAGTCCGGGTAGTTCGGCGCGCCCTCGTACATGACCGTCGTGGCGCCATTGCTGAGCGGGCCGTAGACGACGTAGGAGTGGCCGGTGATCCAGCCGACGTCGGCCGTACACCAGAAGACGTCGGAGTCGTGCAGATCAAACACGTACCGCGACGTCAGGTAGGTCCCGACCATGTATCCGCCCGTGGTGTGGATGATCCCCTTGGGCTTGCCGGTCGAGCCCGAGGTGTAGAGCACAAAGAGCAGATCCTCGGCGTCCATCTGTTCGGCGTCACACGTGGCCGGCTGGCCGGCAATGACGTCGTTCCACCACACGTCCCGGCCGGCCGTCATGTTGATCGGCTGCCCCGTCCGTTTGAGCACCACAACCGTCTTCACGCGACTCGTCTTGATCAGGGCCTCGTCGACGTTGTTCTTGAGAGCCACCACCTGCCCGCGGCGGAACCCGCCATCGGCCGTGATCACGATCGACGACTCGGCATCCTCCACGCGATCGACGATCGCCTGGCTGGAGAATCCGCCGAAGATCACCGAGTGAGCCGCGCCGAGCCGCGCGCATGCGAGCATGGCAACGGCCGCCTCGGGGACCATCGGCATGTAGATCGTCACGCGGTCGCCGCGTTTCACGCCCAGTTTCCGCAAGCCGTTGGCGAGCCGGCAGACATCCTCGCGAAGTTGCTTGTAACTGATGTGGCGCACCTCCGGCGGAGTGCCCTGCGCCATGGGCTCACCTTCCCAGAGAATAGCGGTCTTGTCCCCACGGCCGGCGTCGATTTGTGCATCGAGGCAGTTGTAGGAGATATTGGTCTTGCCGCCGACGAACCACTTGGCGTCAGGCAACTTCCACTCGAGCACGCGATCCCAGGTCTTGAACCACTTCAGTTCCGAGGCGATCTTCCCCCAGAATTCCTCGGGCCGGTCGATCGACTCGCGATACATCCGGTCATACTGCTCGCGAGACTGAATCCACGCCTTCGCACAGAATTCCGGCGGCGGCGCAAACAGACGATCTTCCTGCTGGGTTGATTCGATTCCGACCTGCGGATGGGACATGGATTCTCCTTTTGATTGTGTACGGGCCAACAGCGAACCATAGAGTGCTTGCACGATGTGCCATTTCCATCAAGTATAGGACTGGCCCCTCACATTGTTCACGATATGCGTAAAATGCAGTTAGACGCCTTGGTGCTTGCTTGTGTTGCTTGCGAACATGGATACATCCGAAGATGATCCTGGAATGACCGGATCGGGTGGCAAAGGAATTGACGGGGTGTACTGCCGCAAGTGTGGGTATGACTTGCGCGGACAGGCCGAATCACACCGTTGCCCGGAATGTGGACAGCACTTTGATCCGCAGGACAAGCGCACATTCCGGACTCGGCCAGCGGTTCCGGCCCTGGGATGGTGGTTGAAACGGGTGGCCATGGGACTGCTGTTGATCGTGATGTTGCTGGCGATGGCGTGGGGCTGGTTTTATTGGGGCTGGAAGACGGAGCAGCCGGCGCTGGCGAGGACGAACGTGTCCAGGTATGCACGGATTGCCCCAATCGGTGGAGATGAGTGGAAGCGCCGGCTGGGGTCAGCAGGGTGGGTGCTGGACCGAGTGAGATTTGTGCAACTCTATCAACCGGCAACGGATGCGGATCTGGCTGCATGCGGGAGACTCCAGAAACTCGATTGGCTTTATTTGGACCGTGACGCACTTACCGACGCGGGGCTGGCCGGCCTGAAGGATCTGAAGGAACTGCGGCAACTGACGTTGGCGAAAACGCAGATCACTGATGCGGGGTTGATTCACGTTGCGGGACTCCAAGGACTTCAAGTGCTCAGCCTGAGTGGACCCCGGATCACCGATGCGGGACTGGTTCACCTGGAGGCACTCAAGGGACTGCGATTCATCTACCTGAGCAGCGCACAGATAACCGATGCGGGTTTGATCCACCTCAAGAACATGGAGAGCCTCCGCTGCATTTGGATCTTCGACACACCCATAACCGATGCGGGGCTGGCCCACTTGAAGGGACTCAAGGCACTCGAGGGCCTGAACCTGAGTGGCACCCGGATCACCGACGCCGGGCTCGTCAACCTGAAGGAATTCAGGCGGCTCCAGCAACTGGGTCTCAATGGCACACAGGTGACTGATGCCGGGCTTGCATGCGTCAAGGATTTCAGCGAACTACACATGCTCTATCTGTCAGGCACGGGGATTACCGACCAGGGCATGGCGAGCCTCAAAGGGCTCGCTTTGCAGAATCTTTGGCTCAGGGATACGCAAATCACCGATGCGGGATTGGCCCACCTCAAGGGCCAAAAGGATCTCGGGGAGCTTGATCTGCACGGCACGCAAATCACCGATGCGGGGCTGGTCAATCTCAAAGATATGTCCGGGCTTTACCGGCTTTACGTGAGCGGGCCGAATATCACGGACGAAGGGTTGGTGCAGCTGAAGGGACTCAAGCGGCTGGACAGCCTTGAACTTTCCGGTACGAAGGTGACAAAGGCAGGAATTACGGCGTTGCAGGCCGCACAGCCGGGGCTACGAATCGCCTGGCCATGACAGGAAGGGATTCGACACGGATCGAGGCGTGCGTACACTGACGAACGCGTTGCGCAGACCACAGCGAGGATGACGATGAAAAGCTTTCGCAAAGAACTCTGGTTCAACCTTCCCAGGCGGCGGGGATTTACCAACATCACCGGCGAAGTGAATAAGGCATTGGCCGAAAGCGGCATCCGTGAAGGGTTGTGCCTCGTGAATGCCATGCACATCAGCGCATCTGTATTCATCAACGACGACGAACGCGGCCTGCTGGGCGACTGGGAAGTCTGGCTGGAGAAGCTCGCCCCCGAACAGCCGCACAGCCAGTACCGCCACAATGACACCGGCGAAGACAACGCCGACGCCCACATCAAGCGCACGCTCATGGGCCGGGAAGTGGTGGTGGCGATCACCAAGGGCGAACTCGACTTCGGCCCGTGGGAACAGGTCTTCTATGGCGAGTTCGACGGGATGCGGAAGAAGCGGGTGCTCATCAAGATCATTGGGGAGTGAACATGTGGAAGGGTCGCGCGTCGCGCCGACAAGCGAAGAAGATTAAACACGAAGACGCGAAGGCACGAAGCGGGGTATGGCGTTGGTGACCTACTTGCGCTGGGAGCGATCCACTTTCTGGGCGGAAGGAGGTCGAGGCGAGGAGCGGAAAATGTTGTTTTGGAGGGGTAAAAAATCGTAAGTTACTACTGAATAGACATTTACATTCTGCGTGGGTCTGAAAAAGGGTGTCCCGGGCGGGGCCAAAGAGGGTCCAAACAGTGTCCCGATGGTGTCCTTTTGGTGTCCCGAACGGTCAGGTCTGGGTCCCAAGCAGGTCCTTTGCGGACCTCCTTTCAGGGTTGAGTTGGGAAATTGGGAAAGGAGGCGAAAGCGATGATCGGGGTGAATGGTTAAGGACGTATTCGGTTGTTAAAGAGCGGATCGAACATATAGCGAACCCGGGTGGAATGTCAAGGGGTCGGCGGCGGGATTTTGGCGGCATGATCGGGGTACGGCTGTTGGTGAGACGCGTTCACTTTCCGGCGGGGTCGTGTGGTTCGGGCGTGCGATGGCAAAGACCGCCGGTGAGGACACCGGCGGCACTTCGGACGCACACATGTCTTCCTGTTGCATGGTTGACGGCGGAATGCCGCATTCAGTGGGAGCGACGAATCATCTCTCCCTTCGTTGGCACCTCCGGCACAGAGGAAGATACGTGTCGGAGATGATCGTCCATGTCAAACGCAAGATCGACGTATTGGTCCCATGCTACATTCACGAATCCCCTTTCATAATGAACAAAATAGTACGTGAGCGCAGAACCATGAGGCGTGAGGCCCACGCCTTTCGGTACGAGCACACGGTCGCTGTCAGGTGTGCCGAGCGCCGCCAACCCCTCGCCTTTTCGGTCCCCGATACTGAGTCTGTTCACGGCGGCAATAAGTCGTTGCCGCTTCTCTTGAGGGAGTTGCCACTCCGCGGGATGCGTTGTGGCCCCAAACCTATCCTGTTGAGGCATCGATGGCGAAACACCGCAATCGGGAATCCTGGCTGGTACTGACGTTGAAGACTTACAGCTGAGCGACACACACGCTGTGAAGAGTGCCGCCGCCAGCCAAAACAGAAAGATCGAGAAGCTGGCGTTCAGAATGATCTTGATTGCACGCATACACACCCCGCTGAACGGACGTGGAAGCGCTCTTAGACTCCCAACCCGTTGACGCGATTGGGTCGTCACTCTGATTTCCCTGCCCTGACGAGGAACTCCGCTTCCGTGATCACTGGCACGCCGAGTTCCTTGGCCTTTGCGAGTTTGGATCCTGCGTTTTCGCCGGCGACAACGAAGGTGGTCTTCTTGCTGACGGAACCGGAGGCTTTGCCGCCGAGCTTCACGATGAGTTGCTCGATCGCGCTGCGGTCGAGTTGTGTCAGCGTGCCGGTGACGACGATGGTCTGGCCGGCGAAGGGAAGGCTGGCGGGGTCGAGGGTGGGCTTGGCCATTTTCGGGTCTACGCCGACTTCGCGTAACGCGGCGATGGCGTGCTGGCCGGCCGGGGAGTGGAAATAGTCGTCGACGCTCTGGGCGATGACCGGGCCGATTTCGTTTACGCTGGAGAGATGGTCCGTGGTCGCGGCCGCGAGGGCATCGAGCGAGCCGAAGTTGGTGGCCAGGACGTGGGCCACGCGGTTGCCGATGTGGCGGATGCCCAGGCCCGCCAGCAGGCGGTCGAGCCCCTGGGTCTTGCTCTTGGCGATGGCGGTTACGACATTCTGGGCGCTCTTTTCGGCCATGCGCTCCAGGCCCGCGATCTGCTCGAGAGTGAGACGGTAGAGGTCGGCGAAATGGTGGACCAGGCCGCCGTCGACGAACTGCTCGATGAGTTTCTCGCCGACTTCTTCGATGTCCATCTGATTTCGGCCGCAATACCAGCGGAGGCGTTCCTTGAACTGCGCGGGGCACTCGGGGTTGTTGCAGCGGATGTAAGGTGTGTCGGCTTCCTTCTCGACGGGGCTGCCGCAACTGGGGCACTTGGCCGGTGGCGTGACCGGGTGGGCGCCGGCCGGGCGCTTTTCGGGGACGGCCTGGACCACGTAGGGGATGATCTCGCCGGCCTTCTCGATGACAATGGTGTCGCCCATGTGGATGCCCAGGCGCTGCACCTGCTCGATATTGTGGAGTGTGGCCCGCTTGACGGTGGTGCCGGCGACGAAGACCGGTTCGAGCTCGGCCACGGGCGTGAGGTTGCCCCCCTTGCCAACCTGCCAGGTGACATCGCGCAGAATCGTCTGCATCTGCTCGGCCGGGTATTTATAGGCGATGACCCAGCGGGGGGATTTGCTGGTGGCGCCGAGGCGCTCGCGCTGCGCGAGCGAGGCGACTTTCACCACCATGCCGTCGGTCTGATACGACAGCGTGCCGCGGACACTGGCGAATTTCTCGATCGTCGCCAGGACTTCGTCGACATTCTCGGCCAGCGCCGTGTGCGGATTCGTGGGCAGGCCCCAGCGTTTGATGAAGCTGAGCCACTGCCAGTAGTCGTCCGTCGGCAGTTTGGACACCTGGCCGATGCCGTGGGCGATGAAATCTAGTTTGCGCTGGGCGACGATCTTCGAGTCGAGATTCTTCAGCGTGCCGGCCGTGGCGTTGCGCGGGTTTTTCAGCGCCTCGTCGCCGGCGGCGATGAGTTCCTCGTTCATACGCTGGAACTGGGCGTTCTGCATGAAGATCTCGCCGCGGACTTCGAGGATTTCGGGAACATCGTCGCCCTTGAGACGCAGCGGGATGGCATGGATGGTGCGGGCGTTGCTGGTGATGTCGTCGCCGCGCCGGCCGTCGCCGCGCGTGGCAACCTGCACGAGCACGCCCTTCTCATACCGGAGCGAGGCGGCCACGCCGTCGACCTTGGGCTCCAGCACATACCGCACGGACTCGCCATCCAGCGCCTTGCGAATGCGCTGGTCAAACTCGCGCACGGTGGGCGGATCGTAGGTGTTGTCGATGGACATCATCGGCACGGCATGCTCGACCGTGACGAAGCCCGCGATCGGCTGGCCGCCCACGCGGGCCGACGGCGAATCGGGCGTCCTTAGATCCGGGTGGGCCTCTTCCAACAGGAGCAGCTCGCTCATCAGGGCATCGTATTGCTGGTCGGAAATCTCCGGCTTGGCCTGGACGTAGTAGAGGTGGTTGTGCCGGTTAAGTTCGTCACGGAGTTTTGAGATGCGCTGTTCGATTGATGGCATGGGGAGATTGTAAATAGGAATTGGAATCAGGGAAGTGCCCGGGCATGGCTCAAGAATATAGCAGTCGTGCGTGTGAACCCTCTACTGCCGGACGGGGTGAGCAACGGGATCTAGTTCTGCGGTCGGATGGATGGCCCGCAAAGGCGGCCCAGGGACCAAACATCCCAGTATTGCCTTACAGCCCGATGGCTACTCCCGCTGCCCGGCAACGGTAAATCCCTTGATGCAACGCCTAATGTTCTCCCGTCCACAGATAGCAGCAATTGGTAGGCCACCGAATTTCCAGGCATTAGGAATTTCGGGGATCGCCGGCATTGTCCGGCTTCACTCCGCTGAGAGACCAGACAAAGTCCATCTGCGCTCCCTCGGCGGTTTGCCACTGGTTGTTCTTCGTCTGTACCGGGCGTAGCTCAAACATATGCAGCCGCTGGTCGCGAATCACGCGAAGTGTCGCATCCATGTGGTACTCAGATGATGACATGTGGTATATCGTTCTGGCCTCGTGAGCCAATCGGTTTCCTGAATCAGATCAAGGCACCGAGGTTGCGCCGCCTTCATTGGCGTGTCACTATGCAAATCTTCTGGTTATGTTTCGCTCCGATGGGTACAATCTCGCCCAACGGAAACAACTATTCGCGAACACCGCGAACGCCCCGCTCAGAGGCACAGGGCGCCTTCCGTGTTAAGATTAACACTCGAGGATTGCCCGGAAGATCGAAGTTGTCCTTCCGGAGGACGAGGCAAAGTACTACGGGTCCGCTGCTCATTCTCCAGCACGGAGCGGCACATGAAATACTCACTGCTAATCGGTGTCGTGGCGATGGTAACGGGGCTGATCGTCGGTCACTTGCCGGCACAGGCCGCCGACGCCCCAGAACCTCTGGCCAAGGGACTGGCCGGCGTCGGCCTGACCGGCGACGACGTCAATCGCGCCATCGAGAAGGGCCGGAAGTACCTCTGGGAGAAGCCTCTCGGCGGCGGCAAGGAAGACCTCGGCGATGCGGATGACTGGTTTGCCAGTCTCGCCCTTGTCCACGCCGGCGCCCACAAGGCCTTTCCCGCCTTCGACAAGGCCCTGCGCAAGCGCCTCCGTGAAATCTCCATCGCCGACCATGTTGCCTGGCTTGGTAGCTACGAGGTCGGCGTTCTTTCGCTACTCGTCGAATCCTACGGCGATATCGAGTTCCATTGGCTGCTGCACTCGGCCGTGCGCTTCCATGTCGAATCGCAAGGCCCCAAGGGGACCTTTGACTACAAGGCCGCCCAGGTCGACCCCATCGCAAAGCTACTCTTCGAGATCGAGAAGGCCCGCAAATCAGAAGAGGAGGCCAACGCCATCATCGTCGTCGGCGGCCAGCCGCTCGACCTCGTTGGCTCCGGTCAGGCCATCAAGCGCCTCACCGCCCGCACTGCCGGCGCTGATGGCGACAACTCCGCCACCCAGTTTGCCCTGCTGGGCCTCTGGAGCGGTGCCCGCTCGGGCCTTCGCATAGATGCCGACGTCTGGCAGCGCGCCCTCGATACCATCCTCAAACGCCAGAACAAAGATGGTGGTTGGGATTACAAAGGCGAGGGCGCTGAATCCTACGGCAGCATGACCTGCGCCGGCATTTGCGCCATCGCCCTGTGCAAGCACCACCTGGGCCAGGACGTCAAAGGCGACCCCGCCATCGCGCGCGGCCTCGCCTGGCTCGACAAGAACTGGGCCACTGACGCCAACCCCGGCAATTCCACCGAGTACCACCACTACTACCTCTACTCCATTGAGCGTGTCGGTCGCATCCTCGATACCGAGTTCATCGGCCGCCACGAGTGGTATCCCCTCATCGCCCGCCAACTCGTCAAGAGCCAGAAGCCCGATGGCTCGTGGGAGGAGGGCGGCGCCGACCCCCGCCGCGCCTGCAGCTTCGCGCTCCTGGCCCTCACTCGCGCCACGCCCTCCCTGGTCATCCCCACCCCGCGCGGCGGCGAGGGAACGCTCCTAGCCAAGACCATCCTTGGCCCGCCGAAGAGGGTGTTCTTCGTGCTCGACGCCTCCGGGTCCATGCTTGCCAACGGCAACTTCGATCAAGCCCGCGGCGCGGTACAGTCACTCCTGGGCGTTCTGCCGGAAAAGACCCCCGCGGCACTCCGCGTCTTCGGCCACACCCACAGCCCCTTCGACGAATCGGCCATCGATACCGCCATCGAAGTGCCAATGCGGCCGGTGGAAAAGGATGCCTTCCTCTCCAAGCTATCCGCGCTCTGCGCCCGCGGGTCATCCACCCTGGCGGCGAACATCGCGAAGGCCGCCGCCGACCTGAAAGCCGCCAACGTGTCCGAGACCAGCCCCGCCGTGCTCATCATCGTCTCCGATGGCGTGGAGAGCGCTGAAGCCGCGGGCAAAGCCGCCACGGGCGCGCAGGCACTGTCAGACTTCAAGGGCCTCACTGCCTGCGTGCTTTCCCTCGACACCAGCCGCCCCGATGACGCCAAGATGATGGAGCGGATTGCCGAATCGGCCGGCGGCAAGTGCTGGGGCATCGGCAAGCTGGATGATCTGCGCAAGCACCTGGCGCTGACGCTCAAGCGCGGCCCGGACGGTTATGTCGTGGTGGATGCCAAGAACCAGAAAACGGAGGGCTCATTCAATCAGCCGCTGAAACTCAAGGAGGGCAAGTACACCTTCATGGCCGAGTTCGCCGGCAGACAATTCCGGCGCGACTTGTGGGTCAACACGGAGGTGACCACGACAGTGACATTCGCGCCCGAAAAGTAATAAAAAGGAGCGCGGGTGTTCGCAGCGGCGTCGGCGGCAACGCACTGGGGGAGCGTGCACCTGACAACCGATCACGGGTTGTCACTGGCTCGCCTTGATAATGTTCTTCGCCAGTTCCTCCAGCTTCTGGAGCTTCTCGTACCACTCCTGCATGGTCTGCACCGATTCCGGCAGGTTCTCCTTCTTGGCCTGCTCGGTGGCGGCTCCTTTGAGGCCGTCGATCATCTGGCTGAGCCAGTCCTCGAAGGGGTCCTTTGGCTTCCAGGCATCGACGAGGCGCGAGGGGTTGCCGCTCTCCAGGAACGCCAGGGCGGCGAGCTGGCCGTCGAGGATGGCCTTGGCGGCATCCGCGGGAACTTCGCGCTTCGCCATGTCGTTGAGGATGTCCACGCACACCCAGCCGTCGAACTCCCGTTTGCCGAAGACGGCCATCAGCTCGGTGTAGGCCAGCATGAGCGGTTCCCAGTGTCTGGGCGCGGCGGCCTGGACCATGGCATAGTAGTGGATTTGCGTCCAGGTCTGCTCGGGGTCGTCGCTGACGATCTGGAGGGCCGCGCCGGCGTAGGTGTAGAGGGTGGCGCTGCTGGAGATGCCGCGGGTGATGGTGTCGATGGTGAGCACGGCGACGTCGGCGGTGTTCTCGAACCACTCGGCCATGGCCTGGTGTCGGCCATCCTGCCAGACGGCGATGCAATCGCCGGTGCGCGGATCCAGCTCGTACCAGGCAGAGAACGTGCGACCGGCCAACGGGACGGGACGTTCGGGGACGAGCAGTATCTTGCCGTCGCTGATGCGCTGGAGCATGATTCGCCGCGTGAGGGTGGACAGGGGGAGCTTATTGACAGCCTGAACCCTGGCGGGGGAAAGAGCGATGACGGGGATATCTGCCTTGGCGGCGGCAGTGAAGACCGAGCGCACGCTCAGCACGCTGTCGGCGGGCTGGCCGGCCCTGGTGTGCAGCGTCGCCAGCACGCCCGCCTCGACATCGCCCCCGAGCGCCCCGCGCGTCAGTTGCGCCAACCCGGCTGAGGCGTTCTTGACGCCCGGGCGCGCCCAGCAGCGGGCGGAATCGAAGATGAGGTCGGTCGCGAGAGCGTGCGTGGCGCTGTCCATCGACACGGCCAGCACGCGTGCATCGTCGCAGTCGCTGAGAACGCCAAAGGCCCGATCGGTTTGAACGCGCATAGCGTGCGAGCAGACGCCGAGCCACTGCGCCAGCGCGGACGTCATTTCGGCAGACTCACAGAAGCCCTCACGGACCGCGCGGGCCTGCGCGGCATTCAGCTTGCCGGTCATGGGCACTTTCAGGCCCTTGGTCTTCTCGCGCAGACCGGCGGCGAACTGGGCGAAGGCCTTGGCATCTCGCTGGGGCGGGGCGCCGAAGGTAATGCAGAAACTGGTGAGCTCGCCCAGACGATTGATGCCGCCGGGGCCGGCGACGTAGAGGTACCGCGACTGTCGGCGCTCGGGCCGGCCGCCACCGACGAGGCGGATGTCCATCCAGACCTCGTCAAGCGCCGGCGCGGCGGGAGCCGGTTCATCACCATCAAGATTGCGGAAGGGGTCTTTGATCCGCTCTGCCGGGCCAGTCCGCACCTCACCACCGTACTGGAGACTCCTAGGCGAATACCTGCCGCAAATGAGCATCGGCCGAAGCTGCCCGGGCGCGGCTGCGGGCGCGGCCTCAGCCGGCTCGGGCCCCTGACTGAAGAATACAAGGCGCTGCCCCACTAGTCCTGCCGCCGGCTGCTGGAACGTCAGCAATTTCCGCGGCTGGGCCTCGCCCTTGTTCTTGGCGAAGACTTCGATGCGAAGTTGCCGGCGCTCTTGCGGCGACGGCGGCATTCCGGTGCGAACGGCTTTGGTGGCTGCCTCGCCCGCCTTGAAATTGGGGAACAGAGGATCGAGGTCAATCCACTTATCCTGCCACTTCGCCTGTACCCAGATGTGTTGCGATGCGACCTTGCGCAGGGCAGGATCGTTGACGGGATCGGCCAGTCTCGCACCCGGCATGGCCTTCTGCACCTTCTCGGGCACTGTGGCCTGCTTGAAAGCGCTGGTGAGCAGCGTCGTCGTTTGCTCATCCGAGAGCGTGCCATAGGCCAAGCGGCTGGCAATGCCCTGACGAGCCAGCACGAACATGAGCAGTTCGGCGGCGTCGCCGGCGTTGGCTGTGCGGTCGGTCAGTACGGCCACGGGGCCTTTCACAAAGCCCTCGTAAGGGCGATACGACACCGCGCTGCGAACGCAGTTCAGGGCGGCCTCGGGCGTGCGCTCCAGCGGCGGGTGGGCCGCGCCGCCCCAGACAAGCGGCACCTCGATCGCCAGGCCAATGACTGACAGAATGAAGGACATCCGTAATGAAGAGCACATGGACATGTTGTCTCTCCCTTCATATCGAAACCCCGGAGAGCAGTATAGAAACTATCCTTCGCACAGCGCGTTATCAACAGAAATTTCTCCTGGGTGAAATCTGCACTCCATCACAACGAGTCTCCTATGGGAATGGACGCTGTTGCTCATCCTTCAATCTGCACACTAATCGCCACCACCCTGATCTCGTGCGTTCGCCAAGGCTGCGGCTGTCCCTTGGATATGGGATACCGAAAACTCCGGATCTGTATGCCCTGGATGATGCACCCGTCCACATCCTATCCGGACGCCAACGGGGTGAACGTCAACGGAAGCCCGGGCCAGTTCTCCAGTGCCCGGCCTGTTCACACGGTCGAGATGATCTTCACGACCTCGACGAACACGCCATTCCAGAATACTCTGGATCTGGCGATGGCAACCGCCGGGATCGTAACGCGCGAGGGCCTTCCGGGAGAACAGATCAACGGCAATGGCACCATGAAGGTCAGCTACGGCGCTGATCGCGTGGGGCTGGCCCTGGTCGATCAAACCAACCGCCGCGAGGCCTTTGGGCCGCTTCTTCTGGGCGCGCCGCCTATCAACACCAGCTATGCAGGGCTGGAATCGACGGCATTATGGACCTCGGTCCCGACGGAGTGCCCGGCACGGATGATGACGTGTGGAAACGCGCGGTCGATGGCAACTTCGGTCCCCAAACCATCAAGTACTTCAATGCGGCATACATTCCCACCACCGACTACGTACTGGGTTACCACGGCGTGGACGTCTTGAGTCACACTGCCTGGGCGTGTTGGACCACAACAGTCAGTTCGGCGTGTCGGTCGTGCCAGAGCCGGCGGCGCTGTCGCTGCTGACCCTGGGGATCACGGTCGTCCTGGCCCGCGGTCGCCGCGCCTGAGCGAACGCCGTCGCTTGCCGATACCTCTGGAATCACGGATGAGAAGGGAAAGCGATGGTCACGGCAGGCCCGGATACGCAGGCGGTCGTTCTTTCGGCAAATGAGCGGTCTATCCTGGAGAGCATTGTCAGGCGAAGCCTGTGTCCGCAGGCGATAGCGACGCGTGCCTAAGTGGTATTGGCGGACGGCGAGGGCCTGGAGTCCGTCTGGATCGCGCATCGCGTGGGCTGCTCGCGTGACCTGGCCCGGCGGTGGCGTGCCCGCTATCAAACCGCCCAGCAGACGTGGGGAGCGGCGGCCGCGGAGTGGGATGCGGAAGCGTTGGCCGGGAAGATCGAGGAAGCGCTGGCGGACGACTACCGCTGCGGAGCCCCTGGCAAATTTGTGTCTGAGCAGTTTTGCCAGATCATGGCCCTGTGAGTGGTGATCTCTCCGACGGTGGCGCCGACCCGGAATGAGCGGGACTTTGCCGAGCACATTGTCCGGACCGTGACCGGCGACCCGTCGGCGAAGTGGGCCTTCGTCCTGGATCAGTTGAACACGCAGCAGTCCGAGTCGCTGGTGAAACTGGTGGACAACCTGTGCGACCTGCGGTTGGACCTGGGGGGTCAAGGGAGAGTCGGGCATTCTCAAGGGCATGCAGACCCGACGGGGGTTTCTGGAGAATCCGAGCCATCGCATCTGCTTCGTGTACACCCCACGGCATGCCTCGTGGCTGAACCAGATCGAGATCTGGTTCAGCATGCTGGCGCGTCGGGTGCTGAAGCGGGGCAGTTTCAAGTCAACGGAGGAACTGCGCGAACGCCTGCTGGCGTTCATCGCGTATTTCAACCAGACGATGGCCAAGCCGTTCCGGTGGACCTATCAGATTCGGCCCTTGAACACGTGAGTCAAGAACTCGGTGGATTCAGCGCCGCCGCCGGCTGCCTCGATCGTCCGCCAATTGAACCCCACGAAGCCACGGCGTTGGTCCGACGCCCCACTTACCGCCGCTTCGCACTGTTCCGGCCAGCCAAGGCAAGGCTCGCCAGTGCCAATAGCGTGAGAGAGCCCGGTTCGGGCACAATCGTGAAGCTCACACTCGGCGATGATATCAATCCATCGCCATTTGCCAGTACCTCGAACGTCGCGCTCGCCCCATAGAGCGAGTCCCACGTTGCGACATCCGACGTGCTGTTCAACATGGTCGCCTGGAATGTGGCCGAATCACCTGGGTTGCCGATGGCTGTAAAGGAGAACGAACCCAGCAGCACCCGCCAGATGTCAGACCCTGCCGGTGTTTCGGTGGCTGGAATGCCGTGCGTCGGGAGTGGATCGGAGGCGAGCAGCGGATCCAGCGTTGTTGCGTACAACGATGCAGCATCCACGGAAAATGGGGGTGTGCCCGGGTCAGGATTCACCGTGCCGTCAAATAGAGCATTGGGAGTAATTCCGGTGATTTGGATACCGGCTCCCAATGTCCGCTGCAGAAGCACGCTTGCGGCCGCCAGCCCATTCTGGGCTGCGAGCTTCGGCACATTCGGGTTACTGGCGCTCTCCCGGAAGTAGACCGGCACGCTTACCGTTCCACCCTGCGCAACAGCATAGGTTGCCTGGTCAAAAACATAGCTATACGAAAGCGCTGCCTGCGCACTACTCGCCAAGCAGCCAAGACCGCCGGCCAAGGCCGCCATCCACAATATTCGCCTGCCCATAACACTCTTCCTCTCCGAGCGCAGACACATACCCCATCTGCCGCTCCTCCGTCTGATAACATAACATACCACCGATCCGAGTCCCGGCAACTCACCGGGCATTAAATCCGTTTGCCCAGCCGCTTGTTAAACTGGGCATAGTCCGTCGTTCCGATCAACCCATCGCCGTCAAAGTCAAAATAGGAAACATAGCCAAGATCGGTGGACCGCTTGTTCATCGACTTGCGGAACAACGCCAGTTCGTCCGTGCTCACATACCCGTTACCGTCGGAATCGCCGAAGAGTCGGTAGAAGTTCTGCACCGAATCACCGCCGCTCAGCGTCTGGCCGGCAGTGCCGTGCACCTTGTCCGCGCGCAGGGTCATCGTGTAGCGGCCATCGATCAGTGAACCATATTCGGTTCCAGCACCGCTGAAGGTCAATATCCAGGTTCGCTTGTCGTTGCTGGGGTTGGCCACGCCGATCGCCACATTCGCGGCGGCCGTGCCGAGCTTCAGGTCGAAGGCCCCGGTATCAAAACTGGCAACGTCGGCGTCGAAGGTGCAGGTCAAGCTGGTGACCTTGGAGCGCTGGGCGCTGCCATCATTGATCTGCGTGGTGACATGCAGGTTGGCCGCCGAGACAATCACCTGCCGCGACGCCATGCCCACGCCGCCCGAGCTGTCGGTCACCCGCACCACCACCGTGTACGTGCCCGGCTGCGTGTAGGTCTTGTTCAGCGTGAAGGTCTTGTTGGCGTTCAAAGCCAGCGCAATGGCGCCGGAGCCCGTGCCGTAGTCCACCGTGGCGGTGAAGGTTTCATGCACGCCGGGATCGGAGAACAGGCCGTTCATCGAGAACGGCAGGTTGACCCCGGCCGTGGCATTGGCGGGC
Source organism: Phycisphaerales bacterium (assembly GCA_025361735.1). Classification (GTDB taxonomy): domain Bacteria; phylum Planctomycetota; class Phycisphaerae; order Tepidisphaerales; family Tepidisphaeraceae; genus JANYKD01. Next base: position 15,819 of record JANYKD010000192.1, read on the forward strand.
ATGACCACCGTCGGGGGCGCGTTCTGCACATTCACATGTTCGGTCAGGGTGCCAATGGCGCCCCAGACATCGTGGATGGTGATGCGGACGTCGAATCCGCCGGCATCGGCAAAGGTGTGGGCCAGGTTGAACTGCTGGCCGGTGATGACCAGGGTTTCATCCGCGCCGCCATCGCCCCAGTTGACCGTGCCGCTGAACGGGTCGGCCAATAGTTCCGGGGTGGTGAAGCTGTCGGTGAGGATGAACCTCGATCCTTCGCTGATTCCCGTGGTGGAGAAGGGGCTGATGACCGGCGGGGCATTGAGGTGCCAGCCTTCGCTGATCGAGTCGGCCACCGGGTTGCCGAGCGTGTCTTGGACGGCGGCGCCGTTGAAGGTGAGCTGGTAGTCGCCGGGAGTGCCGGTCAGGGCCGCCAGGCCGGTCAGGGTGTATTCCAGGTTGTTGCCCGCGAAGGCAACCAGGGTCAGGGAGGCGGTTGAGCGGGTGGTCCACGCGTCGGCGGCGGTGGCCCGGTACTGCAGCACCACCTGGGCGGGGTCGAAGAACGTGGCGTTAATCGGCTGTGTGAAGAAGACGTTGAGCGTGTTCTTGGGCACGCCGGCCCGGGCGGGCATCGGTTCCAGGGCCTGCAACTGCGGCGAGGTGAAGGCCGGGGCGTAGGTCAGGGTGTAGGTGAAGGTCGGGTCGACGCCGGTGTGGTCGAGGATGTGCAGCAGTTGGATGCTGAGGAAGCCGTAGTTGTCGAAGACCCGGTCGGTCTGCCAGGCGTTGGCGTTGTCGCCGACACTGAGGACCTCGCCGTCGGAACGCGTGATGCTGGTCAGGGTGTAGCCCGGATGGCTGGCGGCTGGATCGGGTACTTCCAGGTAGTTCCAGCCGGCGCCCAGCGGGGCGCTGAGGGTGACGGTGAGTTTGCCGTTGGCCGGGTTGATGCTCGAGCCGGTGACATTCACATCGGCGGCATTGACCAGAGAGACGGGCACGGCCGTGCCGCTGCGCGAGTCGTAGAGGGAATTGGGCATGTCGTTGAAGACGGGGACGTCGGTGGGCAGGTGGGTGATCGGATCGGTCGGACCCTGGTGGTCAACGCCATAGAGAATGGTGCCGTTGCTGGGGAACGTGGGGTCGTTGGCCACGAGGAAGTCCGGCTTGCCATCACTCTTGCCGGCCAGGTTGATCATGACGGCGTGGATCAGTTCATGAATGTAAACATTGTCGATGAGCGAGGTCGCCTGGCCGCCCAGGGCATCATCGTGCTTGAAGGTGGCCCCGAAGTCCATGAAGTGGCCCTGGAGCGTGGAGAGCAGGACCCATTCGGCCGTCTCGCTGTTGCCCGCGAGGATGTCACCCAGGTCGGCCGTCAGCGAGTGGGCCACGTCGGTGGTCCCCACCTTGGTGCCGATGATCGTGAAGTCGACCAGCAGGCCCTTTTTGTTGTCGATGATCTGCGGCTGCGAGGAGGTGATGGAGAGGTTCATGCCGTCGCCATGGCCGACGTTGGTGGCGATCAGGCCGAGGTAGAACGGCTGCGAGGACTCGGTGACGGTGGACGTAAAGGGATTGTCCCCGGCCACGTCGCGTTGCCAGAAGTAATTGAGGACGAAGTGGGCGTCGGGGTAGACGGTGATGGTCGAGGGGAACATGGGCAGCGAAATGGCACTGCCGCCGACCGTGTAGGTTAGAGTTCCGCCGATGCTGTAGACGGTGGGGACGGTTGGCGCTGCCGAAGTCGTGGGGATGAACAGGTACTTCACCGTGCCGTCGGCCCCGGTGAGGTCCGGGCCCAGGCTGGCCACGTCCGAGGAGATGTTCCCGCCACCGGCAAAGCCGGTCGTGATGGGCGGCTGGTAGAAGAAGGCACTGCTGGCGTCGTGGCCCTGGGCATCCATGAAGCTGAGGTTCACATGCACGTTGGTCAGGGGCGCGCCGCTCTGGTTGGTGATGTCAAGCACGCCGCTGAAGGCGTTGCGGGTCATGACCGCGCTTTGGTCGATCTGCAGCTTCACCTTGGCATCAGCGACGTCCACGATCACGGGGATCTGCTGGGAGCCGCCGCCACCGCCGCCGTTGAATCCACCGCCGCCGCCCCCGCCCCCGCCACCACCGCCGCCGCCACCGCCACCACCACCACCACCGCCACCGTAGAACACGGGGATGGTCTGCGGCGTACAGGTGCGGCCGGGGACGTCCACGCTGGCCAGGGCGGTGTTGTGTACCACTTGTGTCGGATCATCGTTCGGCTGGTAGGACCAGGGACCCTGGAAGAGCAGGTGGCACGGGGAGTCGTAGAACGTGTAGCCACGGGTCACGTTGACCGGGATGCTCAGCATCTGCTTGGCTGCCAGCGTGCCGATCTCGTAGGTGTTGGTCGTGCCGGTTGCCAGCGGGTAGGCCGGGTTGGTCACCGTGAAGGTGTATTCCGGATCGGTCGGCACGATCAACTGCACATCATGGACGGCGATGAGCGAGATGTTGTCGAAGGTCAGGTTCATCACGCCCGAGTCGCCGGGGAACAGGCTGGGGAGCGGCTCGGCCGTGAGAGTCACGCCGACCGGAACCTGCGTATCAAAGGTGGCCTGCAACTCGATCTGGTAGTGGTCCTGGATCTGCGTGGGTGTGACCACCCAGGTGTAGGTTACCAGGTTGCGGGCGATGAAGATGTCGGTCTCGGCCTGGCTGTTGGCCGTGATGGTGATGGTCTTCTGGGAACCCTGGTGGTTGTCGGCGAAGGCATCCAGCAGGTAGCTGCCGGCCGGGATGCCCGAGAACAGGAAGTCGCCGGCGGCCGTGCTGGTGCCCTGGGCGATGAGGACGGAGTTGTCCAGGGCATCACGCAGCTGCACTGTGGCCCCGGCCAGCAATGGGTGCGTGCTGCCGTACTTGGTCAGGTCGTCGCTGACGGTCACATGCAGGGCGCCGGTGGCCGTCGAGCGGGCCCGGAAGGAATAGCCCTCGGTGACGCCCACGACCGGGTTGCCCACCGAGAAGCTGCCGGTCCAGTTGGTCAGGGCCAGGGCGGCATCCGGGTCCAGGCTCAGCGTGATCGTGCGGACCTCGCCGGAGGCCATCGAGCTGATGGTGTTGCCGCCAAGCACCGACAGGAATGGGGCTTGGTCGTGGGCCGGCAGGGTCACGGTCATGTCGCCCGTGGCGCCGGCGCCGTAGTTGGTGAGGGTGAAGCTGACGGTGCTGTGCAGGCCGACGATCATGTCGCCCGAGACGTAGCCAGGGCTGGCTGAGAGATGCGGATGCACATCGGCGATGTTGACCGTGATGTTGGAGTCGGCCGTCGCCCCTTCGTTGCTGGTGACGTGGATGTTCATGTTGTCATAGCGGAAGCTGTCGTCGGCCGCCGAAACGGTGTACTGGATGGTCAGCGGGGTTGCGCCCAAGGTGGTGGGCAGCGGGCCGACAAGCTGGAACGTCAAATTGGGAGCCACGTACTGCGGCGTGAAGACCAGGCCGCTGAGCGGGATGCTGGTGCTGTTTGTCAGCGTGAAGCTGCCGGTGACGCTGCCGGCGCCGGGGGTGAGGTTGGCGGTGGTGCCGCTGGAAGCGCTCATGCCGACCACGGTGAACTGCACCTGCGGAGTAGTGGAGGCGGGATTGGTGGGCGCATCGGGGTGGTCGGCGGCCAGGGCGAAGCCGCCGCTGGCGCCGGGCGTGAAGCTCAGGCTGAAGTGGCCGGTGGTGTCGGCCTGCACGTTCAGCACGCGCTGGCTGGCGCCGTTGGTCACCAGGATACGCACCGGCATGCCCGCAGCCGGGCTGGAATTGTCGGCATTGGAAGCCAGGCCGCTGACGGTGACGGCCGCCGTGGGCGAAATGGCCTGGCCGTTGACATCCGGCAGGGTACTGGTGGAGGCGTGAATCTGTGCATGGTAGAGGCGGTTGACGATGAACCCGCGGGCGAGTTGGTTGTTGCTCTCGTTGGTCTCGGCCACCGCGTTGCCGCTGTCAGTGACCGCCTGAAGCTCATAGTTGCCCCACTGGCCCGGAAGCGTGTAGTTCACGCTGCCGGTGTAGGTCCCGCCCGCCACCAGCGTGCCGGGGTAATGCACCGGGCCAACGCCGATGAGAGTCGCGTCCGGCAGTTGCACATACAGCTGGTCGTCCCAGCCGCCCGTGGCATCCGTGAAGCCGGTGTTCTTCACCGTCCACTGCAGGCTGACCGTGTCGCCGGTGAAAGCGCCCACCGGTGGCGCGGTGATCGCGATCACCCGCAGGTCCGGCCTGTCGGCGGGGTTCAGCGTGGAACTGAAGCCGGTGCTGGCAGAATTGTTAGTGGTGTCGGTCTCGGGAACCGCGCCGTTGTAGTTGGCCGTGACGGTAACCGTGAACGACCCCACGCCAGCCAGGCCATGCGGCAGCGTGATCGGCAAGCTCTGGTTCTCGGTACCGTTGGGTCCCAGAGCCCCGGCCGGGACGGTGCCGCTGGCAACCACCTGGTTGGCCGCATTGGTGACGACCACCTGGTCGGTCCAGCCCGCGCCGGTGCCGACCGCAATGGTGTTGGTGTCGGTCCAAGTCACGGTGGCCGTCTGGCCGGAAAGAGGCCCGCCGGCCGGGAACTGCACGCCCACGCCCGTGGCATGGAGATCGGGCAGGGAGATGCTGAACGTGCCGCTGAAGGCGTCGCCGCTTTCGCCGTTGGTGCCATTGGCGTTCTGGTCCATTGGGTTGCCGGCCGCGTCGGTGATCGCGGGGCCGACGGTGACGGTGTATGTGCCGTTGACATGCTGGCTGGGGAAGCTGACGCGGTATGTATTGCCGGAGAGCAACTGCACACCGGAAATGCCGATAGCGCCGGCCGGGCCGGTGAGTGAGAAGGCGGAAGTGGTGACCGTACGACCGTTGAGAGCCGAGTCGAAGGTCACATCGACATGGTCGGCCGCGCCGCCGGCATCACCCGTGGGGCTCATCGTCGTAACGCGCGGGCCGGTCTTGTCGATGGTGAAGGATGACTGATGGGCGCCGGAAGCGAGACCCGTCAGGCTGACCTTGACGTTGTCGATGCCCCAGCCCTCATCGCCGGGGCTCTGGTTCTGGAGGCTGGTGAAGGCCAGCAGCAGAGATGGAGTCACATGGGGGAAACTGAAGGCGAGGTGGTAGGTGGTGTCGCCGAAGTCGCCGGATCCGAAGCCGAGGTGGCCGATTTGGGTGGCGCCGGTCTTGGGAGCGTTGTTGGCGCCAGGACCGAGCGGAGCGATCTGCGTGGGATAGGCCTGGGTATTGCCGCCACTGTAGTTGGCGAAGGTGGTGATGAACTTGGTGATGCCGTCCAGCGCGAGTTTCCAGGCATCGACGCCGCCGCCGGCGGGGCCGTTGCCGTCCCACGACTGAATGATGTAGAGGTCGAAAGAGACATCCACGCCGGTGTGGCCGAGCAGGTTGTTCAGGGACAGGTTGACGGTTCCATTGCCGAATCCGTACTGGTTGGTGGCCAGGAAGTTCTCGCCGTTGCTGGTGGCGATCGAGGTGCTGGACCACTCGGACCCGACAGGCGAAGAGAAGTCGGTGAAATAGACGTCGGCGCGGTGGCCGGTCATGTAGTTGCCCGCGAGATCCCTGACGTTGGGGTCGATGGAAACGGTGTAGTTGCCGTCCAGAGATTGCGTGGGGATGGAGATGAGGTAGGTGTCGGTGGCGGTGGAAGAAATGTTGGCGCCGCCGAAGAGGGCAACGGCGTCGATTTCCTCCCAGGTGGAAGTGGCGTTGGTGTCAACGGTAATGCGCACGGCGTCGGCGAGGTAGGGCGTGATGGCGAAGTCAACATGGAAATCGTAGGGCGCGCCCGGTGTGGAGGGATCGGTGCCCGTCCAGACAGTGTGGTAAGTGCCACCGGTGTCGCGCAGCTCGAACTTACGAACGAAGCCGTTGCCGTCGGTTTCGCGAACGGTGACGCCGGTCGCATGAACGGGCGTGGCGTAGCCGAGGCTGACCACTTCGGTGGTGCCGTTCGCGCTGCTGGCGGTCCAGGAGGTGGCGATGTCGCCATAGCCGAAGGTGTTGGGAGCGCCGATCATCTGGGCCGCGGACCAGCCACCGCTGCTCCACTGCGAGGTGTAACTGACGACGCTGGTGGCCCATTGGGAATTGCCGGATGATTGGCCGACCAGCGGCGTGACGCTGGTCGCAGCGACAGTGCCGCCAGGGCCGGTGACGTGGACGATGTCAGGAGTGAAGCTTGCGGGGTCGGTCAATTCACTGAAGACCACCTTCAAACTGGAAGCATCCTGGTTCGTCAGGCCGGTGGGGCTCACGGAACTGACAACGGGCGGCGTGGTGTCGATGAGGAGGGTGAAATCGGCGCCGCCGCTCAGCGTATTGCCGGCCGCGTCGGTGATCCTGGAAGGCAGGGAGATGGTGTACGCGCCCGGAGTGGCGATGGCATCGTAGGTGACGGTGTAGTTGTTGCCGGAGCCGGTGACGCCGGTCACCGCCACTGCCCCACTGGGACCGGCCATGGTAATGCCAGCAGCGGTCGTCAGACCGTACGCATTCTCGTTGAAGGTAACGGTGTGGGCGAATGCCGGCGCCTGCTCGGTGCCGCCGTTGTTGCTGACGGAGGGACCGGTCGTATCGATGGTAATACTGGTCGTGCCTGTGGCGGCGTTCTGGCCGGTGGGCGCCGAGTCCCACTCGACGACGAATCCATAGGCGGTCCAGCCGGGGAAGTTGCCGGAGTCAACATTGTCAATCCACTTGCCCGGGTTGCCACTAAGTGAACCGGCAAGGGCGATGGCGTTGTCGCCGACGTAGTAGTCGGGCTCTCCGGGATACCAGTTGCTGTAAGCGAACGGCTCGCCGGTGACCCACTTCCAGACGTGGGGAGCGGAGGCGTCCCAATAACCGCCAATCCACGGGCCCTGGTTGTCGTGGGGCGTGAAATTGGGCGTGACGACGGTGTTATAGACGAAGGCGTTCTCGTCGGCGCTGGTGATGCTGGCAAGCTGGCCGCCGCGTCCTTCGGCCGCCGCCCTGGCAGCGCCCCAGGAGATCATGCTGGAGGTCTGGACGACCTGATACCAGTGATTGTTGGCGCTGGCGCCGCTACTCCACTGGATGGGCGCGGTGGTGCCCAGCGCGGCCGCGGCGGGCGTGAGGCTGGCCCGGGGCATGACGGAGCCGCTGAGGGACATGCTCGCCTGGAACGTATAGGTGCCTGGATTGCCGACAACAAGCGACGTATCGTAGACGCCATCCCCGTTGTAATCGACCTGGATCACGCCGGGCTGAGTGGCGGTGACGTCGAACTTGGGCAGGGTGACGTTGGTGATGCCGTCGCTGGTGGAGACGCCCGAATCGCTTTCGGCACGCAGTTGTATCGAGACCGCCGGCAGCGTTGTGGACAGGGATTGTTGCGTTGAGAAGGCCGCGGTCATGGCATTGGCGGCCACGTCGGCGATGCCGTTGACGGTCACGCGGTACAGCTCGTCCGGAAGAGGCGACGAGAAGTGCAGTGTGGCGGTCTGGGTAGAGGCGTCGAAGGCGATGGAAGAGATCGACGAGCTGCGATTGACGTCATTGCCATTGTCGAAGATGCCGTCGCCGCCGCTGGAGACGAGGGCATAGTTGGCGGGATTGGTGGCCGAGGCGGCACTGACGCCACTGGCATCGGCGAACTGGACAGTTACCTGGCTCGAGCCGAGCGCGACGCCGGCAACCGTCGGCGGGGTGCGATCGATGTTGAAACTGTAAGTGGCCGTACTGGGCAGGCCGGCGGCCGGCG
>JANYKD010000212.1 GCA_025361735.1 Phycisphaerales bacterium
GTGGTCAGTAGCGACAGAAGCGTCAACTGACCACGGACCACGGACCACGGACTAAATGACGACCATGGCATTTACCGAACCCGTTCTCCTCAAGCGAATCCCCAACGATCCGGCACGGCGGAAGCTGTACTGGTACGACGACTATGTCGCCACGGGCGGGTATGAGTCGCTCAAGAAATCGCTGGGCATGAAAGCCGACGAGATCGTCAAGACCGTCATCGATTCCGGCCTGCGCGGACGCGGCGGCGCGGGATTCTCGGCCGGGCAGAAGTGGTCGTTCATCCCCAAGGAAAAGAAGGGGCCGCACTATCTGGCCGTGAATTTCGATGAATCCGAGCCGGGGACGTTCAAGGACCGGTATCTCGCCGACTACGACCCGCATCAACTTCTCGAAGGGATCGCCATCGCCTCGCTGGCCACGCAGTGCGATGTGGCCTACATCTTTATCCGCGGCGAATATCACCGGCAGGCCAAGGTGCTCGAACGGGCCATCGCGGAAGCTTATCAACACGGCATTTTCGGCCAGCAGGGAATGCTCGGTGGCAATGCGAAACTCGAATGCCATGTGCATCGCGGCGCTGGCGCCTACATCTGTGGCGAGGAGACGGGGTTGCTCGAGGCACTGGAGGGCAAGCGCGGCTGGCCGCGAAATAAGCCGCCGTTCCCGGCCATCGCCGGCGCGTTCGGCAAGCCCACCGTCATCAACAACGTGGAAACGCTCTGCTGCGTGCCGCACATCATCGAACGCGGGCCGTTGTGGTTCAAATCCATGGGCACGCCCAGTTCGCCCGGCCCCAAGCTTTACGGCATGAGCGGGCACGTGAACAAACCCGGCGTGTATGAAGACGAACTGGGGATTACACTTGACTACGCGATCAACAAGCTCTCGGGCGGCATGAAGGGCGGCCGCTACAAGGGGGCGATCTGCGGCGGCATCTCCATGGGCGTGCTCGGGCCGGATCAACTGGACATCAGGCTCGACTTCGACGATGTGCGTTTCCGCGGCGGCTGCCTGGGCCTGGGCACGGCCGGGATGATCGTCATGAACGAGCATACAAACATGGTCGAGGCGTTGCGCAACTGCGTTCGCTTCTACGCCCACGAATCGTGCGGCCAGTGTACCCCGTGCCGCGAAGGCTCTGGCTGGATGGCCAAGATCCTTGACCGCATTCTCAGCGGACAGGGGAAGCGCCAGGATCTGGACATGTTGCTGGAGCTGGAGAAGACCATGGGCATCATGCCCGGCACGACCATCTGCGGCCTGGCCGACGGCACCGCCTGGGCGACGCGGACGTTCATCAGCAAATACTGGGACGAGTTCGCCGCCGCCTGTCCGGAAGAACGGCCGATCTCCATTTCAATCAAGCGTGGATCGCATAACGTGACCACGCCGATGGGAAGCAACACACGTTGAAGCGCGACACCTGCATCGCTCCATTCGCGATGATTGCGGTCTCACAAGCGCTCAGGCCTTGCTCACGAGGCGAGAGTAAAGATCCAGCGAAAGCGCCGCCACCCTCGGCCAGGTGAAACGCTCTTCGACCAGCGCGCGGCCGGCCCGACCCATGTTGGCAGCGAGTTCCGGATTCTCCAGCAGACGCGAAAGGGCGTTGGCGATGGCGGACGGGTCCAGTTCCGTTTCGATGCCGGCCTTGCTGTCGGTCACTTCCGGGTAGTTGCATTGCCTGGACACAACCACCGGCGTTCCACAACCGAGCGCCTCGGTAATGGCAATGGAGAAACCCTCCTGGCGGCTGGGGAGGCAAAAACACGAGGCATCGACGAGCGCTTCGAATTTCTCCGGGCCATAGAGCGGTCCGACAACATGGACGCGGCCCGTGAGTTGATGCTGTTCGATCTGTTTGCGGAAGTCCGCCTCCGCCCCGCCATCCGGCCCGGCCACGACCAGATCAACATCGGGATGGCGCCCGGCGAGCAGAGCGAAGGCGTCGGCCAGATAGTCCAGCCCCTTCTTATAGTGGAGGCGGGAGAGAAATAGCACAAACCTCCGGCCCTGCAATGCAGGGAAGCGCTTGGCGAAGCCGCCTCGCTCGGGCAGCGGATCGATTTCGTTCAGGAAGATGCCATTCGGAATCACTTCGCACCGGCAGCGGAATCCGCCGCCAACGATAAGTTGTTTCTCCGTCTCATTGAGGCAGTGGAGAGCCGCCGACTGCTCGATAAAGCGCCGATACGCGAGCATGAGAACGATCCACTTCTTCCATTTCTTCTGCTCCAGACTCCAGGGATCAAGCATTCCGTGCGGGGTAATCACGTACGGCACGCGAGCCCGATGCGCGGTCATTCCGGCCCGGCGCAAGATGGGTTCCCAGACGCCATGAATATGAACGATATCGGCGCCGGTAACGATCCCCGGCAGCATGCGCCGGCTCGTGAGCCCAAGCGCCCGATCGAGAGAATTGCCAATCGGCACGGCGTGGCGAATCAGGTTCTCACTGCCCGGCACACGGGCGATGGAACGACGGACATCCCCTTCGATCGAGGCATCGCCATGCGATATCAACTCCACCTGATGGCCCGCGGTGGACTGGGCGGACGCCAGGCGCAGGGCTACCGCGGGCGGGCCACCCGCCGAGGGGTCCAGAGTTCCGATGACATGAACGATGCGCATGATATGATACACTCAGCACGCAACGACCCAACAACGATGTGCGCCAACACTCGGCCACCAAGTCCAGGATCTTCACGACCAACCCGCAACGGGTACAACTCATACCGCGCTTGCAGACCAAAGGGACATCGTAGCGACCGCATGATTATACCCGCGCGCCATCTCCGCGCACAGCCACCCGCCTGTCATTCCAGTGTAATCATCGCAGGTGTAACCGGCGATCAATCGACGGCAGGCAATGCGTCGATCCAGGCTCGCTGTGCGACGGGCCGGATGGCCGGTGACGCACGATCAGAAGGAAACTCGCACATCAGCAGAACCACCGATATGGACCAGGAGACTGCTCCCAGCATACGGCGCCCGCCGCCACATCAGCGCAAAAATGCAATATTATCGACTGCCCTTGATTGACGCGCTTGTGTTAGAATAGCGGTGTCAGTTGGATCTTGATGGGAATGCGGTTCAAGGACCGATAGAACGGCCAAGCATGACAGTCGAGCAGCAGATGATGGAACGGAGTGTGAGAAGCGCGATGGCGTCCGCCGCGGTGGGGAAGGTTGCGCGCCTGCCCGTCCCGGAGATTGCCCGGCCGGTCATCACCCGCGTTCTTTACCCTTCGCCGGAGTATCGCAAGTTCTGCAACGGATACATTCCAGAAACAGGTCTTGCCGATTATCTCTTCGGCACCAGTGGCCAGGACGTCAACCCCGACAAGATATTCGCCAGACTCCGCTGGGGTGGATGCTTCGTCTTCATATCCACCAGGCGGCGCGAGGTCGAGGAAGTCGCGAGCAAGTTCCCTGCGCGTGGCTTCATCATCGAGCAATCTCCGGATTTTGTTCGCACCGGTCCGCGCTGGCTCCCGCTGCCTTTGCTCACCAGCAAGATTCATTACTTTATCGCACGCAAAGTGCAGTTGCTCCTGCCGGGACAGGACACTGAACGATTCACCTACCAGGTCTCCCTCGAGCGGCACGATGACCCTAAGGAGCCCTACGTGGTCCTCAAGGAAGTGCCCAGCGCGGAGTCCGTCGCCATGCGGCTGCGCAACCGCTTCCCGGAAGTCTCACACGAGATCATTGACAAACGCGCCCGCAAGTTCACCGAGAAGATCTTCCCCACGTTTCTCACGCGCGAGGCGGCTGTCCTGATGATACTTCAGGAACACATGGCCCCGCCCTACAACGCGCGCGTGCCGCGGGTGATCGATGTCGAGAAGGATGACCGCGGATTTGTCCGGCGGCTGCGGATGAACTGGCTGCGAAATGGCGGCGAACCGCTGCCCCAGATGGAATTCGCCCGCCAGAGCGCCGACCTTCTCCGCGTCGTGCACGATATTGCCGGCGTGATTCACCTGGATCTGCGCCTCGACAACTTCGTCATCACGCCCGGCGGCGTGGGCTTCGTCGATTTCGGCTCGTCCGTTCGCGTCAACGAGAATCTGGCCGAGAATCCGCTGCTGGAAAGCCTGTTTGACGAACTGATGCGAACCAGCCAGATCCAGCGCATGCTCGAGAAAATGACCATCAGCGGCGCCGTGACGTCCAGCGCCATCAGCAGGGGGTTCCAGAAGGTCGACAAGGCCGTGGACTTCTTCTACCTGGCCGTGCAGTTCAACTCCCCGCACGCCAATCCCGATCTGGCCGGTTTGATTCTCTACGACCCCACCGGCCGCGATGCCAAGGATCTGTCGCGCCTGACCGAAATGATCCTGCGGCCGCCCGATCCGTCGAGCCCGCCGTTCAAGAGCGCCAAGGACATCCTGCACGGCGTCGAGCGAATCATGTTGAAACTGGACCAGCGGCCGCGTGGATCAACCACGCGGCCGGAATGACGCCGGACTTGGGGAAGTCACGCCGGTCCCTTTCCCAACTCCCGCTCCCGTCGTAATCTGTCATCATGTCCAGCCGGCCGCAGTCACCAATCGCCGAGCGTTTCGCGTGGCTCACGCAATGTGCCCTGTTCATATTGCTGGCGACAGTCTGCGCCCGCTGTGGCCTGGCGGAAAGCCTGCGAGACCCGACGCCTGTCCTGGCGGGACAGCTGGCGCCTCCGCGCGGGCCCGGACCGGCCGCGGGAATAGCGCTGGATCTGCTGCTCTGGTGTCCCGTTCTCTTGATCCTTCTACGCCGGTTGCTCGACCGCGAGTATCGCGTGCGGCTCCCATGGTGCTTGCTGCCGCTGGCGCTGTTGTGCGGCTGGGCGCTGGTTTCCACCGCGTGGGCGGCCGACAAGTTCGCAGCGCTGATCAACGCGTTTCACCTGATCGGAGCTGCCGGGGCGCTCTTCGCGGCCGTACAACTTGTACGCGACTGGAGGCAGGTCCGCCTTGTCGCGGGCGTGGCGCTGGGCGTCATGCTTATGCTCCTGGCCAACGGCGTGAACAAGCGCCTGGCCGATATGCCCGAGACGATCCACGAGTGGAATGACCCGGCAAGCCCCAACAGCCGGTGGCACTACATGCAGGAGCACGAACTGCAGGAGACCGACTTCCAGTTCCAGCAGATCGAGAAAAAGATCACGGGCGGTGAGCTAACAGGCTTCAGCGCCTCGGCCAACACCTACGGCGCCATGATCGCCGTTGGCCTCGTCGTGATGTTCGGCATCATGGCACAGGGACAGAGCGACGAACGGAAATGGTGGTGGGTGGTCGCGCTGGTGGCGCTTCCGGCGGCCGTATTTGTGCTGCGCTACACGCACTCGCGCCAGGCGGCTCTGACGCCGATGCTGGGTCTGTCAGCGCTGTTGCTGCTCCGCTGGAAGGGGGCCTGGCTGGCAACTCGCTCAACGACCCTGTATTGGCTGGGCGTGGGCGTCTTTGCGCTGGGTGCGGCCGCACTCGTGGGCCACGCAATGCACTATGGTTCATTGCCCGACCGGTCGCTGACCTTTCGCTGGTATTACTGGGTTGGCGCAGCCCGGATGATTGCCGAGCGGCCATGCACCGGGGTCGGCTGGGGCAACTTCGGCGAATACTATCCCTCTGTGCGAATCGCCCAGGCTACCGAAGAGGTGCAGGACCCACACAACGTCGTGGTGCGGGCGTTTGCAGAACTGGGCATCATCGGCGGACTGCTGCTCGTGGCATGGCTCATGCGCCTGTTCTGGGAGATGACCCGGCCAACCAGTCCGGCCCCTGTGCCCTATGATGAGCCCCGGCAGGACGCTCGTGCTACGCAAGGCTACGCCACGCCGCTCTCGTGGGCCATCGGTCTGGCCATCGCCGCCGCCGTGTTGAACCTGCTCGCGGGGCACGATTTCTCCCAGGATTCGGCCTGGTTAACCCTTCAGGTTATTTACTCGCTCGGCTCGGCCGCACTGCTGGCGTCAGCGATATTCATGGCAACGACCTCCGGGCAGTCAGCGATTTGGGACGACGCTTCCGGCGAATGGGTCCTGCGCGGGCTTGTTACGGCAACCGGCATCTTCTTCGTACACAACCTCATCGACTTCGCCTGGAGCGAACCAGCGCCGTTGTGCTTCTTCGCGCTTCTGGCGGGTGCCGTCCTCGGCGCTCGCCAACGAGCAATGGCCCAGGCCATGCCGAAGTGGTCGGCGGCGACAGCGCTTGGCGTGTCAGCAGCCGCATTAATGGCATCATTCGTCCTCGCGTGGTGTCCGATCTATATCGCCGAAGAGCGCGCGGCCCTGGCTGATGGCCGCATGCGGGCCACATCTCCAAACGGCCCGGTCAATCAGTTCACCATCGGAGCCGCCGCCGACGGTTACGCGGCCGCATTCGAGATGATGCCGTTAAATGCCGACTATCTGTTCCGTGAAGCGCGTGCCGTCTGTCGCGCCGACCGGGCAAAGGCAGCGCAGGCGTGTGACCAGGCGATACGCGTCAACCCGCGACAAACAAAATATCAGGTGTTCCGCGCCGACATAGAACTGGCCGGCGACAAGCCCGATGCGGCCGTGGTCACGCGGGCGATGGAATCGGCTATTGCGCTCGATCCGCGGCAGGTGTTTCTGCACATCCACTTTGGAGATGCGCTGGCGCGCCTTGGTGATAAAGCGGCCGCACAGCGCGAGTATGCCAGGGCTCTGGCGCTCGATGATGAGCTTCCGGAAATGGAGCCCAAACGACTTCCGGCGCTGCGTCGACTGGAACTTGAAAAGAAGGCCCGCGGCGAGTGAACGGACTTCGTCTATTTGGCCGCTCGCCTTTGTTGCGCACCGTCTTCGATCGTCTGTGCGTATCGGTCCAGCGTGAACTGGCGGCTCTTGCGCAGGGCGTTGTCGGTCATGGACTGGAGCAGAGTCCGGTCCTCGTGGAGTTTCAATATCGCCTCGGCCAGGGCCGCGGGATCACGGATGGGGATGATGTATCCATCGGCGCCGGGCGTGACGACGTCGCCGCAATTCGGCGTCGTGATCACCGGCAGGCCACACGACATGGCTTCAATCTGGGTCAGTGCGAAGCCGTCTGAGATGGTCGGCAGGACAAAGACGTCCGAACTCTGAAACAGCGCGATGGCGTCTTTGCGGACAACCGGGCCGATGATCTGGACATTGGCCGGCGCCGATTTTAACGCCGTTTCGGAAATGCCGATGCGACCGGCGACACGAAATCGAATGTTTGCCTTGAGCAGCAGCCGCGCGGCTTCAAACAAATAGGGGATTCCCTTTCGCAAGACGATCTGTCCGAGCCAGAGAACCTCGAGCGGTTTGTCCCGGCCGGAGACAACCTTGTTGGTCACCGGCGCCTCGACCTCATATGCGAGCGGCACCACCAGCAACTTCTCGAGCGGGGCGCCCTGTTTGTGGATGGCGCGGCGCGAGAACTCCGAGTTGACGACGATCATGTCGGCGGCCTGCCACTCCTGGGCGAGGCGATCGTAGAATTCGTCGGGCGCCCGGCCGCGGAATGGTTCCCACCCTTCCCAGCGCGTGCTTTCCTCGTGGATCATCTCGTCGTCGACCCGGCCGGGATCGAGCTGATCGACAACCGCAAATACGCCACGTTCCTTCGCCAGTTGAATCGTCTCGAGCGCACCGGTTGAGAAGGCAAAGACCGCGTCGGTTTCGGGGTTCAGCGTCCGGCGCCGCATCTGATCCGCAACGCGAGTGGCGAAAAATCTGCCGATCTCGTTGAATCGCAGGAATGCCTGTTTGTTGTCTTTTGTTTTTGCCAGCAGCTGATGCCGCAATTCGTCCAGGAGCATGGCGGCCGTGAAACTTACGACCTTCTCCGAGGGAAGGGCCGCGTTGAAGCGGTGGGACATTCTCCACAAGGGACTGGGAAGCGCGTGAAAGAGCCCGGCAAAGTGCCGGCACCAGAGGTCGGTGTAAAACAGCTTGAGACACCCGCGCCGGTGAAAGCTCAGCGGACAGGCGTACAATTCACGTGAGCCGATCTGACTGACAACCCACTGAAGACCCGGCATAACGCATCACCTCACTCGATCTCCACCCGCCGCTTTTCTGTTGCCACGTTGTGTCGGCACCCCAGGCCGAGCGCGCCCTGGTCGGGCTCATCCGCCCGCCGGCTCCTCGCCGACTTGACGGGCTGCGAACATGTTGAAGAACCAGATCAGGATCGCCAGGGCAATACCTGGAATCAATACCGGATAGAGAAGCAGGGGAGTGAAATTGCGGTAAAAGCGAAGCATGCAGACGCACAATGCAATGCTCATCAGCATTCCAAATGGCCGGTTGGCGGTGGCGATGACACTCCGTTCCAGCACCCGGCAGAGCCACCCGAACAAGAACGCGCCCTGCACGACGCCCAAGGGACCGTAGCGGAAATACCATTCGCTCACGAGGCCTGTCGAGATCGTGGTGCCCTCCGTGTCCGTTATGGCGCGACCGGTCACAACCGAGTTGTACCACTGGCCGAGCGGATCAAATGGTTTGGTGGGCCATAACGCACGCGGTATTCCATGCAATATGAACTCGAATACGGTTTCGGGAATGGGTCCGATCACGCTTTCGCCAGGGAATCTGTTCTGGATAAATGGATGTTCACCGGGGATCTTTGTCCAGCCAAGGAGACCTTCCGAGAACATCGAGGTTCCCTCGAGCTTGGAGAGATTGACCTCATCAATGCGAGTCTCGGCGAACCCCGTGTTGCGGAAACGGATTTGTGTCTGGAATAGAACCATGATCACCAGCAGGACCGCCCCGGACAGGATGTACGCCCGCAGGCTCAGCGAGCGCAACAGCATGGCGGCCTGCAGTTGATGTTTCAGGAACAGGAACCCGCACACGGGCAAGGCCATGAACGCAACTTCGCCCCGCGTGCCGCTGCCAAACGCGAGCGCCATGTGCAAGCCCCAGATGGACCAGCAAATCGTCCGGGCAATCCAGTTGCGGGTTATGATCAGGGCATAAAACGCGGCAAATTGTGCCGCCACCTGCCCGACCGCTAGCACGTGCCCGATGTACCCACCCCAATTGTAGTTGGCGTTACCGGTTCGACCGATGATCCACTCCACGCCGATTCTCGCTCGACCAGAGAAAATGGTGAGATAGATCGCTTCAAAACCATTCTGCCTGGCGAAGAGAAAATATGGCGAAATCCCCAGCACGAAACAGAGCACCACGACCATCAGATATATGCCGGATGTATTCGCCTCCGGCAGTCGGCCCATCAGGGCCGGCACGCGTCGCGGATTGGTCAGGGCAAGGCCCGCCGCCGCAAACACGGCAAACAGACAGTGATAGAAGGCCGCTTTGGCGACGACTTCCTTCGTCAGCCAAGGTGGATCCCCAAACGTGAAGCCCAGCAAGCTGGTGATGTAATCGTAGCAGAAGAACACAATGTAGCCGCCGAACAGAATCACCCCTCCGAGCCCAAAGCGGCGAGGGAAGACAATCAACTCGCGGAGCAGCAGCGAGGCGCACAAATAGGTGAGAACCAGAAACCCCATGTCCGTCACAACGGGCAGACCGCCCGCCATCCAGGACACGCCGCACATGAGCGTCGGAAACAAGAACAACAAAGGAGCGAACCGCGACCGGGCCAGATACCAGTTCTCGGCGGTTGGCGCCGCGAGCATTTGACCCGGGTTGTCGTACAGTGAGGCGGAGGCATCCATGGACATTCACCTGTTCAGTTCATTCCTCAGTACTGCCGGAAGGAGGTCGCAGTCCTCCAATGCCTTGCGCAGCCCCGCGACAGGATCGCCGCGATGCCGCCACTCATCGAGTATCGGCCGGGACGCCTGGCACATGCTGTCGATTCGGCCGAATTCCGTCGCGTCCAATAACGCCTGCCGGAGTGCCGCCGGATCGCCGGGCGGGACAAGCCGGCCGTTGACGCCATCACGCACCAGTTCCGCCGCCGCTCCCACCACTTCCGTGGCAATAATTGCCATGCCTGCCGCCGCCGCCTCGTTGATCACCAGAGCCCACGGTTCATAGTCGCTCGGCAGGACGAGCACACGCGAGCCGCGATACAAAGCGCCGACGATCCGCTGATCGTCCAGAAAGCCCGTGAAACACACCCGGCCGACTAGTGCCTCGGGAACCGTCCTCTTGAGTTGCTCACGCAGAGGTCCGTCACCGATGAACACCAGATCCCAGTCCGGCCGGCTCGCCGCAATCTCCGCGAAGGCCTCCAACAAAAGCTCCGGTCTTTTTATGTTAGCCAGCCGGCCGCTGAAAACAATCCGCTGGCGCTCGGGTTGCAGACCAAAACGAGTCAACGCGGCTGAAATCTCGCCCGGTGCGAGGTTTTGCACGAGATCATAGTCTGGTTCGACCGGAAAGTAGTAGATCCGGCCGGGATTGGCGCCGTATTTCAGAAAATAGGCCCTTCCCAGTGACCCGCACGGAAGAATCCCGGTGCATAGCTTCACGACGTAAGACACAACTGCGTTCTTGACCAGGGCTCTGAACCCCGTGGCAAGGTCCCCCTTGATGTTGCTGTCACCCCAGAGAAAGCAGGGCACTCCGCGCCTCGCGCACCAGCGAATGATCCGCAGGCGCCCGAGGTCGTTGTATCCAAGCATCACGATGGCCCGCACCTGCTCGCGCTGGATCCAGCGGATGATCTCCCCCGCTTTGCGCCACTCGTGCAACGCGAACTTGAGGCTCGCCTGGTTGTTGCTCGATTCACCTTTGCCAAAACTGACGGGGTTGATTTCAGCGGGCGGGTCAAAGGACCAATTGGCATTGCTCTGCTCGTGTGTGAAGATGCTCCAGAGCCTGATCTCGGGCATTTCCCGGACGATCCGCCGGTGAAGATGCTCCCTGTAAGGCGTCGTCGAGTTGGCCACGATGGCAACCGCGGTCACCGGCCTGAATCGTTCGGCAGAGGGGTTGGGCTGTTCCATGGTCGGGGTTGCACTATATGCCCCATGCCGGTGCGATTCTAGCCCGGCCGACCGCGACCGGAAAACGAAAGAGAACTCCCCGGCGACAGGGAAGCGACCGCAGGGTCATCCACCTTTTCGTCGGGTGATTTCGCGGCGGACATTAGGAATGCGGGTCCGCGGACAATGGGCTAGCGCCGGGGCGAGCTGACAAACCGCCTCCAGCCACGCTCGATTCGCGCGGCTGGAGGCAGCTTACCTGTGCGGCCGTCAGATTACGCCGGCTGTTCCCGTATCAATCCGGCCCGTCACGTAATCGCGCGGGTCGGTGATGTGGCCGGTCAGAGCGCTGGCGGCGGCGGTCAGGGGACTGGCGAGATACACCGCGCTCTTGGCCGAGCCCATGCGGCCGGGGAAGTTGCGGTTGGTCGTGCTGACCACGACTTCCGTATTATGCGTTCGGCCGAACGTATCCTCGGGACCGCCCAGACATGCGGAGCAGCCGGCGGGACCCATCTCGCAACCTGCGGACGCCAGCGTAGACCAGATGCTATCTTCGCCGGCCTTGCGGGGCATTCCCTTGAGGTTCAGCGTGAGCATGTCCTGATGCACTTCGGTCGAGCCGGGGACGATGAAGGTCGGCACCTTGACCTTGCGGCCATTGAGGATGTTCGCGGCGAAGATGAAGTCCGTGATCTTGCCGCCAGTGCATGAGCCGATATAGCTGCGGTCTATCTTCACGTCGCGGCAGTTGTGCGCGGTGTCCTTGTTGTCCGGCGAATGCGGCTTGGCGACCATCGGCTCCATCTTCGCCAGGTCGTATTCGTAGCTGGCGAAGTAGGCGGCGTCGGCGTCGTCGGTGACGACTTCCCAGTTCGGCCGATTGGAACGGGCTTTGACATAGTTCAACGTCTTCTCATCCACCTCGCAGACGCCGTTCTTGCCGCCGGCCTCGATGGCCATGTTGGTCAGGGTCATGCGGTCTTCGAGGTTCAGGCTGCGGATGCCTTCGCCGGCGAAGTACATGGAGCGATAGGTCGCACCGTCAACGCCCGTCGTGCCGATGACGGCCAGGATCAGGTCCTTGGCCGTCAGATACGGCGGGATCTCGCCGTGGAACGTGAACTTCATGGTCGGGGGAACCTTGAGCCACAGCTTGCCCGTGCCCAGGACAAAGCCCGCGTCGGTGTTGCCGATGCCCGTGGCGAACTGGCCAAACGCGCCGGCCGTGCAGGTATGCGAGTCGGTGCCCAGCAGGATCTCGCCGGGACGGACGTGGCCTTCTTCCGGCAGTGCCTTGTGGCAGACGCCCTTGTAGTTGGTCTTGGTGGGATCCCGATAGGGATTGGGCATCTTCGGTTCGTTCTTGACGAAGTCGGCGTCGTAGAAGTACTTGAGCTGCTGTTCCTTGGCGAAGTCGCGCAGGATCTGGACATTGCGGTGGCACTTCTCGTCGGCCGTGAAGATGTAGTGGTCGGGGATGATGACGACGCGGTCCTTGTCCCAGACCTTGGCGTTCTTCCCGAACTGCTCGTGGAAAACGCCGATGGTGCCCGGCCCGCAGACGTCGTGGGTCATGAGGATATCGACGCTGACCCAGATATTCTCGCCCGGCTCGACGCGGGTTCGTCCAGCGTGCTTGGCCAGGATCTTTTCGGTGACTGTCATGCCGGGCATACAAATACTCCTTATGCGAAACCAGAAGGGAAAGTATAGCGGGAGGCGGCTAGGGATTCTATGCAGGGGAACACCGCGCGTCGCAGCCGGTCTGCCCGACCGCTTTGGCAACTGACGCAAGAACCGCTCGCGGTTCACGCAAGTTGTGGCCGCGATCGACGACCGCGGCCACAACTTACGCGAACGTGATGCGGGTCATCCCGGCTCACTCCTTATGAGCCAGCAGCATCAGTTCAAATTCGTCCGGATCGATGGGGCGCAGCGCCCAATTGCCGGCCGTGCCACCGCCGATGTGGTCGACGCTCAAACCGGCCATTCGGCACATCAGATTGAGTTCGCCGGCAACATACATACGCTCCCGCAACGTGACCTGAACGGGCTTGTCGGGGCTTCCGGCGTTGAAGGTGCCGGTCTGGACGAGGGTGGTCAGGTCAAACTGCCCAGTGGAACCGGGCTTGTCGAACGCGCGAATCATGCGTGCGGCATTGAGGGTGGTGAGCATGAGCCGGCCTCCGGAAACCAGCGATGCTGCCAGATTGCGGAGAATGGACAAATCACGGCCAATGGGATCGTCGCCCTGGCCGAGGAGGCAGAAGGCGCCTTCGCACAGGCAGATGGCCGCGTCGTAAGAGCGGTCCGGCTCATAGCGAGTGGCATCGCACTCGACGAAGCGGCAGCGCACACCTTCCGCGTCGGCGGCCTTGCGGGCCTCTGCGAGCATTGATGCGGACAGGTCGATGCCGGTTACATCGAAACCCCGGCGGGCCAACTCGACGTCATGCCGGCCGGTGCCGCAGCCGATGTCCAGTATCCGCATGCCCGGGCGCAGGTGGAGGTGCTGGACGAGGAAGTCCACCTCGGCCAACGTGTTGCGGGCGAAAACATTGTCCATGTACACGGGCGCGTGGTTATCAAAAAACAGTTTCCAATCAGAGTGGGTTGTCACGATGAGGGTCTCCAGGAATATTCGCCGCCGCCATCGGCGGACGGGTGAGTCTTTGCTGCTAAATAACGAGAACACTGCGGCTGCAGGCCGCTTGGGACAAGTGGGGAAGACGGGGCTGGAGTCGATCAGACAATCATCCGCCGAGAGAATAACGACCAGTCGAAGCCACAGCAAGCCCCGAAGTACCCTCGAATGTGGGTGAACGGGTACGTGACGGAATGGATGGGCTCCGGCGTGCGGATGCCGGCGTTCGGTGCCGAGCGGGCAGAGCCTTTTCCATCCTGAGGCGATAGCGCGAAGGCCCGTTCTTGCGGTATATTCCCCGGCCGGTTCGGTCTGTGCCAACTGTGGAGAACGCCATGCAATGCCCGGTGTGCAAGGTCCATTCGCTTGAGCAACACCTGCTCGAAGAGAACTTCACCGCTCTGGCATGCCGACAGTGTGCCGGGTACTGGATCGCCGGAGCGCCCTATTGGAACTGGTTGGAGAACGGCGCGCCGGACCTCCCGGAGAAATCGCCGGAACAAGGGCTAGCGCTGGCTGTTACAGAGAGCGGCGACGCCAAGCTCTGCCCCACCTGCGGCCGGCTCCTCATTCGCTATAAGGTGGGACACGGAACGACCTTTCACGTCGAGCGCTGCGGCCAATGTGCCGGAATGTGGTTTCACGCCAATGCGTGGGAGATCCTGCGCAGCCGCAACCTACACCGGCATATCCACCTGGTTTCATCGGATGGCTGGCGAGCCGCGGTGGAAACGGATGAACGGCAGGCTGCATTCGAGCAGATCATGCTGCAGAAACTCGGGCCGGCGGACCTCGATGAGATCAGGCGGATCAAGGCGTGGATTGACCGGCACCCGAGACGGAACGAGCTGCATGCGTTCTTGATGAACCAGCCGACGCTCGATTGACAGAATCCAATCTCGTCCTCCGAATGTAGCCGTTACTATCAGTCGTCAGATGGTCAGATTCGCGAATCAGCGATAAGATGACCGCATCGTAATGCGTGGCGCCCGTTCATTCGGAGATGGTTATTCATGTCGCAAGTTGCCGTAGCGGAAAGTGAGAAGCGTTGGGTCGCGTTCACTTCGGTGCTGGCGGCGCTGGGGATTACCGCGTTCAAGGTTGTCGTGGGTCTGTTCAGCGGGAGCCTGGGAATCCTGGCCGAAGCGGCCCACTCGGGGCTCGACCTGCTGGC
>JANYKD010000217.1 GCA_025361735.1 Phycisphaerales bacterium
AATCCTCAGTCAGAAACCGCAGCACAAAGTAGCCGTGCTCCTGCAACAAACGGTCCTTTCGCCGGTCACGGCGGTAGGCTTCGGTATTCGCCAGATGCTGCGCGCCATCCAGTTCGACGGCCAGGCGAGCGTCGGCACAGAAGAGATCTACCTCCATCTGACCCCGGCCATCAAAACCGATGGGGAGCATGGCATTCAGACGGAACTGCCCTGAGGTCTGCGGCAGTGTTTCCAGTCGGCGGTAGAGGAACGCCTCGCTCGCGCTGCGGGCCCGGTCCGCACCTTCGGCCTCGGGCGGTATGGTTCGTGCCATGTGTACGAAGAGGCTTGCCAGCGGCATGTCCACACCATCGCGAATCAGTCGCCCAACGCTGGCGGCATAGTCGCGTTTCCATTCGGGATCGACAGGAAGCGGCACATCCGTTGGCCAGCCTGGCACAGCACTGGCCGGCAGGAGGATCGTGTAGCCGACGGCCTCATAGCCTCGACAACGCCGGTCGAACATCCGCGCCAGCATCGGCACATTGAGGTCGGCGTAGTCATACACGCGAACCTCGCGTTTGCGGTCATGAAGCCGGTGTAGTCGGCCGACATACTGGGCGATGGTGCCGTGCCATGACACCGGCAGAGTCAGGAAGAGGGTATCCAAGCGGGCGTCGTCGAACCCTTCGCCGATGTATCGTCCCGTCGCCAGGAGGACGCGCGGTTCATCCTCGGGGATGGCCGCCAGCCGCTCAGTAACAGAGCGGAGTTGCTTTCTTCCCATGCCGCCGCGAAGCACAAGTAGATGGTGGACTTGGGGCGAGAGACACTCGAACAGGTGATCGAGGTGCTCGTTGCGCTCGGTCAAAACGACAGGACACCGGCCATCGCGGACTGCCTGCACCACCTCATCGCAGATAAGGCGGTTGCGCGGCTCATCCGCGATCAGTTCATCGTAAAGGTTCTGAAATTGCTTACGCATATCTGCGTCGGGCGGTGCTGCGGGACGAAACGCCGTCGGACGGACCAGGACGGTGTGGTCAAACGGGCGCTGAGCTGCCTGCTGCCTGGCATCGACGCGGTATCGTACCGGCCCGCATTGCATGAAAATGATTGGATGGTGCCCGTCTTTGCGTGTCACGGTCGCAGACAAGCCAGTGACAAACCGCGCCTTGGCCCGACGGGCCACCTGTTCAAAACTGTGTGCCGATAGATGGTGACACTCATCGACAATCAGGTAGCCGTATTCGCCTACGCGGTCATCCACGACTCCCTTGCGGAATAAACTCTGAATGATCGCCACGTCCACTCGGCCGGTGGGTTTCTTGCGCCCACCGCCGATTCGACCGATCTCCTTTGCCGGCAGCCCCAGGAATGTGGACAGACGCTCCACCCACTGTTCCATCAATTGCACACGATGCACAAGGATTAGTGTGTTGACCCGGCGCTGTGCGATGAGCCACGCCGCGAGAACGGTTTTCCCGAACGCGGTGGTCGCGGCCAACACGCCGAAATCATGGATGGCCATGGCGGCAGCAGCGGCCTGTTGTTCCGGCCGCAGTTCACCATGGAATGTGACATCCAGTGCCACACCCGCGCAGCGCTCGTCACGAATGGCCGGCTTGATTCCGAGATCCGTCAGCACTTCCTGCACTTCGTCCAAGCAGCCGCGCGGCAGACCAATGTGATGCGGATGGTCCTGGGCGCACGCGATGATGCGCGGTTTATCGTAAGTGGGCAGACGCATCGCCTGCGCCTTGTAGAACTCCGGGTTCTGAAATGCGGCCAGGCGCAGGAGTTGATTGCGAAGCGAAGGCGGCAGCCCTTCTTTGGCAATGTAGATCTCGTTGCCGAGTATCAGTTCCAGACTCTGGGGCAATGGCCCGGCGATCCGAGGCTCCCTCTGCCGCCGCGATGGCAGCATGGCCCAAGGCGCAGCGTCATCTTCGTCCGCCGGGGCAAGGCGGACCCCGATAACGCGGCCGCAGCCCTCGGCATGACGCACAATCTCCTCAATCTCTCGACGGCTGATTCTTTGGATCGTCGACAGGAATGCCCACTGGTCCCCATAGGGCTCAAGGAGGTCGTCGAGAAAGACGCTGTTTCCATTCGCTCGCGGCTGCTTCTGCAGCGGCAATGCGATTAGGTTCCCGAATCCACCTTGCGGCAGGGTGTCCTGATTGGGGAAGAAGCGGTCATACGACGCCATGCCGATCTCCGGGCGGCGATCCATGGTCTCGGTCAGGAGGTGCGAACCGAGTTTGCGTGCCAGACTGGCGGGGATGGCCTCATCGAAGAACATCCAGACGTGGCCGCCATTGCCGGACCGGGAACGTTCCAGGGCGGCCGGCAGGTGCATGTCGCGGCATGTGTCTAAAAATGCTCTGACATCGTCGCGCCAGTCTGCCTTGTCGAAGTCAGCCGCCAGGAAGCAGCACGTTTCATCCCGGAGCATGGGATAGATGCCCATGATGAAATCACGGCCGCGATCATCCTGTCCCGACAGGTGCCAGCGGACTACTTCGTCGGTGAATGGAAGGAATCGCCGGTTGGGACAAGCCATGCACTTGATCTTGAGCTTCTCGCACAGGCCGCGGACCCATTCGTTGGTGCATGCAGGTTGATAGCCAGACTTGCCCGTCCTTTTACTCTCGAACCGGCGTGGGTAGACATCATCTCGCCCACGAAAGAGCGAGCGAAAGAGAGCGATCTTGGCTTCGGGGGAGGATTGGTGATTGACTGAGTTGTCGATTGGTGCCATTAAAGTCTCGCGCAACTCATGAATCGTTTGCCATCGGCCCCTTACGGGGGCCATTGTCCGAGTTTGACACGGTTCTCTCGCTTTGCCAAGAGATGCGGTTGCTGTTCTTAGAGCAAAGACGAGGACTACATCTGCCTTACGGATATTGCCCGCTATAAGAACCAGGAAGGCACTGACGATTTGATTCGCAACTGGCTGCGCAACCTCAACACGGTCGAGTATCTCGGTATCCTGGAGCAGTTGTACAACTCTATCTGATCAAGGAGTTTCAACGGCTCAAGGAACAGGAGCGAAAGACCCTGGGCTCTGGTCCATCTGGCCTGGTTGCGTTGCGGTCGAATGCTCAGACCGAGGGCGTGGCAGCCCTTTGGGGGCTGGCGGAAAAGCGCGACTTCAAAGTCGCTTCCACATAAAAGTAGAAGCGACTTTGTAGTCGCTTCCGGACCGTCCCCACAGAGGCTGGCCAAACCCGCAGCCGAGGTGCGGACCTCGTGCGCGTTGTGGTTCCCCGCCCTGCCGGTAACATTCCCACCAAACGCTCCATGTTGGAGCCTCGTAGAGGAGAAACTCGATGTCGCAGGGCAGCAAGATCGTTGAGAATGGTGTGACCATCAGCCGCAAGCCGGCCATTTATCTAGTCGGCATGCAGCAGGCCGAGTCGGCCGAGATTGACCGGTTCCTTTCCGATCACGGGGTCCAGCAGTGGAGCACCGACACCGAAGTCGCGGCCCAGAAGCTCACCGAGATCGCCGGGCGCATGTGCTATATGTCATTCGCCAAGCCCCGTCCCGGCGGCAACAAGGCGTACCTCGGCAATATCATCGACGTCGGCCACGGCAGCGTGATGGAGCATGCCGTCTACAACTTCATCCTCACCGGCGTCTCGCGATCCTTCACGCATGAGCTGATCCGCCATCGCGCGGGGTTTGGCTATTCGCAGCTCAGCCAGCGATACGTGGATGAGTCACGGTGCGAGTTTGTCGAGCCGGCAGTGATTGCTCAAGACCCGGAGCTGCACGCGCAATTTGTGCAGAGCTGCGCCGAGGCACAGAAGTCCTACATCGAACTGACCGCGAAGCTGGCCACCGGGATCGAGCGCGAGCATCCCGATCTGTCGGTCACCGACCGCCGCAAGATGGCCCGGCAGGCAGCCCGCAGCGTGCTGCCCAACGCCACTGAGACCAAGATATTCGTGACCGTCAACGCCCGGGCGCTGCGTCACTTCTTCGCACTTCGCGCCAACATTCACGCCGAAGAGGAGATTCGCACGGTCGCAATCGAGATGTGGAAGATCGTGCTGCGCCAGACCCCGGCGTTCTTCAGCGACTTCGAACTCCGCAAGGAAAACGGTATCGAGGTGCTGTGGACCGCGCACCCCAAGGTTTAGCGTGCAGTCATCACCCGGTTGTCAGTTGTAGTGCTATCGTCGCTGCAGACCGAAGGCCTCGGTGATGCCGGAACGGATGAACTGGATGGCGATGGCGGCCAGCAAAAC
>JANYKD010000276.1 GCA_025361735.1 Phycisphaerales bacterium
CGAGGATCTCAACGTGACCGCCGCGATGGTCGCGGAGAGCTCGACAGCGTCCCTGCAATTCCGCGATGCCAAAGAGGCCACCGACATCCTGGCGAGTCTCAAACGTCAGGACCAGCTGGTCGGCGCCGCGCTGCTGGATCTGGACGGGAATCTCCTGGCCCAGTACCGCACAACCGGCTCCGTGCCGCTGGGCCGCCCGCCGCTGACGGACAACGGCGGACATGCCTACGACAACGGAGGCGTCGCGGTCTGGCGGCCGGTGATGCTCAAGGGACGCAGGGTCGGGACTGTCTATCTGCACGGCGACCTGACCGAAACATACCGGAAGATCCGCAATTACATCTTCATCGGCATCGGCGTCGGGTTCATCTCGATCGTCGCCGCCGGCGTACTGGCGATCCCGCTGACACGCGCCATGACGCTGCCCATTTCCGAACTGGCATCCACGGCAAGGCGAATCTCCAGCAGCGGCGATTACTCCCTGCGCGCGTTGAATCACAGCAACGACGAGGTCGGAATGCTCACCGGCGCGCTCAATGGAATGCTTGACCAGATTCAGGCACGCGACCGGCAGTTGCAGGAACACAAGGAGCACCTCGAGGACCAGGTGGCGGCCAGAACCGAGGAACTGCGGTCAAGCAATGCCGACCTCGCCCGGGCCAAGGATCGGGCGGAGGCGGCCAGCCGCGCCAAGAGTGCATTCCTGGCCAACATGAGCCATGAAATCCGCACGCCGATGACGGCGATGATCGGTTTCGCCGACCTTCTCTCCTATCCCGAGCAAACGGGCAAAGAGCGACAGGACTACATTCAGACAATCCGCCGCAACGGCCAGCACCTGATGTCGCTGATCAACGATATCCTCGACCTCAGCAAGATCGAGGCCGGACAGATGACCGTGGAGCGGCTCACGGTCTCGCCCTTCCAGGTGATCGGCGAAGCGGCCTCATTCAGCCGCGCGCGCGCGATTGACAAGAAGCTCAAATTCCGGCTCGAATACTCGGGGCCGATTCCCAAGACCATCTGCACCGACCCGACCCGGCTGCGGCAGGTGCTGATGAACCTCCTGAGCAATGCGATCAAGTTCACCCAGGACGGCGAAGTGCGGCTGGTGGTGTCGATGGCGGATCTGCCGGATGCGCCCAACCCGCAAATCCGCTTCGATGTGATCGATACCGGAATCGGGGTCGCCGTGGCTCAGCTGGAGCGCCTGTTCGCTCCGTTCACCCAGGCGGATGATTCGATGACCCGCCGCTTTGGCGGAACAGGCCTGGGCCTGGCGATATCCAAGCGCCTCGTCGAACTCCTGGGCGGGACCATTTCTGTCGAAAGCCGGCCCGGCGAAGGCAGCACCTTCACTGTGACCGTCGCGACCGGGCCGCTGGCCGGCGTGCCAATGATCGAACATTGCCGGGATCTGGGCGACGCGGGCGCGACAACCACCAGGCCCTTGCAGCCCAAAGGCACGATCAGCGGGCGGATCCTCCTGGCCGAGGACGGCGTCGACAACCAGCGGTTGATCTCGTTCCTCCTCAAGCATGCCGGAGCCGAAGTGGAAGTCGTCGACAACGGCCGGCTGGCTGTCGAACGAATCCTGGCGACCGAGGGATCGGACAAGCCATTTGACCTGGTGCTGATGGACATGCAGATGCCCGAGATGGACGGTTACGAGGCGGCAAGCCGTCTGCGGGAACATGGTTCCTCCGTGCCGATTGTGGCCCTGACAGCCCACGCCATGGCAAGCGACCGCGAACGCTGCCTGGCGGCCGGTTGCACGGACTATCTGACCAAGCCGGTCGACCCCGAACTTCTGGTCGCGACGGCGGCCTCGCTCATGTCCCGTGCCGGGCGGCCCGGCTCCGAACCGGCGCACGGCCCGAGCATCCGCAGCGACTTCGCGGACGACGAGGTCATGAAGGAAATCGTGCAGCAGTTTGTGCAGGGGTTGCCGGAGCATGTGGCCAGACTGCGAAGCCTGCTGCAGAGCTCCGAAACGGATTCGTTGCGGCGCGTCGTTCACCAGCTCAAGGGCAGCGGCGGCGGCTACGGATTCACGGCCATCAGCACGCGGGCGGCGGAAGTCGAAGCGAGCATTCGCCAGGCCGCCGACGTGGATGCCATACGGGATCAGGTCGAGGGACTCGTGGGGTTGTTGAGATGCGTCGAGGGGTATGACACCGCGAAGGAGCAGTTAAATGTTGCAGAAACTCCTGGTCATTGACGATTCCGATCCCATTCACGCACTCCTCCGCGTGCGGCTGCGCGATGAGCCGGTGGAGATTTTCTCCGCAGTGGACGGCCTGGCCGGCCTCGAGTTGGCCAGGCAGGTTTCCCCGGACCTGATCCTGCTCGACGTGGACATGCCCGTAACCGACGGCTTTACGGTCTGCCGTGAACTCAAACGGGATTCCCTGACCAACAGTGTTCCCGTCATCTTCCTGACGGGAGCCAGCTCAACCGACGAAAAGATCCGCGGGCTTGATGCCGGCGCGGTGGATTACATCACCAAGCCTTTCGACGCGGCCGAACTGCGCGCCCGCGTCCGCGCGGGACTGCGGACCAAGTTCCTGCTCGATCTGCTCAGCAAGAAAGCGATGATCGACGGATTGACCGGACTCTGGAACCGCGCCCACTTCGATCAGCGACTGGCGACGGAAATTTCGCTGGCCATCCGCAGCGTGCGTCCGCTATCGGTAATCATGGCCGACGTCGACTACTTCAAGCGCATCAACGACCAATTCGGCCATCCGTGCGGCGATGAGGTTCTGCGAACGATCGGGCAACTGCTTACGGAATCGTGCCGCAAGGAAGAAGTCGTCTGCCGCTATGGCGGCGAGGAGTTCGGGATCATCGTTCCCAACAGCGCGGCCGCCGACGCCGCCGGACTGGCTGGGCGATTCAACCGGGTGATGGCATCGCACGAGTTCACCTGCCGCGGCACGCGCACGCCGCTGACGTGCAGCTTCGGCGTTGCGGAACTGGCCGGGGACAGAGACTGCCATATCGTCGAACGCGCGGATCAGGCGCTCTATCGGGCCAAGCAGGACGGACGAAACCGCGTGGTAACGTACGATCCCGACAACGTGCCGGCAACAACAGTCGCGGCGGCGTGATTCTCGCCCGCAATGACCTGGGAACGGCGGCCCGACTCACGCGACGATGGCGTCGGCTTCGATCTCGATCTGGGCTTCCTTGTCGATCAGCCGGGTTACTTCGACGATGGTGGTCGCGGGGCGGATGCCGCCGAAGACCTCGCCGTGAACCTTGGCAACTTCTTCCCACTTGGTCACGTCGGTGACATACATGCGGGTGCGAATCACCTGCTCGATCTTGCCACCCAAAGCCTCGACCGCGGCGCGGACAATCTGCAGTGAGCGACGCGTCTGCTCGCCCAGCGACGGTGAGTAGGTTCCATCCGCACTGACGCCGACACTGCCCGTCACCGCAATCACATTGCCGCTGCGCACGGCGCGGGAATAACCCAGAATGGGTTCCCAACGCGAACCGGAACTGGCGCAGGTCCGGCCGGCAATGGTGCTGGTGGTGATCTTGACTTCACTGGACATGGTCTCTCCTTGGTTTAGAGCGGGGCATGATAGCCGCGAGAGGGCGGCGGGCAAGACTGCCAGGCCATGCCGCTCGTCGATGGGCACGCCCACTGTCTTTATCGCCGGCTGCGAAAGGAGCGTGGGTAGGGACGGCTCGCCGAGCCGTCCGGGCGGGCCCCACGGCGGTTTCGGCGAAA
>JANYKD010000285.1 GCA_025361735.1 Phycisphaerales bacterium
GGCGGTCTGAAAAACCGCCTGAAGGCGGTACTCCGAACGTGGACTCCGAACAGGCTTCCGGTAGGATGCCCCGCCTGATGTCCAGACCCGAGATATTCAAGTTCCAGGCCGTCCTGCTCGACCTCGACGGCACTCTCTATCACGAAGACCGACCGCTCCCCGGGGCGGCGGATCTTGTCGCGCGCCTGCAGCAAGCCGGCATCCAGCTCGCCTGCATCTCCAACAGCACGACCAGTTCGCAGCGAATCTCCAAACGGCTCGGGACCATGGGCATGATCGTGCGCCCCGAGCAGATCTTTACGGCCGCCGAGGAACTGGTAGACGCCGTTCTCGAGACCTTCGCCCCGCGGCCGCGCGTCTTCAACCTTGCCACCGAGGGGATGCATGAGATGCTCGACGGGCGCGTCGATTGGGCCGAAAGACCGGGCGATCCGTGCGATGTCGTCATCGCCGGAACGACGACCAACGTTCATGCCACGCCGCCGCGGCAGCAGGTGGCGGTGGAACTGCTGCGGGCCGGGGCCGAGTTGTACGGCGTCTGCGCCGACCGTGTCTATCCCAGCCCGCGCGGCATCGAGATCGGTTGCGGGGCGTTCTGTGCCATGTTCAGCTACGCCGCCAACCGGCCCACAAAAATCTTCGGCAAACCCCAACGCCGATTCTTCGAGACCCTGCTGTCGCGCATGAAAGTCGGACCCGAGCGCGCGGTCCTCATCGGCGACAACCTCGAATCAGACATCGAAGGCGGCAAGGCGATGGGGCTGAAGACGATTCTCACGCTGACCGGAGTTGTGAAGCGGCACGAGGCGGAAACCCAGGCCGACTTCCGCCGGCCGGACTGGATCGTGGACGACCTTAGGGAGTTGATTGGTTGAGCTCCGGGCAGGACAACATCAGGCCGGATTGAGCGATGAGTGCCGCGTCAAGAAACTATGAATCGACTTCGCGGAATCACGACGTTGGCCGCGCTGGCATGCAGTGCAGCAATTGTGTTGTTCTACATGTGCAGTCCGGGTTTCCCGCGACATTGGCATTCTTTGGCGGTAGGTGACACGATTCCTGTCGCCAAGGCCAAGGTTCCAGAACTGCACCTCGATAGCAAGGACGGAGGCTTAAACCGTTGGTACGACGCCGAGAGTAGGCCGACCTACTTGGGAATCGAGTACGTCTTTACCATCAGCGCGACGTTTGATGAGAATGGGCGCCTGAGCGATGTGGATGGACATAGCGGCAACAAGATTTCGGGACTATTTGACGTCTCCAGCCCGTTTCGAATTCCTTAGAGAGCACTGGCAGATTCCAATTTGGTATGAAATCCGAAGCTGCAATGCCAGAAGGTAGGTCCTCAACGCCTTGGTCATTCGTCATTCGAGTTTGATTCGTAATTCGGATTTCGGATTTCGTGATTCACCCGCAGGCCCTCATCGTTCCGTTCTCATCTCTCGTTCATACGCGGCGGTCGCGTGTTCGCCGAAGCAGCAGAAGATCACCTTCTCCGGCGGCTTGTGTGTGACGAGGAAAGCGCGAACCTCGCGCACGACGATCTGCGTAGCGCGATCCAGCGGATATCCGTAGATGCCGGTGCTGATCGCCGGAAACGCGATGCTGGTCAGGCCGTGTTGCTCGGCCAGCAGGAGCGAATTGCGATAGCAGCCGGCCAGCAGCTCGTCCTCGCGATGTGTGCCCCCATGCCACACCGGACCAACGGTGTGAATCACATACCTGGCCCGCAAGTTGTAGCCTTTGGTGATCTTGGCCTCGCCCGTCTCGCACCCATGCAGCGTGCGGCACTCCTCCAGCAATTCCGGCCCGGCGGCATCGTGAATAGCTCCGTCCACGCCTCCGCCGCCCAGGAGCGTGGTGTTGGCGGCGTTCACGATCGCATCGACTTTCAGAGTGGTGATATCGGCCGAGATGACTTGAATCCG
This sequence comes from Phycisphaerales bacterium, assembly GCA_025361735.1. Lineage (GTDB taxonomy): Bacteria > Planctomycetota > Phycisphaerae > Tepidisphaerales > Tepidisphaeraceae > JANYKD01. The sequence continues at coordinate 1,929 of JANYKD010000285.1, forward strand.
CGACATGGCCACGAAGTATACCATGCCGCAGGCACCGGAATCAGCCCCCGCGTTGTTCGTCCTTCATCGTTCCCCCTCACCGCACCCCCATCGTCCCCACCATGAGCACGACCGCAGCCCCGACGAACACCATCACTCGAACGATCTCGAACAGTGCGGGCACGACGTATTGACGCATAGGGTCCTCCGCAGGAAAACCTTCCTTTACATCCAATCGTCATTTCATCATGTGAACCTTTACTTCATCAGATATGTCCACGACGGTAACATGTCGGAACCAGTCCGGTAACACGTCTGGGTACGTCACAAGGAGTACGCATGTTCGCCATTCGCATGATATCGACCCTCTGCCTCGTTTTCCCGGCCATCAACGGATTTGCACAGAACGCCAAGCCCTTGTGCCTGCATCCGGACAATCCCCATTACCTGCTCTTCCGCGACCAACCGGCCGTCCTGATCACCTCGGGCGAACACTACGGCGCGGTCCTCAACGGCGACTTCGATTTCATTCCCTACCTCGACGAACAAAAGGACAAGGGCCTCAACCTCACCCGCACGTTCTCCGGCACCTACCGCGAAGACCCCAAGTCATTCGGCATTACGGACAACACCCTCAGTCCCGTCAACTACGTCTGCCCTTGGGCCGGCGACAACAAGGGAAAGTATGACCTGGCCCAGTTCAACGCCACCTATTGGGATCGCCTCAAGAAATTCGTCAGCGAGGCCGGCAAACGCGGCATCGTCGTCGAGTATGTGCTCTTCTGCACGCTCTACAACGACGACCTCTGGAAGATCAATCCGCTGCACGAGCAGAACAACAGCAACGGCATCGGCAAAGGCGTTGGCCGCCGCGCGATCTTCACGCTCCAGCACAAGGAGATCACCGCCGTGCAGGACGCCTTCGTCCGCAAGGCGGCCACCGAGTTACGCGACTTCGACAACGTCTACTTTGAAATCTGCAATGAGCCGTACTTCGAGAACGTCACCGACGAATGGCAGGCCCACATCGCCCAGACGCTGGCCGATGCCGAGAAGGATTTTCCCAACAAACACCTGATTTCTCAGAACATCGCCAACGGCAAGAAGAAAGTGGACAAGCCTAATCCACTGGTCAGCATCCTCAATTTTCACTATGCCACGCCGCCGGACACGGTGGATGAGAACTACGCGACCGGCCGGGTGATTGCGGATGATGAAACCGGCTTCCGCGGCAAGGACGATGTGCTCTATCGCACCGAAGGCTGGGAGTTCATCCTGGCCGGCGGCGCGATCTACAGTTCGCTCGACTATTCCTTCACGCCCAAGACTCCAACGGGCACGCTCCGCGACTACAAGAGCCCCGGCGGCGGCAGCCCCGAACTTCGCCAGCAGCTTGGCGTGCTGCGCCGTTTCATGGAGGGCTTTGAGCTGGTGAAACTCAAGCCCATGAACAACATCATCCGCGCTGGCCAGGTGACCATGCCGCTCGTCGGCGGCAAGACGCAGAACTCCAGCGTCCGCATTCTCGGCCAGGAGGGCAAGGCCTACGGCATCTACATCCGCGGCGGCACGTCCGCCCGCCTCGAACTCGACGTGCCCTCGGGCAACTATCTCGTCCAGTGGCTCACCCCGCGCACGGGCCAGTGGGAGAAGACAGACAACATCGAGGCCACAGGCTTCCCCATGCGCATCACGTCGCCGAATTACACGGAAGACATCGCGGCGAAGATAGTAAGGCAGTAGGTGAGGACACGGGCGGCACTGCCGTTCAGCGTACTGCCTACGGACCACGGACTACGGACTACTGACCCGCTACGCGATACCAATACTGATACGCCTCGGCAAAGCCCATCCGCGCATACAGCGGCAAGGCGGCCGAGTTTGTCGTCACCACTTGCAGATACGCCTTCGTGGCCCCTTGCTGTTTGGCCCACGCCAGCAGCGTGTTGATCACGCACGTCGCGTGGCCGCAGCGTCGCTGGTCGGCGCGCGTGATAAGATCGAAGAGCCCCACCCAGCCGCGCTCGAGCACCGCCAGCCCCGCCGACACTGGCCGGCCATCCGCCAGCAGCAGCGCGAACCGCCGCTCGGGCACGATCGACTGGAGAATGGCGTCCATCGCCGGCCGCTGACCCGCACGAAGCTCATGCATCTGCACGAACGCATCCCCCCAGGCAGGGTGATATTCGCCGCCCGTGCGAACCTGCGCATCGGCGACAAAATCGCGCCCTGTCAGATCGAGCGTCTGCACGCTGACGGCCTCGCTCTTGGAATACCCGCGCCCGGCCAGTTCCGACTCCAATTCCTCGCCGGCCGCCCGCGTCATCTTGAACACGCACGGCAGCCCCTCCCGCTGATAGGCCCGCTCGCATTCTGCGATCTTGCCTTCGATCGGCCGCTCGCCGCGCGCCAGGACGTTCACCGAATTGGCCCGCCGCGTATACCCGCCGGCAAAGCGCAGCACCCAGCCGTCAAGCAGCATTTGCCGCGGCGCCGGCCAGGCGTTGAGGGAGATTTCTTCGATGAGGCGGATCATGGGGCCGCAGTATAAACGCTTGTTCAATTCCTACCACTCGCCGTTTTCCCACCAACATCTCCGCCGCCCGTGGTATTTTTACCTATAAGGAGAATCCGACCATGCAGACCCCCAATACCAGGCCTTCCATCTCTCGTCGTGGTTTCATCAAACAATCCAGCGCAGTCGCCGCCACCACCCTCGTGGCTTCCGCGATCGCCGCCAGGAGCTACGCCGCCGAGGACAACACGATCAAGATCGGCATGGTCGGTTGCGGCGGCCGCGGCGGCGGGGCCGTCATCGAGGCTCTGAACACCAAAGGCCCGGCCAAGTTCGTGGCCGTCGCCGACTGCTTCAAGAACAAGGCCGAGGATCAGGCCAAGCGCGTCGCCCAGAAGTTCCCCGATAAGTTCGACTGCCCGCCCGACCGCATCTTCGGTGATTTCGACGGCTATAAGAAAGTCATCGACGCCGTCGGCCCCGGCGGCCTTGTGCTGCTCACCACGCCGCCCACCTTCCGGCCGATCCACATGGAATACGCCGTCGAGAAGGGCTGCCACATCTTCATGGAGAAATCCTTCGGCGTCGATGCACCGGGCGTGCGCCGCGTGATGAAGGCCGGCGAGGCGGCCAAGGCGAAGAACCTCAAGATTGCCGGCGGGCTGATGTCCCGCCACTACGTGCCGCTGGAAGAGTGCATCAAGCAGATCCACGACGGCGCCATCGGTGATGTCATCACCCTCTGGCCCTACCGCGAACACGGGCCGGTCGGCTTCAAGCCGCGGCAGAAGGACGAGCCCGAACTGGCCCACCAGATCCGCAATTACAGCAACTACACGTGGATCAACGGCTCGTTCCTGCTCGATTGGCTCATCCACAACCTGGACATCTGCTGCTGGGTCAAGAACGCCTGGCCGGTATCGGCGCAGGGGCAGGGCGGCCGGCAGGTGCGGGCATTCCCCGACCAGCTTTTCGATCACTACTCCGTCGAATACCGCTTCGCCGATGGCACGCGCATGATGGCCCAAGGCCGCCACCAGGACAACGTCTGGAATTTCTTCGGCAGCCAGGTTCACGGTTCCAAGGGCAGTGCGGTGCTGGGCGAGGGCGTTCCCAATCCGCGCATCTTCAAGGGCTGGTCGCAGGAGCCCGGCGACATGATCTGGCAATACAAAGGCCCCGGCCACAACGGCTACCAGTACGAACACGACCTGCTCTTCGACGCCATCCGCAATGACAAGCCCTGGAACGAATCGGACCGCTGCGCTCGCGCGGCCATGGTCGGCATCATGGGCCGCATGGCCGCTGAATCCGGCAAGATGGTCACCTGGGATGAGGCGATGGCGTCGAACGTCGAACTCGCGCCGGGCCTGGAGAAGATGACCTGGGACACCCCGTCGCCGGCGCAGCCCGATGAGAAGGGGCAATACCCCATCGCCAAGCCGGGCATAACCAAGGGATTCTGACGGCCGTCTTAGACCACGTCCTTGACGATCTCCGTTTTGATCGCATCCGAGGACTTGTCGCGCGCCCCGGTGCCGGCGGAGTTAAGGATGAACAGATCGGAGTCCGCGCCGCCCAACAAGGTGTCGGCGGATGTGTCGTTGGCCACGCTCGGGCTGGTGAGGAACACCGTGCCGTTGAGCCCCCCTGCCGTGCCGGTCACTCGCGGAGCTCGCTGCGCATAGGTGCCGCCGGTCGTGCGGCCCCACTCCGCCATAATCGCGCCGAGCTTGACCACGTCCGCATCAAAGGCCACGCTGTCGGCGACGAGAATGTCGTCGCCCACGCCGCCGTTGAGGTTGTCGGCGCCGGTGCCGCCGATCAGCAGATCCCGCCCGGCATTTCCGGCCAGCGTGTCGTTGCCGTCGCCGCCGGCCAGCACGTCGTTGCCATCGCCCCCGGCGAGCGTGTCGTTACCCGCCTGCCCGAAGATCATCGTCGGGTTCTTGATCCCCTTGCTGATGATGATGACATCATTTCCGGCCCCGCCGAAGATCTCGATCAGGCCGGTCGGCTTGTAGGTCCCGATCACCGTCTTGCCGAACGTCACCTTGACCGAACCGCCCGTCACCGGTGTCAGCGTGATCGCATCGCCCGCGAGCGTGCCTGTCACGACCAGCGCCGTCTTGCCGGCTGTCATCCGATCGGCCTGCATCACGGCCGCCGGCACGACAATCGATTTGATCACCGCCTGGCCGACCACGCCGTCCTTGTCACAGGCCTGCACGCTGACAGCGAAGGTCCCGGACTGTCCATAAACGTGGCTGGCCGTTGCCGGGCTGTCGGGCATCCTCTGCAGCCCCGGATTCGAGATGTCCTTCCAGTCGATGATGTAGGTGAAGCCGACGGCCGTGTCGGCGGGCGAGAGATCCGTCGCCGACAGATTCAGCGTGCAGGTCTGCCCGGCAATCACCGAGGCCGGGCCGTCCACCTTCACCACCGGAGCCACGGAACTGACGGTAACCAGCAACGTGACCATTGACGGCGGCAACTTCCCGGCCGATATCACGACCGTCACCGTATACTTCCCGTTGTTCTGGCTGGCCGGCCTGTTGTCGCGGTAGAGATGGCTGAGTGTAAATGTGCCGTCCGTATTCAGCGTCAGCGGCTGCACACCCGCGCCGTCGTCGTAGTTCACCGTCGCCGTACGCGGGGCAAGCCCCGTCCCATAGGTGCCGGCGCGCGTAAACGTCGAGCCTTCGTTGATGGTCGTGTCCGCGCCTGCCGCGGCGTCGATCGGATTGTCCACGACGATGTGACGGGTCACGATGTTGCCTTGCACGCCGTCTTTGTCGATGGCCCGCACGGTCACCGCATAGTCGCCGATCGTCTCATACATGTGCTCGGCCGTGGTCGTCTTCGGGCTCACGGTTTCAACCGATGACCCATCCTTCCAGTCGATCAGAAACGTAAACCCGGCCGCGGTGTCGGCCGAGGACGGATCCGCTGCCAGAAGATTCAGCGTGGCCGACTGGCCGCGAAACACCGCCGACGCCCCGGCCACACCCGTCACCGGCGCCACCGAATTCACCGTCACCACCACCGTGTCCGGCGAATCCTGCACCGACCCGGCCGACAACACCACGCTCACGGTATACTTGCCGTTGTCGCTATACCGGTGGCTCAGCGTGAAGGTGCCATCCTGATTGAGCGCCAAGGGTTGTACCCCGCCACCATCGCCGTAATCGACGGTTGCCGTGCGCGGCAGGTTGCCAAGGTCGTAGGTACCCAGGCTGCTGAAAAGGGAACCCTCGTTTACGGTTGCGTCAGGGCCGGCGCCGGCGTTGACGGGAACATCGATCAGGACATTGCGCGTCGCGACGTCGCCCACCAGGCTGGCCAGGTCGATCGCTTGCACGCGCACGACATAATATCCGGAGGTGGCATAGGTGTGCTTTGCGAACGTGCTGCCGCGAGCAATCGTCTCGGCACCCGAATCATCGTTCCAGTCCACGACGTACGCGAAGCCACCCGCCATGTCCGAGACATCGTCGGTGGCCGCCAGCGGAATCGTCACCTGCACGCCTTCAACCCCCGTGAGATCGGCCGCCGCCAACACCACCGGAGGCGCGTTCGCCGCCAGGATTCGCCGCAGCGTCGCGTCGAAATCGTCGCCCAGCGCCCTGACAGACAGCGTGTAGAAACCGGCTTCAGAGAAATTCCGCGAGAAGGAATACCCACCGCTGTCATCCAGGGTGATTCGCTGCTCCGTGCCATTACTGAACCGCACGACGGCCGTTGAATTAGGCGCGGCCCCCGCAATCGTTCCGGCGATGGTCGTGGATTCACCCGGCTGCACGCGCTGCTCGCCCACGTCCGCCGACCCCGTCAAACTCACCACCTGCCCCAGCGCGCGGGTGATCGTCACCATGACCGGATACTCGCCGCCATGGACGTACGTGTGCGTGCCTGAGACGGTGAACTGCCCCGTGCCCGCCATGGTAATCGTCGCGTCGCTGGTGATGGTTCCATCTCCCCAGTTGATCACGGCCCCGCTGTAGCTGGCCACGGTCGCCCCCGGATTCGGGTCGGTGAACGTGGCCGCGGTGAAGGTCTTGTTGAGCCCCGCCACTCCGCTGAGTGCTCCCGGTGTCGCCGAGATGGCCTGCTCGCCGACGGTAATCTGCAACTGTTGTTGGTCCCAGGTGCTTCCGCCATCCTGCGTAACGCCCACGCTCAGCGTGATCAGCCCCGTGTACCCTAGGTCGGGAATGATCGTGATCGAATCGGTATTCCACTGTTCGGTGAAATGACGCGTGCCGATGAATTGGCCGCCGTATTCCCAGGCGCTGCCTTCCAGGTCCGTGACTGGCAGCGGGATGGTGACGGGCGTATTGAGGGGTGTCACCGCGTTGACGATCGGCCCAAGCCAGGGCGGCGTATTGGTGGCATCGGTTGCCGTGTTGACGGTGAATGTCTGCACCGTCGCGTGGCCCTGTTCGTCCGTCGCCGTGAGCGTGATCGTCACGGGGTCGAACGTAGGCCCCGTCGACCTGAGGGTGATCACCGCGTCCGTCAGATCGTCCACATACTGCGCCGAACTGATCACCACATCCGTTCGCGGCTTGTTGGCGGCATTGGTCGCAACCGACGAGATGGCATCGACAACACTCTCGCCGCGCACCAGTTGACCGAAAATCGTGTTGTTGAAATCGAGAGCCCGCTGCCGGCTGGTGGTAATGAAGAACTGCGAACCGTTGCTGTCGTCCGTGGTCTTGGCCAGGGCAAGCTGATACCTGCCCGTGAAGATCGCGTCGGCGTTGAATTCATCGTCGAACTGGAATCCCGGTCCGCCCGTGCCATCGCCGTACGGGTCCCCGCCCTGGATCATGACGTTGTTGACGACCCGATGGAAAATGAGTCCGTCGTAAAATCCCGCCTCCGCCAGCCCGCCGATAATGCCGGCCGCATGCGGCGCGACATCATTGAGCAATTCGAAGATCATGTCGCCCTGACCCGCGACAGACATTTTCAGGAATGAGTTGCCCGTGTGCAGTATCGGGACGATCACCGGATCGCTCGACGTGACGGTCCACGTCAGCCGGCCGCCATCGCTATCGGACGCCGTCAGCGGCAGAATCAGCGATTTGCCCGCAAACACGGTCTGCGTGAGCACCGTGTCAATCACCGGGCTGGCCAGCAATTGACGCTCCTCCAGCGCCTCAACGGGCTGAAGAAGACCGATGCACTTCTTTTTCCATGCACGACTGGCGCGCATAACGCTCCCGCTCCTCAACGCAGACAACGGCTCCTCAATGACTTGCGATTGATTCCGGCCGGACGCCAGCAACCCGTGCAGTTTTGCAGCGGGTCGGGAATGATTTCCCCGCGCCTCCGTCCGATAACTCCTGCTAGCCACTCATTCTCAGGAGCCTCTCACGCAGCCATGGCCCTTCGCTGTCGGCCAGCCTCGTCGGCCGACCGCCTCATCCCATGCATCGACCATATGCGCTACGCCCTTCACCCCGATCGCCTTTGATATCAACCCGGACGTGACCATTATTCTTGGAATGGACTGGTGGTCCGCACAATTCCGGGGCACATGCCTCCCGCGCGTGGCGTCCCGGTGGCTTCCTGACTCACGCCAATTCCAGCAGCGTCTCGGTCTTCAGCCGATCCGTGAACTTGTCACGTACGCCCGCGCCGGCGGCGTTGCCGATGAACAAGTCGGAATCCGTACCGCCGAGCCCGGTATCAGCGAACGTGTCTTTGGCCACGATCGGACTCTTCAGATACGTCGTCCCGTTGAGCCCGCCAGTCTTGCCCGTGATGCGGCCGGCGCGCTGGGCGTACGTGCCGCCCGTTGTGCGTGTCCACTCCTTCATAATCGCGCCCAGTTTCACGAGATCCGTGTCAATGGACACGGTGTCGGACACGAGAATATCGTCTCCAGCGCCGCCGTTGAGATTGTCGGCCCCGCTGCCGCCGATCAGCAAATCCCGCCCGGCATTGCCGGCCAGCGTGTCGTTGCCGTCACCGCCAACCAACACATCATTGGCATCGCCGCCGGTGAGCTTGTCGTTGCCCGCCTGCCCGAAGACCATGGTCGCATTCGTGATCCCCTTGCCGACGGTGATGATGTCGTTGCCGGTCCCGCCGTACACCTGGATCAACCCCGTCGGCTTGAACGTGCCGATCACCGTCTTGCCGAAGGTCACTTTCACGGAACCGCCGCTCACGGCGGCCAGCGTAATGCTGTCGGACGCCGGCGTGCCCATCACCATCAGGGACGTCTTGCCCGCCGTGATCGGATCGGTTTGCAGGGATGCGCCCGTCGACGTGATCAATTGGGTCACGGGCGCGCTGTTTGCGCCATCCTGGTCGCGGGCAGTCACGCTGATGTTGAACGCCCCGGCTTGCGAGTAAACATGAGTGGCAACCGTTGTTCCCCTGGGTATCGACGTATTCGCCGAGAGATCCCCCCAGTTGACGATGAATATGAAGCCGGCCACGATGTCGGCCGAAGAGACATCTGACGCCGAGAGATCCAGCGTATACGTCTGTCCGCGCGCGATTGTCGTCGGCCCGGTTAACTCGGCCACCGGCGCAATGGAATTGACCGTGACATGCATCGTGCCCGTGGCGCTGGGCAACTGCCCGGCCGACACCACCACCGTCACCGTATACAGCCCGTTGTTGGTGTAAAGGTGGTTCAGCGCAAAAGTACCGCCGGGATCCAGCGTCAGTGCGTGCGCGCCCCCGCCGTCGCCGTAGTCCACGGTCGCCGTCCGTGTAACCGACCCCGTGCCGAACGTACCGGCTCGCGTAAACACGGAGCCTTCGTCGATCGCCGTGTTGTTTCCGACGCCAACACTGACG
>JANYKD010000375.1 GCA_025361735.1 Phycisphaerales bacterium
GACTGGAGCGACACCCAGATTCGCCGCGAGATAGCCCGGAGGATGTGTGATGGAGCAAGAGGAACTGATTCGATATACGGTTGATCTGCTTGCCCGCCTGTCGATCCCGTACATGGTCGTCGGATCTGTCGCCAGCGCCGCCTATGGCGAGCCTCGCTTTACCCAGGACATCGATATCGTCGTCGCCATCGACGTGGCACATGTGCCGATGCTGGTCGAGGCGTTTCCCGAGGCCGACTTCTACCTGAGCCACGAGGCGGCCATCGATGCGGTCCTGCGCCGGGGTCAGTTCAACGTGATTCACATGGACTCGGGCAACAAAATTGACTTCATGATCGCGCGGGATGATGCCTGGGGCAAGGAACAACTGCAACGACGGCAACTGGTGAACATCGTGCGCGGCACACCGGGCTACGCCGCCACCCCCGAGGATATCATCCTGAGCAAACTGCTGTATTACCAAGAAGGCCAGTCCGAAAAACACCTGCGGGATATTGCCGGCATATTGCGAGTTAGCGAGCAACAAGTCGACCGAACTTATGTCGCCCACTGGGCGCAGCAACTCGGCGTGGCGGAACTGTGGCAGCACATCGAGCGCCGGGAAAAGGGGCCGGGGAACAACGCGAGTCTGCTCTGGTAAGCAATGTGAATCCCCCGGAATGTGCACCTTATCCGCGTACATGGATTGAAGGAATGAAGGATGATCTCACGCGGAGGCGCGGAGTTCGCAGAGTAGAGATGGGAATGGTAGATCTGCCTCTGCGGGCTCTGCGCCTCGGCGTGAGACTCAATGGGGAATGAGAATGAGCGTGTTGTCTTGCCATGCTCACAGGTTACAATCATGTTCATGACCGCTGCCATTCGACAAACCGTAACCGTGCAGCCCGGCGGAGTTGTGCATTTCACCTCCCCGGAACTTCACGACGGGATGGAGGCGGAGCTTATCGTCCTCGTAGCCGCTTCCCCCGAACCCGCGCGTCGCCTGGCGGCCTTCCGGGCGCTTCAGCAAAGCCTCGCACTGACTCCGGCTGCGGCTGAGACGTGGACCCGCGAGGAGGCGGTCGAACGCAAGGCATTCGGCCCATCATGATCCATTGGGACACGAACTTCCTGATCGCCAGCTTAACACCGACAACAGCCGAGAGCCGGCGCGTGTCCGAGTGGTTGGGCGCAGGCGAGCCTCTTGGCCTGAGCGTCATCGCTTGGGCAGAGTTTCTGTGCGGGCCGGTGACGCCGCATCAGACGGCACTGGCGACCACGGTGTCGCCCGAGCCCGTGGCGTTGACGTCCGAAGATGCCGCACGTGCGGCGGAACTGTTCAATGCTACCGGACGTCGTCGTGGAAGTCTGGCCGACTGCCTCATCGCCGCGACCTGCCGGCGACTCGGTGCGTCCATTGCCACAAACAATATAGACGATTTTCAACGGTTCGTGCCGATGGGCCTGCGGATGGTCTCGTCGGCATGAGGAATGAACTTGTTTCTGGTCGACACCAACGCATTGCTGGACATCGCGACGACTGATTCCACTTGGCTTTGCCTGCGGTGGCTATGAACAAGAAAACCCCAAAGCCCACGATACTCAATTACTCCGATGGTATGAGTGATTCCGCAAACCGAGAGTCCGTGCGCCCCAATCGTCGCGAGAAGATGGTCAGGATGATTGGCGGCGGGATGTTGGTTCTCATCGTGATCTGGCCGATAATCGTGAATTTGAATGCCATCATTAGCTGGATTTGGACTTGGCTTGTGGACCACAAGTTCATTGAGGCAACGTAGGCCGCGTTCTCGCCGTATCCGCAGGACAGCATCCCTGTCCCCGAAAATCGCTCGGTTTTCGCTTGATCACGGGTCCGTCTCCCGGGAACAATACAGGCATGTCATTGACACTCTCCCAACTCGCCAAGGAAGCGATGCTTCTTCCTGCCACGTCCAGAGCGCAGCTTGCGGACCAGCTTGTGGAGAGCCTGGCCGATGCCGACGCCGACGAGATACGGCAGTTGTGGGCCGCCGAGGCAATTCGCCGGCGCGATGAGGAGCGGTCGGGGCTCGTGCAACCGATTCCTGGCGAAGACGTGGTGGCGGAAGTACGCCGGATGGTTGGGCGGGAATAGGTTGATCTCATCCTTGCAGTCATGCATTGCAGTCGCAAGCCTGGCTACTGGAAGAGGCGAATCGGTTCGCGTCGGCCGTCAACAGGCCGATAGGCGAAAGTAAGCGAATTGGCGCCGACGTTGCATGCGCACGACCGCGATCAATGATCGGGGCTACGGGGCCAGCGACGCGCGCGGGTATAACTTCGTTGAATGCCCTCACCCCGGCCCTCTCCCGGGAGGAGAGGGAGAAGAGAGCGGAGAGCGGTTGTTGCCGGATGGATCGCATTCGTCACTTCGCCGGCGAGTAGGTGACAATCGTGCCTGATCCGTTTTCTGCGCGCGATCCTCACCGCGACAACAAGGGCTTAAGAATCAAGCCGAGGAACGACATTACGCAACGGAGGGCGATAAAAGCCACCGCAACCCACGCACACCAGATGAGCGCAAGCATCGCCAAGTTCGTCAGCAGTGTCTTGCGTCGACACGGGCGTTTGGGATCCTGATTGCCCAGCGGCGATCGGCCATAACGGATGGTGTAAGCACTTCCCGACAGCATATACAACAACAAGACGAAGCGAAGATGCGTTGGGAAGAGCATGTTATGCACTACCCAACGGAAATCCGTGACGGCATGCTCATTGATTGTGTAGACACACGAACCCTCTCGTTTTTCCACACGGTCGCCCACGTGGAGTTGTAAGCGTTGGGGCGGCATGCCGAGGACATAGTCCGGGATGATAGCTGTGCGTCCGGTGTCAAAATGAACAACCGGGCCGAGCTTGTTCCGGCTTCCCACCGAATGGACCGTACCATGGGGAACGTCATCCATCAGGATTTGCAGCGTCATCAGCAAACCGTCCGCTGCAAAAAAGACAGAATAGAACATGGTGAGCAGGCAAATCCCACGGAAGCACAAGCGGTCTACTGGAGTCTGCAGCTTTGGGGTTGCCGTTGTCTCTGATGACACGGACAGCCTCCTTGCGATTAAAAACAGCCTTGGCCAATCTTGAGCGGACGGGAGTCACTATTTCGGCCGCTGATCAAACCCACTGCTCCTCACTTCGTCGGTGAGTAGTCGGTGGGGATGAGGAAGAGGGACTTCACGCCGTCGGGGATGGTGAGGGAGCCGCCAGCGGCTTGTTCGGAGGCGGCTTTGGCGGCGATCCAGGCGGGGTCGGCGCGGAAGGCGGTGAAACTGGCGGCGGCGGATTCCTGGGACTTGTGGGCCAGGAGATAGACCAGAGTGTTCTCGACGGGGCCATTCAAGCCGGTGTCCACAGTCCAGTATCCGAAGCTGGTCATGCCGTGCTTCTTGAAGAGGGCCAGGGTGTGATCGCGGAAGCGGGCCAGCAGGCGCGGCAGATTGACGCCGGTGGAGGTGTAGGTGCGCAGCTCGAACACGCGGGGCTCCTTCTTGGCAGCGGGCTTGATCTCGGGGGAGAAGTCGGTGGCGTGCAGGATGGTGGACTCAACCTTGGTGACGATGCGGCCGTCTTTCTCGGTGGCGGCGGCGACGGCCTTCCACTCGGGATCGGCGCCGAACGCCTTCCAGGATGCGTCGCGGGCGGCGCGGTCGGGAAAGGCGAGGATGTAGTACAACTTGTGATCGGAGTTTTCGGCCGGCATCCAGTAGCCGATGTTGGTCATGCCGTGCTTCTCGAAGAGCTTGAGCGTGTGCTCGCGGAAGCGGGCGTTGAGGGTGTCGAGCTTGCCGTCGGCCGCGTAGTAGACGCGCAGCTCGTAGCAGCGGGCGTCCTTGGCCGGCTCGGCGGCCGGGGCGGTGGCGGCGGTGAGGAAGAGGGCCGTTGCGATGTTGAGGAGAATGGCGTGCTTCATGATTGCGCTCCGTGTGGTGAGTGAGGGGAGTTTATGAGGGAAGGCTTGGAGGGGCAATGAGGGAAAGCGGGTTGGTTCAAGGGTTCAAGAGCTCAATGGTTCAAGGGTACTTGGGAAGGACGAAGCTCGAAATTCGAATGACGAGAGAAAGAGCAATGTCGAATGTCGAAGGCGAACTAAACCGAACCGGCGGTGGATGCACAGACGTGTGGAGCGTCAGGAGCAGTGCGGATACAGCCCCGCAGGTTCTTGGTGTCCAGCGTGCCGGCCCTTCGGGCCTCGGAGGACTTGGCGCTGTTTACCGTGGCCGTAAGGCCACGGCTGCCAAAGGTGACGGCCCTTGGGGCCTGCGGAATTGATGTTGCATGGTTCGTTAGCGGAAAGAGTTTCATATGAAGACAAACGGCGACATTGGATGTGGAGTTGGACGGGTCATGGCCTTGGCCGGTGTCATGGTCGCCGGGTTCTGCGGGGTTGTCAGCGGAGACAATGCGCCGGCGACACCGGCGTTGCCGTATCGTGTGGTGGATACGGGGCAGAAGAATATATTCGATGATCGGGGGCAGATGCTCAAGGCGCCCAAGGCGGGGGAGGCGTTCTTTGGGCAGGATGGGTTTTACGAGAGCGCGCCGGCGAGTTATGTGCTGAGCGGCGATGGGCTGACGGTTTATGACAGGAACACGGGGCTGACGTGGCAGAGCGACCCGAAGGTCGAGGGCGCGACGGCCCGCGGCGGGAAAATGACGTGGGCGGATGCGCAGAAGCGGCCGGCGGCGCTGAACGCGGCGAAGTTCGGCGGGTTCAATGACTGGCGGCTGCCGACGATCAAGCAGCTTTATTCGCTGATCAGTTTCCGCGGGACCGATCCGAGCGGATTCTCCGGGACGGATACGTCGGGGCTGGTGCCGTTTATCGATGCGAAGTATTTCAAGTTCACCTGGGGGCAGGCGAGCCTGGGGCAGCGGATCATCGATTCGCAGTACGCCTCGAGCACGCTTTATGTCAACAAGAACTGGCGGGGATGGGACAAGTTGTTTGGTGTGAATTTCGCGGATGGCCGGATCAAGGGGTATGACCTGGCGGGGCCGGGCGGGCGGGAGCTGGGGTTCTGGGTGCAATGCGTGCGGGGAAATCCGAAGTACGGAATCAACGACTTTGCAGATAATGGGGACGGGACCATCAGCGATCGGGCGACGGGGCTGATGTGGGCGAAGGAAGACGGCGGGAAGGCGATGAAGTGGAGCGAGGGGCTGGCGTGGGTGCAGAAGAAGAACACCGAGCAATACCTGGGGCATGATGACTGGCGGATGCCGACGGCGAAGGAATTGCAGAGCATTGTGGATTATGCGCGGTCCCCGGACACGACGAGTTCGGCCGCGATCGATCCGCTGTTCGCCTGCACGCGGATCACCAATGAGGCGGGGCAGGCGGATTACGGGTGCTATTGGAGCGGAACGACGCACGGGGCGGCCGGTGGGCGGGCGGCGGTGTATGTCGCGTTTGGACGGGCGATGGGATACATGGGAGCGTGGCGGGATGTGCATGGCGCGGGAGCGCAGCGCAGCGATCCGAAGGTGGGGGATCCGGCGAGTTTCCCCGAAGGGCGCGGGCCGCAGGGGGATGCGATTCGAATATTTAACCACGTGCGTGTGGTGCGGAGCATTGACCCGAAAGCGGTGCGGCCGGTGGAGCCGGATCTGACGCCGTTGCCGGTGATGCGGATGGCGGGCGGGCCGGGTGGCGGCGGTGGCGCGATGGAGATGCCGCGCGGGCCGGAGGGTGGGTTTCATGTGATCGCGCCGTTCGCGAGCGAGAAGATGAGCCTGAGTCCGGAGCAGTTGCAGCAGATTGGGGAGATCGAGAAAGAAGCCAAGGCGCGGCTCGAGAAGATTCTGACGCCCGAGCAGATGAGGACGCTGGAGACGGCCCGGCCGCCGATGCCGGGAGGACCGGGCGGGCGAGGGGCGATGCAGGATGGGCCGCCGGGGCGGAGATGAAGCGGGGCGGTGAGGTTGTTGGGCGATAGGGTCGCGAGGAAAGGGATTGAGGCACGAAGGCACGGAGGCACGAAGTGGACGACAGAGATGGCGCGGAGAAGAGGTGCAGGGATCTTTTCACGCGGCGAGGGAACTAACGGTGTGTGTCATGGGCGCGCCTGTGCGCTGACATAGAGAACGTAACTACGAGTGTATGTGCGGTGTCTGAATAGTCTTTTTTGAAGGAGTTAATCATGCGGCGTTTTCCAATTATTAGTCTGGCGTTGAGTGCGATTGCGATTGCTCTTGTTGGCGTGCAACTGTTGGCACAGAGTGGCCCGCCGGGTGGTGGTGGCGGTGGCGGGCAAGGTGGGCCGGGCGGTGGTGGCGGCCCGGGTGGCGGCGGTCCGGGTGGGCCGGGCGGGCCGGGTGGTCCTGGCGGCGGCGGGTTCCATCTCATTCCGCGGTTTGCGGAGGAGAAGATGAACCTGACGGACGACCAGAAGACGCAGATCGCCGAGCTTGAGAAAGAGGTCAAGGCGAAGCTCGACAAGATCCTGACGGCGGAGCAGAAGAAGATTATGGCGGAAGCTCGGCCGCCGCGTCCGGGGCAGGGCGGACAGGGTGGGCAAGGCGGTGGACAAGGCGGTCCGGGTGGGGCGCGGCGTGGTCCGGGCGGCGGTGGCCAGGGTGGCGGGCCTGGTGGTGGCGGGCAAGGGCCGGATGATCGTCCGCCGCAGTAAATGTAGTTCAATGAGAACGTGCGTGGAGTTCACGAGGATTGCCTCGTGGACTCCACGCATGTGGTTGGAGTTGGTGGACGTAGAATACTGATGTCTGGCGGGCTTTGACGCCAGGAGTGCCGGCCCTTCGGGCCTCGGCTACCGATGGTGACGGCCCTTCGGGCCTGCAAGCATGGGCTGTCTTTCGGGCCTGCAGACGGACCTGTCACCGTCCTTCGACAAACAATCGCATATAGCGAATGGGTGTGCTATGAAACGCATGTCAATTCTGACTGTCTTCCTGGCTCTGGGTCTGTCGTCGGGTGTGTTGGCGGAGGAGAGCTTGCCGGGGATGGCACTCATTCCGGCCGGGAGATTCGAGATGGGGGACCATCACGGGTTTGTTGACCCAAAGCATGGCAGCGATGAGGTGCCGATCCACACGGTGAGGCTTGATGCGTTTCATATGGGCATCAATGATGTGACGACCCGGGAATACTGCGAGTTCCTGAACGCGGCGCTTGGGGTGAAGCAGGTCGAGGTGCGGAAGGGCGGGGTGTATCTCGTCGGCGGGGGCGATCTGTTGTGCGATACGCGAGAGTCGTCGCCGTCGGCGCGGATCGGGTGGGATGGCCGGAAGTTCTCCGTACTCGACAGGAAGGAGAACCACCCGATGGTTTGCGTGCGCTGGCACGGGGCGGCGGTGTACTGCAACTGGCTGAGCACGCAAAGCGGGTTTCCCGCTTGCTACAACACGGCAACATGGGATTGCGATTTCAACAAGAGCGGGTTCCGGCTGCCGACCGAGGCGGAATGGGAATACGCGGCGCGGGGCGGGCGGCAGAATCCCTATTTCAATTACCCATGGGGAAACGATGCGGACGCTTCGAAAGCCAACGTGCCGGAATCGCGCAACCCGTTTCGAGCGGGAGCGCGGCCAGCGGCGCCGCCGGCGGGATATCGGGCGGCGAACGGTCCGCCGGGGCAGGCATGGCGCATGGGCGCCAATGCGCTGACGACGCCGGTCGGGTTCTTCAACGGCAAACTGCAACGCAAAGCCGACTTCGGCTGGCCGGGGGATGAGGAAACGTATCAGACCGCCAACGGCGCCAATGGCTACGGGATCTACGACATGGCAGGTAATGTGTGGCAATGGTGTACGGAGTGGTATGAGCGCGACTATTACGTCCATTCACCGGCCGAGAATCCGCCGGGGCCGGCCCAGGGGAGCCCGATGCCTGACGGCAGGATGTATCGCTGCATGCGTGGGGGAAGCTGGTTCAACGGGGAGTTTGGGCACAGCCGCGTCTCGAATCGCGATCCTTCGTACTACCGCGGTCCGGATCCGGTTACCGGGCTGAGCGATGCCGACGGTCCGTGGTTCCACATCGGCTTTCGCGTGGTCCGGCCAGTCGACGCGGAGCGCCGGCCGGTCATCAGGCCGATTCCCGTGCAGCGGATCGCGGCGCGGGATGCGGGACAAGCCGACGGTCCTCCTGGCCAGGGTGGCGGTGGAGGAGGCGGAGCGGGTGGGCCACGATTGC
Organism: Phycisphaerales bacterium; assembly: GCA_025361735.1. Taxonomy (GTDB): domain Bacteria; phylum Planctomycetota; class Phycisphaerae; order Tepidisphaerales; family Tepidisphaeraceae; genus JANYKD01. The sequence continues at coordinate 8,174 of JANYKD010000375.1, forward strand.
TGCCGCGAGCTGTCGAGGAGATGTTGAACCTGACGGAGCAGCAACGCCAGCAGGTTGACGATCTGGAGGCAGAAGCGCGAGCCAGGCTGGAAAAGATCCTTACGCCCGAACAGATGAAACAACTGGATCAGTCCCGGCCGCCGCGGCCGCCGCAGGGTGGACCGGGTGGTGGACGGTCGATTGATGGAGGCGGCCGGCCGCCGGCGGCGGGTGGTAACGAGGATCGGCCGCGTCCCAATGCCCAGGCACAGGGAGGCAATACCGGCGGCGCAGCTGCGGCCGGGTGGGAATCCGGGTTTGTGCTTCGCAGTTCCGAACTGGCCGACGGCGAGGCGTTGCCGAAGGAGTTCAGCGGTGATGGCGCTGGTGTCTCGCCGCCGCTGGAATGGACTGGCGCGCCGGCCGGAACCAGGAGCTATGCGCTGATCATGCATCACACGGACGCTCGGGGCGAACACATCAGCTACTGGGTTCTCTACAACATTCCGGCGGAGGTGCAGAGCATTCCGAAAGACGTGAAGGGGATTGGCAAGCTGGGTATCAGCAGCCGTGGCAATCACGCCGGCTATACGCCGCCGCACTCGGCGGGGCCGGGAACGAGGACTTACGTGTACACGGTCTACGCGCTCTCCGCGCCGCCGCAGTTTGCGGGAGCGCCGGCCGAAGTAAGCCACGAGGCGCTGATGGCCGCGATGAAGGACAAGATTCTCGCCAGCGCGGACCTGAGCGTGAACTACACCAGGTATACAGTAAATGCCGCGGGCGAAGCGGCCGGACAAGGCCAGCCGCAGCAGCCACGGGATGGACAACCCAATGGGGACAACGCGGGCAATGGCCGCCCGCGGCGCCGGGATGACCAGGGTGGTGGCCAGCGACCGGGTGGTCAGGGTGGAGGCGGCGGCGGAGCGCAACGGCCCGGCGGCGGCGGCCGGATTGCGGAGGACAACAAGACGCCGACTTCGCCGAATCCCGGTCAGACGGTTGGGCTCTTTCTCAACACGTCCAAGGCGTGCCCGGGGTACACGTTGATGGCACCGAAGCACAATACCAACGTCTACCTCATCGACAACGCGGGCCAGATGGTGCATCAGTGGAAGACCGAATATTTCCCGGGCCAGTCGGTCTATCTCAAACCCAACGGTAATCTCCTGCATCCCTGCATGACCCGGAACCGCAGTTTCACCGGCGGCGGCGAGGGTGGCCGGATCGAAGAATACGACTGGGCCGGCAAACTCATTTGGGAGTTCCCATACTCGACCGACAAGTACCAACAGCACCATGACATCGCGCCGCTGCCCAACGGCAATATCCTCATGCTCGTCGTGGAGAAGAAGACGGCCGCGGAGTGCATTGCGGCGGGCTGGCCGGCGGAGACGGTCCAGGGTACGGAGTTGTACCCGGATGGCGTTGTGGAAGTTCAGCCGATCTATCCCAACGGCGGCAAGGTGGTCTGGGAATGGCGCGTCTGGGATCACATGGTCCAGGAGTTCGACAAGACCAAGGCCAACTATGGCGATGCGGCCGCTCACCCGGAGTTGATCTGGATACGCGGCGGCCGGGGCGGGCCGAACGGATTCTGGAACCACGCCAACTCCATTGCCTACAACGCGAAGCTCGATCAGATCATCGTCAGCGCCCGCGGGCAGAGCGAGATCTGGTTTGTCGATCACAGCACGACGAGCAGGGAAGCCGCCGGCCACAGCGGAGGCAAACAGGGCAAAGGTGGCGACCTGATCTATCGCTGGGGTAATCCGTCGGCCTACAAGCGTGGGCTTGAAGGCAATGGATGGCTGAACCAGCAGCACGATGGTGAGTGGATCCCGGACGACTGTCCCGGCGCGGGGCACGTGACGATCTTCAACAATGGATACAACCGCGGCTACAGCAGCATCGAAGAGATTGTTCCGCCGCTGGATGCGGGCGGCCGGTACATCCTGTCAGCCGGAAGGGCGTTCGGTCCGGACGCGTTCTTCTGGCATTACGAGGCGAAGAGTCGCACCGACTTCTTCTCATCGGAGATTTCCGGGGCGCATCGGTTGCCCAATGGCAATACGCTGATCTGCGCGGGCGTGATCGGCAATCTGTTTGAAGTCACGCCGGGCGGGGAAACGGTGTGGCAGTACGTCAATCCCGTGGTTCGCGGCGGCGTCCTGGCCCAGGGCGAGCTGCCGGGGAAAGACATTCGTGGGCACCTGTTCAATGCAGTTTTCAAAGCCCACCGATACGCGCCCGATTACGCCGGCTTGAAAGGCCGGGAGCTCGCGCCCAAAGGATTGATCGAGTTGCCGGCTTCACAGAAGGGCAAGACGGGTCTGGATCAGCTGACGGAGCAACCCGGCGAGAATGGCGGGCGACCCGCTGGCCGACCGCCGCGCGAACCGTGAGGCGGCGCGGCGACAATTCGGACAATCTGCCACGACGGGAGAAACAACGCGGGGTATGCGCACGCATAATAGGAAAGGACGCCGTGTAATGTTCATTGGTTGAAAACGGAGATAACGCGCATGAAACGAACAGTGCTTCTGGCCCTTGTGACCTTGGTGCTCATTGGCCACGTTGTGAGTGCGGCCGACGGGCCGGGCACAACGCGGATCGCACGCTGGAAGGACGACAAGGCATGCGCCTTTAGTCTCATGTTCGACGACAGCATTCCCAGTCATATCAAGAACGTCGTCCCGGAGCTGACCAAGCGCGGTTTCACCGGCACGTTCTACATCAATCCCGGCAGCGGCCAGTACGCGGCGAACCGGCAAGTATGGGAGAAGGAGATCCCGGCATCCGGCTTTGAGCTGGCCAACCACACCATGACGCACCGGGGCGGTGCGACGACGGACGATATCGCCAAGGAGATCCGCTCCTGCAACGATGTGATCCATGCCACGACACCGGGCCTGGCCTGGCCGCGGCTGGTGTCGTGGGGCCAGCCGGGCGGGATCAAGCCGGAGGCCTGGCCGGTAACCAAAGAGGGGCTGGCGACGATGCTCAGCGAGAATCACCTGGTGTCGCGCCCCGACTTCGGCGGCCGGGGGGCGATGATCGCGTTCAAGACCGGCCCAGAAATGCTGGCCCATGTGGACAAGGCGATCGCCAAGGGGTCGATGGAGTGCATCATCTTCCACGGCGTCGGCGGCGACTGGATCGCCACCCCCCTGCCGGTGTTCATCGAACTCATCGACGGGATGGTGGCGCGCAAGGATAAGCTGTGGGTCACGCACCACATTGCTGCCCATCAGTACGCCACGGAGCGCGATGCGGCCACCGTAAGCGTTGCCAGCAGCACCGCGGCGAAGATCAGCCTCACGCTGACCTGCACGGCCGACGCGAAGCTCTTCGATCGGCCGCTGACGCTGGTGACCACGGTGCCGGCGGACTGGACGACGTGCAGCATCGACCAAGGCACGCGTCATGCCGAGGCCAGCGCGAGCGGCGGCACGGTGCGCTACGAGGCGATGCCGGGAAGCGAAGCGATCGTGCTCACGAAGTTGGCAAAACCATGAAATACGCGATTGTTGTTCTGGCCGCCCTGCTGCTGATTCCGTCGGCCGCGCTTCATGCGGCTGACGCACGGCTACTGCCCCGCCCGAGGCTGCAAATCATCAACGGCAGCGGGCAGACGATCGACGTTTTCTGGCTGAAATCAGACGGTGAGCGGGTGTCGAACGGCTCGATCGCCCCTGGCAGGGACACGATCATCACCACCACGCTTGGGCATCGTTTTGAGATTGTGGGCCGCGACGACAAGGCGGCGGCCACCGTGAGCAGCGAGGTATCCGTACAGGCGTTTCGTTTTGATCCGCACGGTCGGGATGGCGTGCCGGCGTTCTACACACAACGTGTCAGCGCGGGTGGCTTCCCCATCGTCGCTTCCGCCAAAGTGCATCCGTACGCGCTGAAGGAGGCCGCGTTCATCGTGGACACGATGCTCGCGCAGCGGCCGGAAGTGCGGCAGGCGATGATCAAGAGCGGCGCCCGGCTCTGCATCATGGCGTACAACGAGTACACGACCGACCTGCCGGAGTTTGTCCGCCTGGCGCAGGAGAAGGTGCCGGGATTCGATGGTGTGTCGGCGAAAGACTATTGGGACGCGCGCGCCCGTGGCCTGGGTGGCAGCGAAACCGACCCCGATTGCTCCGTGGGAGAGGAGAATCTGCTCGGCTATCCCGGCGATCCGTATGAGAAAGAGTGCATACTCATCCACGAGTTCGCCCACAACATCCATCTGCGCGGCATGGTGAACGTGGATCCGACCTTCGACGCGCGCGTGAAGGCGGCCTACGACGCGGCGATGAAGGCCGGGTTGTGGAAAGGCAAGTACGCGGCCGTCAATCACCACGAGTATTTCGCCGTTGGCGCGGCGAGTTGGTATGGGCACAACCGCTTTAATGACGTTGACCACAATCACGTGCATACTCGGGCGTTGTTGCTGGACTACGATCCTGGGCTGGTCGCCTTGTGCCGCGAGGTCTTCGGCGACGCGGACATCAAATACGCCAAGCCCGCGACGCGCCTGACCGGCCACATGACCGGGTACGATCCCGCGACGGCGCCGAGGTTTGCATGGCCGGAGCGGCTCAAGCAGGCCAAGGCGGATATTCGCGCCAAAGCCGCGGCGCGGGAGAAGGCGGCCAATGAGAAGAGCCCGCGTTAGGCGGGGTACGTTGCTGAAGCTTACGAACGTAGACAGGCAGTGGCCAAACCATGAAACACGCGATTCTCACGCTCGCCGCCTTACTGCTGACGCCACTGGCCGCGGTGTATGCGGCCGAACCCACCGATCCATTGCGGCCCTATCTCGATGGCAAGGCGCCGGAGATTCTGCGCGAGGTGGCCTCGGCGGACGTGCCACCCGAGAATATTACCGTGCGGCGGGTGGTGTTTCGGTCGCGGGATGACTCGGAGATCTTCGCTGTCATCGCCGCGCCCAAGGCACCGGGCAAGCATCCCGGGATGCTCGTGCTGCATGGCGGCGGCGGCAGCGCGGAGGTGGACAAGGCGATGGCCTGGGCGCAGCGCGGTTATGTGGCCATCGCACCGGATTTGCCGGGCATCGCCGAACCGAAGAAGCTCACAGTCAGCAAGGGCAGATGGAGTACGCTGAAGTATGGCGAGGGCCGCTGGATCGCGACACCGGACGCGGGCAGCAGCGTGGTCTTCGATGCCGTGCTGAGCGCGATGAAATCGCTCTATCTACTGCGTGCGCAGCCGGATGTGGACACGTCGCGCATCGGCGTGGTCGGGTGTTCCTGGGGCGGCTACATGACCACGATGGTGTGCGGCCTGGCCGGGGAGCAGGTGCGGGCGGGATTCGCGGTGTGGGGTTGCGGCTTTTATGAACTGACATCGCAATTTAATGGACCCAAGTCCACGCTTGGAGCCATGCCCGATGCAGAGCGTGAACGCTGGTTGCGGCATCTCGACGCCGGCCGCCGCGTGCCGGGCATGAAGGCGGCGTTCTTCATAGCCGGAGCAACCAATGATTTCTTCTACTGGCCACGGGCGGTGCAGGCCACGCTCGATGCCATCCCCGGCGAGAAGAATCACCTCTACGCGCCCAACAGCAACCACAAAGCCCCTGTTCAGGGCGGCAGTGTCTTCGACAACAAACCGGCCGCCGCGTTTACGCCCACGCCGTTTCAGCCGTACCCGACACCGAGCGGCAGCAAGGCCAACTGGCTGGCGATGGAGGTGCCGTTCTTCGACTACTACCTGAAGGACATCGGCCAGCCGTTGCCGAAAGTGAGCGTGCAACATGGTGGCGATCCGCTTCTCGTCCGCTTCAGCGTCACCGCGCCGGGGCCGCTGGCGAAGGTGGAAGTCTATTGGGCGAGAACGAACCCGGATGTGATGAAACGCGAATGGATCGCGCTGCCTGTGACCAAGACCGGTGAAGACCTGTACCAGGCGCAACTCTCCGCGGACACCTCGGATTGGTTCGTCGTTGCCTCCGATGATCGGCCGGTGACGGTGTCGAGCGACCTGATTCACGTCGGAAAGCAACCATGAAACACGCGCTTATCCTCATCGCATTTGTGTTGGCGCCGCTGGCTGCAGTGCGTGCCGCGGAGGCACCCGAGCCGACTCGGCCCAACATTCTGCTGCTGCTGGCGGATGATTGGGCGTGGCCACATGCTTCGTGTCTGGGGACGCCGGTTATTCAGACGCCGACGTTCGACCGGCTTGCGCGTGAGGGCGTGCTGTTCCGCAACGCGCATGTGGCCGCACCGTCGTGCTCGCCGTCGCGTGCGGCGATTCTCACCGGCCAATGGCACTGGCGACTCGAACAGGGCGCCAACCTCCACGGGTTCATCCCGGCCAGGTTCGCGGTCTATCCCGACCTGCTGAAAGACGCGGGTTACTTTGTGGGCCTCACCGGCAAAGGCTACGGCCCTGGAACCAATGAAGGCCGGCCGAACAACGCCGCCGGGCCGGGTTTCAAGGGCTTTGCAGAGTTTCTGGCCGCGCGCCCGAAGGGTAAACCGTTCTGCTTCTGGTTCGGCAGCCATTTCCCGCACCGGCCGTACAAGGTCGGCAGCGGCGTGAAGAACGGACTCGATCCGGCCAAGGTCGTGGTTCCGCCGTATCTTCCCGACAATGACACCGTGCGCAGCGATATCTGCGACTACTTTCTCGCCGCGCAGACGTTCGACCACGACGCGGGCGAAGCCGTCGCAGCGCTGGAGAAAGCCGGCGAACTCGACAACACGCTCATCGTGATCACCGGGGACAACGGCTGGCCGTTCCCGCGCTGCAAGGCCACCTGCTATGACACGGGCACGCACCAGCCGCTGGCCGTGCGCTGGGGAGCGCGCGTCAAGGGCGGCCGGGTTGTGGACGATTTCGTCAGCCTCGCCGATCTGGCGCCGACGTTTGTCCAGGCGGCCGGACTGACACCGCCGACGACGATGACCGCGCGCAGTTTTCTGGACGTCGTGCTTTCCGACAAGTCCGGCCAGGTTGACCCCGCTCGCGACCACATATTGACCGGCATGGAACGGCATGTCACCCGCGGACGCGTTGACGGCGATCAGGCCAGCGTCGGCTATCCGATGCGAACGATCATCACCAAAGACTTTCACTACATTCGCAACTTTCGCCCGGACCGCTGGCCCGCCGCCGATCCACCGGTGGGCGCGATGCCGGGATTCGATGCGATCGCCAAGGACACCTACGCTGGTTTCCCCGACGTCGACGCCGGGACATCCAAAGCCTGGTTGCTGACACACCGCGACGATCCGGCCTTCCAGCGAGCCTTCGGCAAACGCCCCGCGCGCGAGTTGTACGACCTCGCTAAAGACCCGTTCGAGTTGAAGAACGTGGCCGAAGACCCCGCCTACGCGGCGACCGCCGGGGAACTGGAAGCCCGGCTCATGGCCGAACTCAAGGCCACGGGTGACCCGCGCGCCAGCGGCACCGGGGACGAGTTCGACCGGTACAACGGGGCAGCAGGCAAACAACCGAGGCAGCAATCCAAATGAATCGTGCGTTTAACTTGAGTCCGTCCATCGTGATCGGCCTGTTGCTGGCTCTGCCAGGCGCGTTGCGCGCTGCCACTTACCATGTTGACTCGGCCGAAGGCAATGACGCCAACCCCGGAACCAGTCCGGAGCAGGCGTGGCAATCGCTGGAGAAGATCAACACGACCACATTCGAGCCGGGCGATCGGCTGGTGTTGAAGGCGGGCTCGACCTGGACGGGACGGTTGCATCCCAAGGGCTCGGGCACTGCCAGGGACCGCATCGTGATAGACCGTTACGGCGAAGGGCCTCGGCCTGTCATCCACGGCAACGGCATCGCCGGCGGGGCCGTGTTACTCCAGAACCAGCAATACTGGAGCATCCGCCACCTCGAAGTCACCAACAACGGATCAAAGGAACCGAGGAAAGCCGGCATCCTGATCCGCAATCATTCCGTGGGTACGCTTTGCGGCATCGAGGTGACTGACTGCTTCATCCACGATGTCGTCGGCG
>JANYKD010000384.1 GCA_025361735.1 Phycisphaerales bacterium
GCTGAAGAATCTGGTGGTACAGGTGAATGGCGGAGGTGTTGGTGGTTTGGTGGACATCAACAACGGCGGCCTGACGACGACGGGAAGCCAGACGTACCAGGCGCCGGTGCAGTTGACGGCGAACACGAATCTGACGACGACTGCTGGCGGGAAGATGTGGTTTAAGAATACGGTGAACTCCGATGCGGGTAACCACTGGACACTGGCGGTGGATACCAGCAATGCGGCGGGCGCGGCGGGTGATATTCAGTTCGGCAATGGTGGCGCACATTACGTGGGCGCTGTGGATTCGCTGACCAGTCTGACGACTACGGCGACGGGGAATGCGACGCCGGCCAATGATGGCAAGACGATCTTTGACGTGGTTGGCGCATCGGTGTCGGTGACAACGACCGGCGTGCAGACATTCAACAATCCCGTGCAATTGCATGCGAACACGTCGCTGACGGGCTCGAAGGTGTGGTTTAAGAATACGGTCGACAGCGACGCGGTACTGACACCGCGGGATTTGACGCTGACGGCGAACACGGGGACATTGTCGCTGGCGAACGCCGTGCATGCGGCGTCGGTGGATCTGGCGGGTGCGGATGTGGTGTTTGACGCGGTGGTGGGCGGGACGAATCCACTGAAGAATCTGGTCGTGCAGGTCAATGGCGGAGGTGTTGGTGGTCTCGTGGACATAAACAACGGCAGCCTGACAACGACCGGAAGCCAGACGTATCGGGCGCCGGTAGTACTGACGGCGAACACGACTCTGACGACAACCGCCGGCGGTAAAGTGTGGTTTCAGAACACGTTGAATTCCGATGCGGGTAACCACTGGACACTGGCGGTGGATACGAGCAATGCAGCCGGCGCGGCGGGTGATATTCAGTTCGGCGGCGGCGGCGCTCATTACGTGGGCGCTGTGGATTCGCTGACCAGTCTGACGACTACGGCGACGGGAAACGCGACGCCGGCCAACGATGGGAAGACGATCTTTGACGTGGTCGGCGCGTCTGCGTCGGTGACAACGACCGGCGTGCAGACGTATAGCAATCCCGTGCAGTTGCAGGCGAACACGAGCCTGACGACGACGGCAGGCGGAAAGGTGTGGTTCAAGAACACGGTGAATTCCGATGCCCCGGCCAATCACTGGGCGTTGGCGGTGAACACGAGCAACGCGGCGGGAGCGGCCGGTGATATTCAGTTGGGGATTGGTGGCGCGCAGTACGTGGGTGCCGTCGATTCCCTGGGCAGCCTCAGTACGACGGCGACGGGGAACGCGACGCCGGCCAACGACGGCAAGACCATCTTTGATGTCGCAGGAGCGTCGGTGTCGGTGACGACCACCGGAGCACAGACGTACAACAATCCCGTGCAGTTGCAGGCGAATGCAAGTCTGGCGGCGACGGGTGGCGGCAAGGTATGGTTCAAGAATACGGTGAATTCCGATGCGCCGGCCAATCACTGGGCCTTGGCGGTGAATACGAGCAACGCGGCGGGCGCTGCCGGGGATATTCAATTCGGGGTTGGCGGCGTGCAGTACGTGGGCGCTGTGAATTCCCTGGGCAGCCTGACGACGACGGCGACGGGAAACGCAACGCCGGGTAATGACGGGAAGACGATTCTTGACGTGGTCGGTGCGTTGGTGACAGTGACGACAACCGGGGCACAGACTTACAGCAACCCCGTGCAGTTGCTGTCGGATGCGACGCTGGTAACCACGTCGGGCGGGAAGGTGTGGTTCAAGAGCACCGTGAATTCCGATGCTCCGGCCAATCATTGGGCCTTGACGGTGAACACGAGTAACGCGGCCGGCGCGGCCGGTGACATTCAATTCGGCAATGGTGGAGCGAACTACGTGGGCGGTGTGGCTTCCCTGGCCAGCCTGACGACAACGGCCACGGGGAACGCGACGCCGGGTAATGACGGCAAGACGATCCTGGACGTGGTTGGGGCGTTGGTTTCCGTCACGACGACCGGGGTGCAGACGTACAACAATCCTGTGCAGTTGCAGGCGAACGCAAGCCTGGCAACGACTGCGGGCGGCAAGGTTTGGTTCAAGAACACGGTGAATTCCGATGCGCCGGGCAACCACTGGGCCTTTGCCGTTAATACGAGCAATGCGGCAGGAGCGGCCGGTGACATTCAGTTCGGCGTGGGTGGAGCACAATTCGTGGGCGCCGTGGATTCCCTGGGTAGCCTGAGCACGACGGCGACTGGGAATGCGACACCGGGGAACGATGGGAAGACGATTTTCAACGTGGTTGGAGCGTCGGCGGTGGTGACAACGACCGGTGTGCAGACCTACGCCAATCCGGTGCAATTGCAGGCGGCGACGACCCTGGCCACGACTGCGGGTGGCAAGGTGTGGTTCAGGAACACGGTGGATTCCGATGCCCCGGCCAATCACTGGGCCTTGGCGGTGAACACGAGCAATGCCGCGGGTGCGGCCGGCGATATTCAGTTCGGCAATGGCGGTGCGCACTACGTGGGCGCCGTGAATTCGCTGGCCAGCCTGACGACCACGGCGACGGGGAACGCGACGCCCGCGAACGATGGGAAGACGATCTTTGACATGGTCGGCGCGTCTGCGTCGGTGATTACGACCGGCGTGCAGACGTACAACAATCCCGTGCGGTTGCAGGCGAACGCGAGTCTGACGACAACGGCAGGCGGAAAGGTGTGGTTCAAGAACACGGTGAATTCCGATGCCCCGGCCAATCATTGGGCGCTGGCGGTGAATACGAGTAACGCGGCGGGCGCGGCCGGCGATATTCAATTCGGCAATGGCGGCGCGCATTACGTGGGCGCCGTGGACACTCTGGCCAGCCTGACGACAACGGCGACGGGGAACGCGACGCCGGCCAACGACGGGAAGACGATCTTTGACGTGGCCGGCGCATCGGTGTCGGTGACGACGATGGGGGCGCAAACATTCAATAATCCGGTGCAGTTGCAGGCGAACACGTCGCTGACGGGTTCCAAGATATGGTTCAAGAATACGGTTGACAGCGACGGGTTGCTGACGCCACGGAACTTGACGCTGACCGCGAACGCGGGGACGTTCTCGCCCGTGAACGCCGTGCATGCGGCGTCGGTGGATCTTGCCGGTGCGAACGTGGTGTTTGACGCGGTGCTGGGCGGGACGAATCCACTGAAGAATCTGGTGGTGCAGGTCAATGGCGGAGGTGCTGGTGGTCTCGTCTACATCAACAACGGCGGCCTGACGACGACGGGAAGCCAGACGTACGAGGCACCGGTGCAGTTGACGGCGAACACGACTCTGACTACGACAGCCGGCGGGAAGGTGTGGTTCAAGAACACGGTGAACTCTGATGCGGGCAACCACTGGACACTGGCGGTGGATACGAGCAACGCCGCCGGCGCAGCGGGTGACATTCAGTTCGGCAATGGCGGCGCGCACTACGTGGGTGCTGTCGACTCCCTGGCCAGCCTGACAACCACGGCGACGGGCAACGCGGCACCGGGTAATGATGGGAAGACAATCTTTGACGTGGCCGGAGCGTCAGCGTCGGTAACGACCATTGGGGCACAGACCTACAACAATCCCGTGCAGTTGCTGGCGAATACGATCATGGTGACCACGGGCGCTGCGGTCGGTGACGACATCGTTTTCAGCCGGAACGTCTCCGGCCCAACCCACAATCTCACATTGCGGACCGTACCGACGGCAGGCGCCGGCAAGGGCATCACAGACGCCTTCGTGTACTTCATCGCGAATCATCCCACGGGCCATGAAGCGAATGTCGATGTGAACCAACTGTTCATCAATAGCAGTGCCACCGACAGCAATCAGCGGCAGAAGGCCTCGGCGTTTGCGTCTATTCGGATCGTCGGTGGAGCGGCGGGCGCGCCGACAAGCTATGACGGTACCTACGTGATTCAGGCCCAGGATCTTCTGGAGATCAGTCGCAATGAGCGGCTCACCGCGTTGGGCAGCCTCGATTTGCGCGCCAGGACCGCGCATCTGTCCGATATTACCACGCTGAAGGATTTGACGATCTACGCAGACGAGGTGATGCTGAAGCGACACCAGAGCCAGACGCTGGCTGTCGCGCCGGGGACAACGGGGCCGGGGGATAATGGCGCCAGCTATGTGATCGGCGGAGTGATTGGCGTCTTCCAGTTCTCGGATGTTTCAACCGGTGGCAGGTCGATCGGCGCCCGCTTTGTGGCGGAAGCGGGCGGAGACGCGCTGGGCAATCTACCCCGATTGAATGTCCAGGACACTGCGCCGCTCGTACCGTACGCTGGCGAACTGCAATCGGTGTCTGGCGTGGGGCCTCTGCTGACGGTGCCGCTGCCTCCGGACCAGTTGCTCCACCTGAGCAACGTCTATGCGCTGGAGGCAAATGGCCCCACTCCGCCGTTGATGCCGATCGTCGTCTTGAGCCCGGTTCACATCATCACGATCGCTTCGGCGGCGGCGAGCGATACGACAGTGGGCGAACTCGAAAAACTGGGCATCATCAGGTTCAAGCCTCCCACGACAAGGCCCGCCACTGACCTGTTCGATGACGTGCCACAGAAGATGGCGAATGGTGGCGGCGTGGGGTACACGGATTTCCTGCTGACGCGGGCCCGCATCAAGCAGGATGTGGCCGAGAGGCTAATTGCGCTCTTCTACCAGTCGTTCCCCAAGGTCGACCAGTCCGGCAAGCCGATCGACACGTTTGACGATATGAAGACCGAATTGGACAAGGCCGCCGTGGCCTACAAGAAGGCGAACAAACTGCCGACCACGACCAAGACGGTTGACTCGACGGTGAAGTTCCGGGAATTCGTCAACAGCACGCCCGGCATGGAGAAGGCAAAGATGTACATGGATCGGATGCGGGCTTTCTTCAACGCGATCTACCCTGTGGACAACCCGGCGTCCACTGCCGGAGCGGGCCTGTCGATTCGAGAGGCCGAGGCTTCGCGTCGCATGTTCGTGAGCAAACTGGAAAGCTCGGGCGAGTTCGAACAGATCAGTGCGGAACAGGTGATCTACGCGGTATTCGACAAGGATGCTCCGTCGAAGAGTGCGAAGCCGGAAAAGAAGGGTCAACCTGATACGAAGTGATTGTGAAGTGGTGGTGCTGTCGCGCGGATACATATGCGACGCAGGTGTTATGAAGGAGAGCCATGGCCAGTCTGAACGTGGACAAACTGCTTGAGCCGGTGAGCGCCGACAATCCGGTCGGCGAGGACATCTCGATCGCACCGGAGTTCTTCCAATTGGACGAGCTTGCCAAGGGAAAACCCGAGCAGCAGATGGGTGACCAGATCATTCCGGCCGAGGAGCCGGACTGGAAGGAACTCCTTCGCTTCGCCTGCGAACTGCTGGGACGAAGCAAGGATCTCCATGTGGTCATCCATGCGGCCAGGGCGGCCGTGCGCATGCACGGTGTCACGGGGATCTGCGACGGTCTGGCTCTTGTTCGCGGAATGCTGGAGAAATACTGGGCCGATCTCTACCCCAAACTGGATCCCGAGGATCACAACGATCCCCTCATGCGGATGAACATCATGTCCGCGCTGACCCACCGCGACAGCTATCTGAAACTGGTGCGCGAGGCGCCGTTGGCCGATTCGAAGCGGGTCGGGCACTTCAGCCTGCGCGAAATTGAGATCGCAGTCGGTGAAGTACCCGCGCCGGAGAACCCGAATTCGACTGTCGCATTGCCCGACCAGGCAACGGTCAATGGAGCGTTCGAGGAGATGCCGCTGGAAGTGCTGACGGAAAAAGTCCAGGCTCTCGGCGCGTCGATTGAGCACGTCAAGGCGATCGACCAGTTCCTGACCAAGGCGTGCGGGGCCGGGAAAGTGATCAGTTTCGATGATCTCTCAAAAACGCTGGCCGTCTGCCAGCGCCACACCTCGGCGGCGCTCTCGCGCCGGCAGGGGGGCGCTGTCGTTGCAGCGGAAGCCTCCGCGGATGGTGGTGGGGCGACAATGCCTGCTGGCGATACGGCTGTTCCTGGTGGCAGTGGCGTCACCGGGGAGATACGTTCCAAGGCGGACATCATCAAAGCAATGGACAAGATATGTAGTTACTACGAGAAATACGAACCGTCCAGTCCGATTCCGCTCCTGCTGCGCCGGGTGCAACGTCTCGTGAACAAGAGTTTTCTGGAGATCATCAAGGACCTGACCCCCGGCACGCTTAGCACCATCGAGCAACTGGCCGGGATCGATTCGACGCAAGCGCAGTCTTGACCGAAAGTGCTTATTGCACTTGAATTTGCGGACTTTGATGGGTAAGGTTCCGTGGTAACATTTCATCGTGGGCAGTCGAGAGTTTTCTAACAGAAGGAGCTGTGGCCATGGCCAAGGAAAGTAGTCAGAAATTCATCGCGCGAAACCGCGCGCCGCGAGTGCAGATTGAATACGATTTGGAATTATATGGGGCGGAAAAGCAGATAAACCTGCCCTTTATCATGGGCGTGATGGCTGACCTTTCGGGCAAGCCGGCCGAGGAGTTGCCCGGCGTCGCCGACCGAAAGTTCCTGGAAATTGACGTGGATAACTTCGATGATCGCCTGAAGTCCACCAAGCCTCGCGTCGCCTTCCAGGTTCCCAACACGCTGACGGGCGAGGGGAATCTCAGCGTGGACATCACCTTCGAGAGCATGGACGATTTTTCGCCCGCCGCGGTCGCTCGCAGGGTCGAACCGCTGCGGAAACTGCTCGAAGCCCGCACCCAGTTGTCCAATCTTCTTTCCTACATGGATGGCAAGGCGAAGGCGGAAGAGTTGATTGCCAACGTACTCAAGGATCCGTCGCTGCTCCAGGCGCTGGCCGCGGCGCCGAAAGCGGCTGGTCAATCCGGCCAGGAGGCGAAGTAACCCATGGCAGAACTCCAACAACAAGCACAGGCGGCGCAAGCCGGCACAACGGAATCTTCCGAATTTGAGAGACTGATGAGCGGGGCGTTCAAGCCCAAGACCGATAACGCCGCCGAGGCCATCAAGCGGGGCGTGCAGACGCTGGCCGAGCAGGCTCTGGCCGACACCGCCGTCATTTCGGATGACGCGATCAAGTCGATCCAGGCAATCATCGCCGCCATCGATAAGAAGCTCACGGATCAGGTGAACCAGATCATCCATAACCAGGAATTCCGTCAGTTGGAAGGCACTTGGCGCGGGCTGCATTACCTGGTGAACAACACCGAAACCGATGAGAATCTGAAGATTCGCATCTTCAACATCTCCAAGAAGGACCTGTCCAAGACCCTGAAGAAATATAAGGGGACAGCCTGGGACCAGAGTCCGCTCTTCAAGAAGATATACGAAGACGAATTCGGCATGCCCGGCGGCACGCCCTACGGTTGTCTCCTCGGCGACTTCCAGTTTGACCATACTCCGCCGGACGTGGAAATCCTGCAGGGCATGGCGCAGATCTCGGCGGCGGCGCATGCGCCGTTCATCTCGGCGTCGTCCCCGAGTCTGCTGAATATGGATTCGTGGCAGCAACTGTCCGATCCTCGCGATCTCACCAAGATCTTCCAGAGCCCGGAATATGCGCCATGGCGCGCATTCCGCGACTCGGATGATTCGAAGTACATCGGCCTGACCATGCCCCGTTACCTGTCGCGTATTCCCTACGGCGCCAAGACCAGCCCGGTCGACGAGTTCGCCTTCGAGGAAGACACCACCGGCACGGACCACAACAAGTACGTCTGGTCAAATGCGTGCTACGCCATGGGCCGTAACATCACCCGCTCGTTCAAAACCTACGGGTGGTGCGCCCGCATCCGCGGTGTGGAGTCGGGTGGCATGATCGAAGACCTGCCCTGCCATACGTTTCCGACCGATGATGGCGGCGTGGACATGAAGTGCCCGACCGAGATCGGTATCACCGACCGGCGCGAGGCCGAACTGGCCAAGAACGGCATGATGCCGTTGTCGCACTGGAAGAACACCAATTACTCGGTGTTCGTCGGCGCCCAGTCGGTTAACAAGCCGGCCGAATACACCGATCCGGATGCGACCGCCAACGCCAACCTTGCCGCCCGCCTGCCCTATCTGTTCGCGACCTGCCGGTTTGCCCACTACCTGAAGTGCATGGTTCGGGACAAAATCGGCGGGTTCAAGGAGCGGGCGGACATGCAGCGCTGGCTCAACGACTGGATCCTGCGCTATGTCGAGCCGGACCCCAACGCCGCCGAGGAAAGCAAGGCCAAGAAGCCGCTCGCGGCTGCCGAGGTGGTTGTGGAAGAGGTCGAAGGCAACCCGGGCTACTACCGTTCCAAGTTCTTCCTGCGCCCGCACTACCAGCTTGAGGGGCTCACCGTGTCCTTGCGATTGGTATCCAAGCTGCCGTCTGCGAAGAAGTGAACTGAGCCGGGTGCAGTCGAGGTTTGTGCAGGACGTTGTGGCCGAATGCCCTGTTTGGGGCAGTATGAGCGTGGCTGGCGACTTCTTATGATTCGCGTGTGGTCGAAAACAAAAGTCACGAGCATTTTTGAAAGGAGCTGATCATGGCGGTCGACTATTTCCTCAAGATTGACGGTATCGACGGCGAGTCTCAGGACTCCAAGCACAAGGACGAGATTCACCTTGAGTCCTGGAGCTGGGGCGAGACGCAGAGCGGTTCTTCCGCGCAGGATTCCGGCCTGGGATCCGGCAAAGTGAACATGCAGGATTTCCATTTCACGATGAAGTGCAACAAGGCGTCGCCCAAGCTCTTCATCGCGTGCGCCAACGGCGATCACATCAAGAAGGCCGTGTTGACCTGCCGCAAGGCCGGCAAGACGCAACAGGAGTTCCTGTTCTACACGTTCAATGACCTGTTGATTTCGTCGTACCAGACCGGCGGCAATGCCAACGACGTCATCCCGACCGAGCAGATCAGCTTTAACTTCACCAAGGTCGTGATGGAATACAAGCCCCAGAAGCAGGATGGTTCGCTCGACGCGGGCATCAAGAAGGGCTGGAACCTCAAGACCAATGCCGAAGAGACGTGATCCGATCTCCGTCTGAGACCTTACCCCCGCGCGTCCCCCACCGGGGGGACGCGCGGTTTCGTTATCGAAACAGGTGGCGAATATGACTGCTGCTGAATTGCTTAAGCAGGGAAAGCTCGAAGATGCCCTGAAAGGGCTCCACGAACAGGTGCGCGGTGATCCGGCCAACGCCAAACACCGGGTTTTCCTTTTCCAGTTGCTGGCTGTTATGGGCCGATGGGACAAGGCCCTGACGCAGTTGAACGTCGCCGCCGACGTGGACCCCAAGACGCTGCTCATGGCCCAGGTGTGCCGACAGACCCTGCAATGCGAGGCCTTTCGCGCCGAGGTCTTCGCCGGACAGCGCACGCCGCTGGTTTTCGGCCAGCCCGACGAGTGGGTCGGCTGGCTTATTCAGGCGAACCAGCTTGCCGCCGAGGGGCGCTACGCCCAGTCCCTGGAAATGCGCAGCAAGGCACTCGAAGCCGCGCAGGCCATTGGCGGCGATGTCGATGGCAAGTCGTTCGAATGGCTCGCGGATGCCGATCCGCGCCTCGGTCCGGTGCTGGAAGCCATTGTCGACGGCAAGTACTTCTGGGTTCCGATGCACAACATCCGCCAGATCAGCGTGGAAGCGCCCACGGACCTCCGCGATCTCGTCTGGCTTCCGGCCAACTTCACCTGGGCCAACGGTGGTGCCGGCGTGGGCCTGATTCCCGGCCGATATCCCGGCACTGAACTCGCGGAAGATGGCCTCCTGAGGCTGGCGCGGCGGACCGACTGGCGGACGCTGGCGCCGGAATTCGATATCCCCGTTGGCCAGCGGCTGTTTGCCACCAACGACGGCGAGTATCCGCTTCTGGAACTGCGCCGGATTACGTTCGATGTGCCCATGGTGACTGGAAAGTAGTGCGATTGTTGTGAGAAGCCATGGCCGACCTTATACCACAAGAGCGACTGCTGCCGTTTCTCCTGGATCGTCTCACCGACGATGATCCGGCGACGCGGATGGAGTCGCGCGAGAAGCGCTCGATCTCGATGCGGCAGTTTCAGAAGGCGCTCCTGCGGGATCTCACCTGGCTGCTGAACACGCCAAGCAAAACGGATCGCGAGCAACTGGAAGAGTTCCCGGAGGCAATGCACTCGGTGCTCAACTTTGGAATGCCCGACTTCACGGGTCACACGCACTCTGACATCACCCCGCAGCAGGTGGAGAAGGCCATTCGTCAGGCGATACAACTGTTTGAGCCGCGGATCGTCAAAGACTCGTTGATCATCCGTGTCGTCGTGAACCGGCAGACGGCGGGCAACCTGCTTGCCGTGGAGATACGCGGACAGGTCTGGGCCCAGCCCGTCCCCGAGCAGTTCTTCGTCAAGACCGAGGTGGATCTGGAATCGGGCCAGGTCAGTCTTTCGGACCAACTCCATGGATAGACGCCTGCTCAACTACTACAACCGCGAACTCCAGCACATCCGCGAGATGGGCGCCGAGTTCGCCCGGGAGTTTCCCAAGATCGCGGGGCGGCTCACGCTCGATGAGTTCTCCTGTGCCGATCCCTACGTCGAACGGCTGATCGAAGGTTTCGCGTTCCTGGCAGCGCGCGTGCAACTGAAACTCGATGCGGAGTTTCCGCGTTTCACCCAGTCGCTGCTCAATACGATCTACCCGCACTATCTCTGCCCCACGCCGTCCATGGCGGTGGCTCAGTTCCTGCCCGACCACGCCGAGGGTGCCCTGGTCGAGGGTGTCGCTGTTCCCCGCGGCTCGGCCATGCGCAGCATCGTCGGCAAGGGCGACCCCACCGCCAGCGAATACCGGACGGCTCACGACGTAAAGCTGTATCCGCTGAAGGTCGTTGAGGCCCAATACTACACGCGCGATCTGGCCTCGCTCGAATTGCCCGGAGGCATCCCGCCCACCAAGGCCGCCTTGCGGCTGCGCCTCCAGTCGCCGCCGACCGCGAACATGGAGAAGATCCGGGCCGATCGCCTCGCGTTCTATCTGCGCGGCGCCGGCGACGTGCAGATGCGGCTCTACGAACAGATCTTCGCACACGGCGTCGGCGTCGTGGTCCAACCCAAAGGCCGGCCCGTGCGCTGGCGCGAAGTCATGCCGGCTTCAGAGATCCGCCAGGTGGGCTTCGAGCCCTCGCAGGCCCTGTTGCCGTATGATGCCCGGTCGTTCCACGGATATCGCCTTCTTCACGAATACTTCGCGTTTCCGCAGCGCTTCATGTTTTTCGAGCTTGGTGCGCTGCAGCGGGGCTTTTCCCGCTGTCCGGACAACCAGGTCGACATCATCATTCTCTTCAACGAACCCGACCTGCGCCTCGACGGGGCGGTGGAAGCAAGCCAGTTCGCGCTGTTCTGCACGCCCGTCATCAATCTCTTTCCAAAGTCGGCCGACCGCATTCACCTGACCGAGCAGGCGTACGAGTTTCAGGTGATCCCGGATCGCACCCGGCCGCTGGACTTCGAGGTCTTCCAGGTTCTCAAAGTGACGGGGCATGGCGTGAGGACGGACCAGGAGCAACCTTTCACTCCGTTCTATTCCGCCCGCGACTTTCAGGACGAAGGCGGTGCATATTTCACGGTGAATCGCGTGCCCAGGCTGGCTTCGCAGAAAGAGCAGCGGCAGGGACCGCGCTCCAAGTATCCCGGATCCGAAGTCTATGTGTCGCTCGTGGATTCCAAGGCCGCGCCGTACCGGTCTGATCTCAGGCAGCTTTCGGTCGACACGCTCTGCACGAATCGCGACCTGCCGATGTTCGTGCCCATCGGAAAAGGGGCCACGGATTTTACGCTTTTGGCTGGCGCCCCCGTGGAGGGGATTCGTTGCGTCAGCGGCGTGCCCACGTCGCCTCGACCGAGTTATGCCGAGGGCGAGATTGCCTGGCGGCTCATCAGTCATCTGACTTTGAACTATCTGTCGCTTGGCGACACGGCCGGCGGTGACGGCGCAGCGGCCATGCGCGATCTGCTGGAACTCTACGGCGAGGTGTCCGATCCCGCCATTCGCAAGCAGATCGACGGCCTGCGGCAGATCTCCACGGAAAAGTCCATCCGTCGCGCCAGCACGCCCGGGCCGATTGCCTTTGCCCGCGGCCTGAAAGTGACGGTGACACTCGACGAATCATCATTTGAGGGCACCGGCGTCTTCCTGCTTGGTGCGGTGCTCGATCAGTTCTTCTCGCGTTATGTGTCGATCAATTCGTTCACGGAAACAGTGGTGAAAACCCTGGAACGTGGTGAGGTAATGCGATGGCCGCCCCGGACGGGACGCAGAAATATCCTCTGATCGAGGCGCTACTGAAACGCGCCTTCGAGTTTGACTTCTACCAGGTGGTCCGCCGCCTGGAAGCCGTCAACATTGACAAGCCGCGCGTGGGGCAGTCCCTGCGTGTGGCGGACGACTTCGTGCGCTTCTGCCAGAAACCGTCCCTGCGCTTCGAGCCGGTCAACGTCACCGGCTATGAGCAGGCCGGCCAGTACTCCCCAAATCGTCTCTTCGTCGCGTTCATGGGCCTGCTCGGTCCGCACGGGCCCATGCCGCTGCACCTGACCGAGTACATCCGCGGCCGCGAACTGCAGTCCAACGATCCGACTCTCGCGAGATTCTTCGACATCTTCAACCACCGAATGATCTCGCTCTTCTACCGGGCGTGGCGGACCAACCAGCAGGCCGTCTCGTTCGACCGGTCGGAGCATGACCGATTCATCGCCTACTTCGGCAGCCTCATCGGCATCAGTACCCCGCCGCTGCAGAATCGCGATGCGATCCAGGATATGGCCAAGCTGCACTACTGTGGCCGCCTCTCCAGCCCGACCAAGAGTTGCGAAGGCCTCGTGGCGATTCTGAACGACTACTTTCGCGTTCCTGTGGACGTTTTCGAATTTGTCGGCCAGTGGATCGAGTTGCCGGTGGAGAACAGGCTTCGCCTGGGCGAGTCCCCTGAGACCGGTTCCATCGGACGGACTGCGATCATCGGCTCGCGAGTCTGGGACTGCCAGCACAAGTTCCGGATTCGGATCGGACCCCTGACACTGGCCGAGTACCAGCGGCTGTTGCCGCGAGGCGTCAGCCTCAAGCGGCTTCACGATTGGGTCCGCAACTACTGCGGCGACCAGTTTGGATTCGAGGTGCAGTTGGTGCTTAAGAAAGCGGAAGTGCCCAAGCTGCGGCCCGGCACGATCGGACAACTGGGCTGGACGAGCTGGTTGAGCACCAAGCCGTTTACCGAGGACGCGGACAATCTGGTCCTGCAGGTGGCATGATACATTTCGCCGGGTGGTTGAGACCCGGAAGTGAACATCGAAGGAGAAACAAATGGCGGATATTCAGAAGGCGGCGTTGTTCGGGAAACTCGACTCACTGGCGTACAAGGCCATCGAGGCGGCAACGACGTTCTGTAAACTGCGCGGGAATCCCTACGTGGAGCTGGTTCACTGGATCAACCAGATCATGCAGCTCCAGGACTCCGATGTTCAGCACATCGTGCGGGCGTTCAATCTCAACCCCTCGCGTCTCGCGACTGATCTTCAGGTTGCGCTCGACAAACTGCCGCGCGGAGCAACCTCGATCCAGGGTTTCTCTCCGCAACTGGAGGAAACGATCAAGGAAGCGTGGCTTTACTCCACACTGATGTTCAATGAGCTGAAGGTGCGCACGGGCCACGTCATCGTGGCGATGATGCAGATCCGGCCGCTCAAGGCGCAGCTTCTGGACATCTCACGCGAGTTCGAGAAGGTCAAGATCGAGCAACTCACCGACGATTTCGCCAAGATCACCGCCGCCTCGATCGAAGGCACCCTCGCCGCCCGCGAAGGCGGCGTCGCCACCGCAGACAATGCTGCGCCGGGCGAAGCCTCCGGCGCCATGGCTCCGGCGCAGATGGGCAAAATGGAGGGACTCAAGAAGTTCTCCACGGACATCACTGAGAAGGCCCGCAAAGGCGAGCTCGACCCCATCGTCGGCCGCGACCATGAGATCCGACAGATCGTCGACGTTCTCATGCGCCGCCGCCAGAACAACCCGATCCTCACCGGCGAGGCCGGTGTCGGCAAGACCGCCGTCGTCGAAGGTTTTGCCTTGCGCGTCGTCTCGGGCGATGTTCCGCCGGCACTGCGGGACGTCAGTGTCCGCGCACTGGACATCGGCCTGATGCAGGCCGGCGCCAGCATGAAGGGCGAGTTCGAGCAGCGCCTGCGCCAGGTCATCGAAGAGGTTCAGTCGTCCCCCAAGCCGATCATCCTCTTCATCGACGAGGCTCACACGCTCATCGGCGCCGGCGGGGCGGCCGGTACCGGCGATGCCGCGAATCTCCTCAAGCCCGCGCTCGCCCGCGGCACGCTCCGCACCATTGCCGCCACGACCTGGGATGAATACAAGAAGCACATCGAGAAGGATCCCGCGCTCGTCCGCCGTTTCCAGGTCGTCAAGATCGACGAGCCTTCGGAGGAAAAGGGCATCCAGATGATGCGGGCCGTCGCCACCTCGTTCGAGAAGCATCACAAGGTACAGATTCTCGACGAGGCGCTCGATGCCGCCGTCAGACTGTCCGCGCGGTACATCCCCGCCGCCCAACTGCCCGACAAGGCCGTCAAGCTGATCGATACCGCCTGTGCTCGCGTCGCCATCAGCCAGCACGCCGTCCCCGCCGAGGTGGACGATGCCCGTCGCCGCATCCAGGTGTACGAAACGGAACTGGCAATTCTCGGCCGCGAAACCAACGTCGGCATGGACCACAAGGCGCGAGCCGACGAGATTACCGGCAGCCTCGAGGCCGATTGGCGCTGCCGCTAACCTATTTTCAGACCCGCCGTGTCGGCGATTCTGTTGCCCGCGTCCAGGAGCTTGAGAATATCCG
>JANYKD010000390.1 GCA_025361735.1 Phycisphaerales bacterium
TTTCCGTGGTTTGGGTTCTTGGCGGAACCATTCTACGGAAGGGGGCCTTAAAAAGCGCGCGATCTTGCCTAGGCTAACATGTTGGTAGATAACTGTTTACGTCAGCGGCCGGTGGCCGATGGTTTGCGGCGTAGCGTGGCACCCGGACTCCGGACAATTGAGCCTTTGTCGGTCCTTAGCGGTTGTCAGTAGCCGCCGATTGTGGCTTGCATTCCGGGCTTATCCCGCCAACCGGCGCGGCCGCCCGTCACACGGCACCACTCGGCAGCGCAACCTGCCTGCGGGGCCGGCGTCCCTGGGCTGGTGAGAAGAAAGCCAGGCCGTTTGCGGCTGCGAATCTCGCCTCGGCGTCATAGGCGAGTTGCGCGGCTTTTTTGGAGAGTCCCGCCTGGCGGCACAACAAGTCGATCACCTGTCTTCTGGCTGAGGTGCGCGGTGGCGCCATTTGTTTGGGCGCCTCGGGGCCAATCATGGCGTCGAGTTTATCTTCAGCGTCACCTACCAGACGCTCGGTCGCGGCCTGTTCCTGGGCTGTAAGGGTGGCATCTGAAGGCCAGTCGGCTGGCCTTTCGAGCAGCCGGGTGATCCGCCGCTTCTCCGGAGTGTCGGCAGACGCGTCGAGCACCAGTGCTGCCATGGACTTTCCCAGCGCATGCTCAAGCATCGCCAGATGCTCAATGGTCAAGGCTCGCTGTCCCGAAGCCACGCGACTGATGAACGACTTGGTCACGTTCAGTAGCTCCGCGATGCGGTTCTGGTTGTGGCCTTGATCCACCAGCCGCGCGATCAGTGCGGTTGAAAATCGGATGGACGCCTTCCGTCCGGCCGCCAGTGCTTTGATTCGTGCAGATGCCATTCGACTACCCTGCTTTCCAGTTCTCGCCATAATTCCGCGGACGACTCGAACCTGTCCGCCTCAATCCGCCGGCGGATATCCGGCAACAATTCAATCGCGGACTCGAGCAGCGCCGGCACAATCTGATTGCGGGCACGATATCCATCGACTTTCTCCTTGAAGTAGTCGATGTAAAGCGCCCAGTGTCTAAACTGCTCGCGCTGGCGCCGCGTCCAGAGGCGGGGTTCTTTGCGTCGTGCCACTACTACATTATGGCCGAAGTTGCCTGATAGTCAACCGGAGAATCCACTTTATTGTTGATCGGTTGGCTCCGATTCGCCGGGCAATGGCAATGGCAATGTGGTGCGAAACGGAGAGCGGCGCCAAGGCCTTCATATCACGCGAGCTTTCACTGCTGGGCCTGTGCGAACAACCGCAACAGCGCCAGGCAGCCCAGGCCGTAGAACGTGTACTCGATGTCAGCTTCGGGGTCGTCGGGGCTGGACCGGAAGCCTCCGCCCGGGGCTGCGGTAGAGCGGACGAACCGCGCGGCGGAGGGGACGTCGAGGCGGCCGAGGTTCTCGGTCATGGCCAGCGTCAGCATCCCGGTGAAGGTGGAGAGTAAGTCACTCGTCTCGGCGTTGGCGTGGGCTTTCAGGCCGCCGTCGGCAAGCTGCATGCGACAGAGAAAGGCCGCCGTGGGGCCAAGGTCGGCGTTCGTCACGGCCTGCTGCATGCCGAGGAACGCAACGGCGGCGGCGGTGGCGTTGGTTTGTGGATCCGGCTGGCCGGGGAGTTCGGCGAATGCGCCGGCGGCATTCTCCAAACTCTTGATCGCAACAACGGCGTTGGCCGCGTCGGGCATTTCCTGTTCGAGACAGTCGTAGCAGAGGGCGCCGAGGAAGGTGTAATAGGCGCTGACCTCATGGCCGCTGGGCATTCGCGATAAACCGCCTGTCGTCGCTTGATAGGACTGAATGAGTGCGAGTATTGCCGTGGTGTCATCTGGTGTTGGTTGCCCGCGGTTCTTCAAAAGCCGGAACGAGTTGAGCAGGCTGAAGGATTCGATCAGGTCAGCGGGCGAAGCAAGTCCATCGGCCGCTTTTTCCGGGCTGGAAAGATGTGTCGGAGTACCGCCACCATGGGCGAGACGCCCATGCCACGATAGTCTGTCGTCCAAATGTGTTCTCAGGAATTCGCCGGTGCGGGCGATTGCGGTATGCTGGGGAGCAAGCAGCGTCAGAATTCGCAATGCGAAATCCGTGTAGTACAGATCGGATGCGCCGAGCCGGCCGGGGAAGCCGCCATCAAGCTGTTGTTGGGCGGTGACGAAGGAGATCTGGGAATCCACGAACGTCCGCGAGAGCCCCTCGAGGCCGGAACTTAGCAGCGCGTCCAGCATGTCCAGGTAACGGATCATGGGTGGCCGGGTGGCAGCGTGGGCGCTTGTTCGGGCAGGACCAGCCGCACCAAAAACGCCATCAGCTCCTGAAGATCGGTGGTGTCGAACCTGGCGGCGCAGGCCAGCGCCCGCGAGCGCAGTTTGCCCAGAAGTTGTTCGGCACGAGCCATCGCGCCGCTCCGTTCGTAGAACTCGCCCAGGCAATTGGCCAACTCGGTGGGCGACATCCGACCGTCGCCGGCGAGTTGGGCGAGTGTTCCGTCGGTATCCGCTTCGGTGGCGAAGGCACGCAGGATCGTGGGCCGGCCGAGAATCGCATCGCGGCCGCGCGTGAGCTTGTTGCGGTCGTCGGCACGCCAGTCCTCCAGATCGTTCATGATCTGGAAGGCCTCGCCAAGGCAGCAGGAAAATTGGCGGAGCAGATCGGCGTCGGGCTTGGCGCCGGCGGCGCGGAGCCCGGCATAAAGAGCGGCCTCGAACGCGGGCGCCGTTTTCAGAGCGTAAATTGTCAGCACATCCAGCGGCCGGTGTGCCTTGTCCGGCTGCTTTTGCCACAACAGCTCGGTCCCTTGTCCGCGGCAGAGTTCCAGGTGCGCGTTGGACAGTGATGCAAGGATGTCGCAGGCAAAGTCCGCGCCTAGCGACTTGCCTTCGTTGGAGATCAACCGATAGCCGACACCGATGAGATAGTCGCCGACGTTGACGGCCGGGCCGATACCGTGGACGCGGTGCAGGGTCTGGCGGCCATAGCGAAACTCGTCCTCATCCTCGATGTCATCGTGGACGAGCGACGCCTTGTGGAGGGCTTCAATGGCCAGGGCCAGCCGCTTGACTGCAAGTGGAAGCGGTCCTTCGGCAGGGACATCTGTTCCGCTGAGGATGCCGATCCCGTGCTTGGCAACGGCATAGGCGACGACCGTGACAAACGGCCGGAGGCGTTTTCCGCCTTCACGGAGCCATTCAATCGCCACATGTGGCACCATGTTCAGGGCATCGGGAGTCCCATTGCCGTTGGTGGGGAACGTCGGAAGACACGGCGCCAGAAGCTCGGAGAAGAGCGGCTCCTGGAATATGCCCATGGTCTCGCGCAGCAGGGGGACATAGCTGCGCGTTTGCGGTCGGGCCGAATCGGAACGGGCCAGTAGGAGGGCACGGATCTGATCCAGTTCGGCCTCGGTGTCGACGCACCCATCCCGCAGCAGCGGCACTGCCATGTGCGGTACGCCCAGTTCAACAATGCGATGAAACGATTTCTCCAGCGAATCGAGGCAGGCCACGCCGATGATGGCATCCGCGTCGCCTTCGAGGACTTTCATGAGGACGGACGATGTGCCCTCGGCGACGATGACCTGATAGCCCAACCGCTCGGCCTCGCTCTTGAGTTCGTGGATCGAGCAGCGGCCACAGCCGGCGCAGTTCAGGCCGACGGAGTCGTACGTGCCGGCGCAGGCCGACTTGTCGCTCAGGCAGTGGGGCAGCAGAAACAGCCGGCGGTCGTGGGGAACGCCCTGCAGAGCCGTCAGCCAAAACGCGTTGCTGATCGACACCATGGCAAAACCGAGATAGCCGGGACTCTGGCCGAGGCGATCGAGAAGCGTTCGAGCCTGTTGTTCGAGATCATCGCGCGATGGCGGCCGGGCTGGATCAATGCGCGCCGACAACTCGGCCGCCAGTGAACGGATGGCCTGGCGGACGGCCGGTTCCTGTGGCACCTGTTTGATATCGGCGTGCGGCGCATCGTGCGATGTGGAGATCTGCGGTGTCATGCATAGAGCCCGATACGCGTTACCGAGGAACAACAAGGACGCCAGTCAACTTCTGACTAATATACTACTTCAGCAGGTTCGTTGCAGCGAGGGACTTGCTGCAACCACAACTTCTCTCGTTCTACCAAACGCCTCAAGTGCCCAGATTATTGGGTAGAGTCGCTCAGAGTACCAGAGGCTGGCGAAATACAGACCGATGGGACTTGGGTGGTCCAGCCCGCCGTGCTCAACGAACTCGACGAGGCGGGCGACGCCGCGGAGCGTGACCGCTCGGACTTCATCACTGTCGCACCATCCGGCGAGGGCCGTCACCGCCAACGCGGTTTCCTCGATTGTCGAGACGATTCCACAGTCGCCGCCCCAGCTGCCGTCGGGGTTCTGGGCTTTGACGAGATACGCAATGCCGCGCAAGGCGGGTGCTTCGCGCACGCCAAGGTCCTCATACGCGCGCAGGACACGGGATGTCCCCAGAACGGGATTCGCCTGTGCGGCCTGGTATTGGTTTCCGAACCACAGAGGCAGCCAGGAGCCATCGGGGCATTGGTTCTGAGCCAGGTATTGGAAACCCCGGCCGACGGCGGATTGAATCGGGGAATCGTGCCGTTGCGGGTCCGCACAGCGTAACGCGCGCAGGGCGTGGGCCGTCAGATCGGGTGCCGACTTGTCGAACGGCAGCTTGCCCCACCCACGGCAGAACGTCGGCCAGCCGCCGTCGGAGTTTTGAAGCGAGAGAAGCCAGCGGGCACCGGTCGGAACATGCCCGCGCGCCGAATCCGATTCCGCCAGCGAGATGATGGCGCCCGAGGTGTCGTCAACATCAGGCACGCCGCCGGAGAGATACGTCCATGCCCAGCCGCCGGGCCGGGCATTGGTGTACGGATGGACGCTCGTATACTGACGGGCCGCGATCCAGGCGGCCGTGCGAGGCGCGTCAATTCGCGAAGACTGGCTGGCGGAGGTGATGGCCGCAACGGCGGCCGTGGTGAGCCACACGGAGAGGTTCGTGTCGATGGGCCAGCTTCCGTCGTCGCGCTGCGATGCCCGCAAGAACCCAAGGCACGGGATGGCGACGGCCTGCTCCGGTCCAAACAGCGAAATCAGGCTCATGGCAACGAAACTTGTTAGCGGTGTGGCTTCAAGAAAGCCGCCGCTCTCAGGCTGGATCCGTCCCAGTTTCGCAAGAATCCTGCCCTGCACCGCCCCGCGGACCCACTGCAGCAGGGGATTGCGCGGCGGGTGACGATGGTGGATGAGCAGGCCTATGGCGATCAAGGCAGGCAGGGCGTAGCTGACGACGTGCAGCCGCAGTAATTTGTAGAATCCATGCGGAACGGCGGCCAGTTCGTGCGGAAGGCCGGGCACCGCATCCCACGGTACCATGCCCGCCAGAGCGCAGTTCATAAGAATAGGGACAGCAAACGTGCGGTCCTGTCCGTAGATCTTCGTTATCGCCTCGACGAGCCCTTTCGCACTATCGCCCGCGCGTTGCTGGATGTATTTGTCGCCGCGCGCGCGCGAAGTTGCCTCCGATTCAGCGACGCGGCGGCAGTCGTCGGGGGGTGCCGCCACTGTTTGCGGCACAGGTAGGGCGGTTTCGCCGAAACCGCCGTTGTGGGGCGCACCCGGACGGCTCGGCGAGCCGTCCCTACCCAGGCTCATTTTGCCGCATTCGCCAATGACATCGGATGCAGCACTGGCGCACAGCCGCATCGCCGCCACGCACAGCACCGTCGTCGACAGATTGCTCGGGCTGTCCGGTGTGTCGCCCCAGCCGCCGTCACCATTCTGGTGTTGTGCAAGCCAGTTGAGGCCGCGCTGAATGCGCGCCTTTGCGTCTGCGGATGATTCGTTGGCGACCGCCAGCGCGCTCAGCGCCGTCGCCGTCGATAGTGCGGACGACGACAGATAACCCGTCCAGTATCCCTCCGGCCGCATTTCCGCCAGCAGCCGTCTCAGCGTGGTTTCCATCGCCGCTTCGGCTCGCCCGGGCGCGATCATGGTTTTGCCCTCCACGAGTGCCATGCGAAGAGCGACTTCCACTGCACGACCTGCCCGATTCCCAAGACCTGCACCGTCAGCCGCTTGAGCAGCGACACGCCGGCAGCGCTCTGATTGTCCCAGTACATGCGGGGGATCCAGCGGAAATTCAGGCGATAGCAGGCCTTGATGAGTTGCCAATGCACCCGCCGCAGCGCCCGGGGATCAGGCGGTGCCGTGGCGTTGATCGGCGCGTAGAGCACCGGAAATACCGTGATCGGCAGATCCGAAATCGACTCCACCCACGCCAGCGTTTCGCGGAGATGTTCGTCCGTCTCGCCCGGTGCGCCAATCAGCAGGCTCGCCATGGGCAGGAAACCTGCCTGACACAGTCGCCGCAGTTGCGCCGCCGACAGCGTACCCCATTGTTCCGCCGGACAGCGGTTCATCTTTCCGGCCGCCCCCATCTCCCGCAGCAACTGTCCCGACGCCGTCTCGACACCCACATTAACCCACAAATAGCGGCACCCGGTGTCGCCAACCAGCAGGTCGTGAATCTCCTTCAATTCGGCATCCGAAAACTGGGCCATGCTGACGACGTTGGCATGGTCGATCTGGATCAGCCGCAGTCCCGGGATCTTGCGGAGTTCCCGCAGCAGCGACAGCAGCGCGGCCGGATTGACGCGAAGCCCGTCGGCGCCGTAGCGGAAGAAGTCCTCACTGAGGACGGCGATGCTGGTCAGGCCGGCCGACACATTGGTCTGCGCGTCGCGAAGAATGGTCTGCGGCGGCAGGTGGACCATGGGCACGCGAGCGATCGTGCAGTAGGAGCAGTTCAGCCCGCAGCCGCGGCTGATTTCCACTACGCCCATGGTGCTGGCGTGTTCGATGGCGGGGATTGTCGAGTCCGGCTGCCACGCGCCACGGATGACCTCCGGCAGCGCTTCTCCGGCCAGCAGACTGCGGAATATCTCCGCGGCGTTGGCTTCAGAATAACCGGCGATGACGTGGTCGATCCCCAGTTGCTTCAGCAGTTCCGGATGATCCGCCAGTTGCCACGCGCCCGGCCCGCCGAGCACGATCTTCGCCGATAGTCTGCGATCCTTCACATATCGCCGAACCTTGGCGAGCACGCGTTCGAACATCGCCTGTGGATAGATCCGGCCGCCCGCCACGGCCGTCATCGTCGAACTGTTCATCCCCAATCCCGCCGGCTCGCCGGCCGAGATGCCGATCACGCGCGTCGCCGGGCCGATTACCTGGCCGAGACTGCGTTCGTCCACGACCGTCACGTCATCGGCCGAGAAACCCCCGGCCAGCAGCGACGCCTCGATGCGGCGCAGTCCGAGCGGCGCCACGCTCGCCCGCACGCCGTTTTTCGGCGTCCACGGCATCACCAGCCAGCCCGTCAACCAGACCGGGGCGGTCGTCGTCTGGCTCGCGGCCAGCATGCCATCAAAGAGCAGCCGATGGTTTGCCATCAGCGTGCGGTCCGCCGTCAACACCACTGGACTGCCTGCGTTGTCGGCCACTATGTCTTCCTCCGCATCACGTCATCCAACTGATCGACCAGGGCATCGAGATCGTCATGCACGGGAGGACCGTGCTTCTTCACGGCCGCTGCCGCCACTGGCGCTGCTGGCTGTGGACGCACCCCGCCGCACTCCGGGCACAGATCCTCCGCCTTGGCTTTCACCGTCTTCTGTGCCTGCGGCGTTTGTCCACAAACGGGACACGGCTTTTTCGTACGTGTGTAAAACATCCGCCGGGCCGCCGCATCGGGTGACATCAGCAATCCCGGCGCGCCGGCGATGGCCGGATCCGTCTTGCACAGCGGGAACATGATCGCCCCTTCCGGGCAGATGCGCGAGCAGGCCGGACATCCCGGCTTGCAGCGATCCGGATTACGAACCAGCAAGTGCCCGACCTCGTCCTTCGTGTACACCCCGAAGAGGCAGAATTGCAGGCAATGGTGGCAGTTCACGCAGCGAGCCTGATCCACCACCGGATACCACCGGACGGCCGCGGCATCTTCCATCGCCATGAGCCGGCCGTCGGCCGTCGAACTGTGTTTGTAGCCCCGCGTTTCCATTGCCTGCTGCAGCGCCCCCCAGCAGGCGTCCGCGGTGGCATAGGCATTCAAGTTGAACGCAGCAATGCTCTCGCCTCCGACCGCGTGTCGCCGCAACAGCCACTCCGCTGGCCGCGGATGCAGCCAGGAAAAGACGATGACCCCGTCGCTCGCCTGTTTCGCCAGTTCGGCCCAGAACGGGCTCTCCTCGCGAACGTGGTACAGATGCGGCGTCTGGATCACCGAAAATCCGGCCTCGCGGAGGCGATCTGCGAGTTCACTTTCCAGTGCGGCTGCCCGGGCATCGGGCGCGAGTTGCCGCGAGATAATGACAGTCTCTGGTTTCATGTTCACATCCAACAACCTGTGTTCGAGCGCGATCTTCCCACAATTCGCCAGCTTTCTCCAGCCGTCATGCGTTGTAGTGTTCACGATCCGTACGGCCGCCTGAACGAAATATGACGAACGCGTCATCGGCATATATCCAGAACTGTTGATTGATTCCCTCCCGATGGAGTGGTAGATTGCTTTTTCGACACTGGACCATGGATGGTTCCAGCCAAGCCGGCGGCGAGAGCCAAGGCCGGGGAAGGGATGTCCCGATGCTGCTCCACTCACTCCTGCACGGTTTCGATTCATCAATAAAGCTCGATGGCGTGCCCGATCTTCCCATCACGGGTATCTGCGAGGATTCCCGCCAGGCACGCCCGGGCGACCTCTTTATCGCCCGTGCCGGGACCAAGACCGACGGAAAACAGTATGCCCTGGACGCCGCCGCCAAGGGCGCCGTGGCCGTGGTTACCGACCAGCCAATCGTCGCCCCGAGTCTGCCCCAGATCATCGTTGCCAACCCCGCGGCCGTCATCTCGCCGCTGGCGGAGATCTTCCACGGCTCGCCATCGCGTGCCTTACGCATGCTGGCTGTCACCGGAACCAACGGCAAGACCACCACCGCCTATCTCGTGCGGCATATTCTCAAGGCCGCCGGGCGGAAGTGCGGCATGATCGGCACCGTCGAGGTCGACGATGGCAAGGAGTGCCGCGAGGCCAGCATGACCACCCCGGGCGCCGTCGATCTTTCGCGGCTTCTGGCGGCCATGCGCGACAACGGCGCCGAGGCGTGCAGCATCGAGGTCTCTTCGCACGCGCTTCACCAGCACCGCGTTTCCGGTCTGCATTTTTCTGTCGCGGCGTTCACCAACCTCACCGGCGACCACCGCGACTATCACAAGACCATCGCCAACTACGCGGCCGCCAAAGCCATGCTTTTCGACATGCTCGAACCGTCTGCCGTGGCCTGCGTCAGCACGGGCGATCCCAAGTCGCACCGCATGATCCG
The DNA here is from genome assembly GCA_025361735.1 of Phycisphaerales bacterium. Lineage (GTDB taxonomy): Bacteria > Planctomycetota > Phycisphaerae > Tepidisphaerales > Tepidisphaeraceae > JANYKD01. Next base: position 9,391 of record JANYKD010000390.1, read on the forward strand.
CAACTGCCGGGCCAAAATTGTCTGGTGGGGCTTCGCGCCGCACGCCGATTATCGCGCCGAAGAAATCTTCATCGACGCCACGGGTTCGCACTTTGCACTCATCACGCCCAAGGGCCGCGTGCATGTGGACATGGGGCTGATCGGGCACCACAACATCGCCAACGCCCTGACCGCCGCCGCGCTCGTCGGCGAGGCCTACGGCATCGAGCCTGAGACCATCGCCCTTGCCCTGACCGATGCCGCCGGCGCTCCGGGACGCCTTCAGCCCGTGCGGATGGGCCAGGGCTTCGGCGTCTTTGTCGACTATGCCCACACCGACGACGGGCTCAAGAATGTGCTCAATGCCCTGCGGCCGCTCACGCCCGGCCAACTCCGCGTGGTCTTCGGCTGCGGCGGTGATCGCGACAACAGCAAACGCCCGCGCATGGCGAAGGTTGCCGAGAAACTCGCCGACGTCATCTACGTGACCAGCGACAATCCGCGCACGGAGGACCCCGCGAGCATCATCCAGCAGATCGTCACCGGTTTCCGCAAGCGACGGAAGAAACCCCTGGTCATCGAGGCGGACCGCCGCCAGGCGATCCACCGGGCCATCACCGAAGCCGAGCCCGGCGACGTGGTCCTGCTGGCCGGCAAAGGCCACGAGAATTATCAGGTCGTCGGCACGGAAAAACACCACTTCGACGATGTTGAAGAGGCGAAACAGGCTTTGCGCAGCGCGGCCGGGAAATAGGAGCGTTGCTCCCGCATGGTTGCTCAGACTGGATAAAGCATGGACGCGATCTCATTGCAGCAGGTTTGCGAATTCGTCGATGGCCGCGTCGTTGGTAGCGTGCCGGCCAGACCTCCCGTCATCACCGGCGTCGTTCGCAGTTCCGACGACGTCAAGCCGGGCTATCTCTTCGTCGCCCTGCGCGGCGAGAAGCACGACGGCCACAGTTTCCTTCCCGCGGCGGCCCCCGCTGGTGCCGTCGCCGCGCTCGTCGACCACATCCCGCCCGCATGCCCGCCCGACGTCGTCCTCATCCAAGTCGCCGATACGCGCAAGGCCCTGGGCCACCTCGCTCATGGCATCCGCCGCGGAATGAAGTCCACAGTCATCGGCGTAGGCGGATCCAACGGCAAGACCGGCACCAAGCACCTCATCGACTCCGTCCTCTGCCACCAGTTCGCCGGCACGTTTTCCCCCAAGAGTTTCAACAACGACATCGGCGTCCCCCTGGCGATTTTCGCGGCCGATCCGCAGCACGATTATCTCGTGCTCGAACTCGGCACCAATCACCCCGGCGAAATCCGCACCCTCACCCATATGTCCCGCCCGGATATCGCCGTGGTGACCAACTGCTCCGAGGAACACCTCGAAGGCCTCGGAGACATTGACGGCGTCCGCAAGGAAGAGGCCAGCATCATCGAGGGCCTGAGCCCCGCCGGCCTGCTCGTCGTCAACGGCGACGACCCGAAAGTGCTCGAGGCCCTCGCCGCCTATCCCGGCCGGCGCGTGACCTTCGGCACGCAGCAACACAACGATCTCCATGCCACGAACATCCACTGCGATTTCGACGGCGTCGAGTTTCTGCTCAACGACGAGACCCCCATCTATCTGCCGTTGCTGGGCAAGCACACCGCCATCAACGCGCTGGCGGCCGTCGCCGTCGCCCGCCATTTCGGCCTCAGCAACGAGGAAATCGTCGAGGCCCTGGCCATCGCCCACGGGCCGGAGATGCGGCTGCAGATCCTTCGGCTCGGCGGCACCACGATCGTCAACGACGCGTACAATGCCAACCCCGCCTCGATGCAGGCCGCCATCGAAACGCTCGCCGCGCTGCCATGCCATGGCCGGCGAATTGCCATCCTCGGCGACATGCGCGAACTCGGCGACAAGACCGACGATGCCCACCGGCAAATGGGCGCGTTCGTCGCGGCCAGTACGCTGGACCTGCTCTTCTGCGTCGGCGAGAAAGCCGCACTGATTGCCGCGGAAGCCCGCAGCCGTGGTTTCGCCGCGGAGTGGATCCTGCAATACCGTGACGCCGCCGCCGCCGCCGCCGCCATCCCCGCGATCATCTCCTCGGGCGATCTCATCCTGCTCAAAGGCTCCCGCTATATGAAACTCGAGCAGATTGCCCAGGCCATCCAAGCCATGCCCATGCGAAAGACCGCTTGAGACAAAACTCTATGTTCTACCTGCTTGTCAAGAAAAACCTCCTCTGGCTGACCGCCCACAAGATCGGCTTCCTGCGGGTGTTTACGTTTGTGACCTTCCAGGCCATCCTCGCGGTGATGGTTTCATTTCTGATCGTCTACCTGCTGGCGCCGGGCGTCATTCGCTGGCTGCGCGCCCAGAAGATCGGTGACAACGCCAAGTTCGATCAGCCCGAGATCGACGTCCTCAATACCGGCAAACAGGGCACGCCCACCATGGGCGGCGTTCTCATCAACCTCGCCATCCTCTTCACGATCGCGCTGCTTGGCGACCTGTCCAATTTCTACGTGCAGATGGCGATGGTCTGTGTCGCCATCCTCGGCGCGGTCGGCGCAGTCGATGACTGGCTCAAGCTCACGCGCGACCGTCGCGGCGAGTCCGGCCGGCAGGGCCTTACCTCGCTCGAAAAACTCCTCGCCCAGATCTGGCTGGCCACCGTGCTGGCCTATTTCACCTATCACTACGGCCGGAACATCGAGGAACACAACCGTCTCTATTTTCCCTTCGTGAAGAACTTCCGCGAATACTCCATTGTCCTGGGCCCGCTGGCCTTTGTGATCTTGAGTTCGCTCGTGATGATCGGCTCCTCCAACGCCGTGAACCTGACCGATGGCATGGACGGCCTGGCTTCCGGCTGCATGGCCATCACCGGCTTCACGTTCATCGTGCTGGCGATCATCGTGGGCGTCTCCGACAACGCCAACTTTTTGAACTTCCCCTACATCCCCGCCTCCGGCCAGATGGCCGTGGTCGCCGGCGCCATCACGGGCGCCTGCCTGGGTTTCCTCTGGTTCAACTGTTACCCCGCATCCGTCTTCATGGGCGACACCGGTTCGCTGGCTCTGGGCGGCCTGATCGGCTACATCGCCATCGTCATCCGCCAGGAGCTGATGCTGGTCATCGTCGGCGGTGTGTTCGTCGCCGAGGCGCTCTCGGTCATCCTGCAGGTCGGCTATTTCAAGTACACCAAGCGTCGCTACGGCGAAGGCCGCCGGATCTTCCTGATGTCCCCGATTCACCACCACTTCCAGAAACTCGGCTGGCCGGAACCGAAGATCATCGTCCGTTTCTGGCTCATCAACGCCATGCTCGCCGCGATGGCGTTGGCGACGACCAAACTGCGTTGAGCCTCTTCGTAGCACACACGTCCCGCCTGTGTCCCAGAGTGGCAGCGGCGTCTCGCCGCTGATGCCGGGCAGTCAGAGTTAAACACGAAGGCACGAAGACACGAAGCGGTTTCTGGTTGAGCGGACGGCTCGGGTCCGGGCCACAGTCTCTCTATCGTATTTCAGACAGAAGCGATTGACCGCGGATAACTCGGATGGCTCGGATAAGGCAAGGCGTTCGCTGCTGACTGCCTGCCGTTGCCCTCGTTGCCAGCGGCGTGTGATCTTCTCGCGCCATTACCTTTCGATTACAGTCCCGGTGCGCGAATCCACGGGATGGAGCAGAGACGTAATGATCCAATTTGATGACAAACTTCAAGAACCTCAATCAGGCGCGTCCTCAAAGTGGAGAAAGTTCCTGCTCTTATTCCCGGGGCTGCTCATGAGCACTTGTGGGGTGTTCTGTATCCTGCCGGGCGCGATGCTTAATGATTCCCCCTTGACGGTTGATGGACCGATGCTGAACGCATGCCGCTGGATGTGCTTTCTCGTATGCCCTGTGGGCTGGTTCACGCTGCTGCTGTCGGCCGCGCTGGAGCAAGCAGGCCATAGGAAATGGCTGCGCCTCAATTGGGTCATCTTCTTCCTCTACTTTTGGACATTTATGTTCTTGTCGTCTCGTATCCCTCAAAGATCGGACATGCCCCGTAGGCCGGAGACGGTTCCCTCGTCCGTCGTCATTTCTCCAGCCACTCAAGCCCGTCCATAAGCTCCTCCATCCGCGATTTCAGCGGTTCTCCTTTCGGAAGCGGAACAGGCTGCTTTGAAGCGATCGCAAATGGTCTCACGCAGAGACGCAATGACGCAGAGCAGGAAACCCAGAATGTAACCACAGAGAGCACAGAGATGCCAACGACGTTGGTTACTCACCAGCGTCTCTGTGCTCTCTGTGGTTCATCTGTAGTTCATTTGCGCCGCATTCACTTCCCCTCGCTCAATCCCTTCAGCACAGGCGAATTGCGGATAACCAGGCCCTTGACCTCGTCGAAACGGGCGGCCGGGATGCCGTCGGCCACACGGGCCTTGAAATTGTCGATTTCAACGCCATCGACGTCCACGCAGTGCATCGCGGGGCGGAGGTCTTCCTTGTCGAAGCCGACGCGGATGTCGGATAGTTCGAGGTCGCGCACATGGCGGCAGAAGATGCCGTAGCTGGGCATGATGCCGAGTTTGCTGGGCTCGGGGTAGCCCTTGTCCAGTTCCTTGGGCGTGCGGGCGGCGTCTTCCTTGGTGCCGCCGCCTTTGAAGAACAGGCGGATGTTCTGCAGGCGCACGCCCTCGACAGGGTGCCCGGGCAGGCCGGTGATTTGGATGCCGCTCATCTTGTCGATGCCCGTGGCGATGACGTTGGAGATGAAGATGTTGCGGGCCTTGCCGACCTCGGTGCCCTCCGGTCCGCGGTTGCGCTGGCCGAGTGTGATGTAGATCGGGTAGTCCTGCACATCCATCATGGTCAGGTTGGTGATGGTGATGTTTTCCATGATGCCGCCGTCGACTTCCTCCAGCGCCAGGCCCATGCAGTCGCGGAACGTGCAGTTGCTCACGGTGCAATTGCGGAAGCCGCCGTTGGATTCGGTGCCGAACTTGATCCGGCCGTTGCGGCGCTTGGCCGGCTGCATGGTGCCATCGAGCAGCGTGCCTTCCTTGAACCCGGAGACCTGGCAATTGGTGATCGTCAGATTCTCCGTGATGACGGGTTTGCCCAGCGCGTAGGTGCTCTTGGGGCAGAGGGCATCGTCGCCGGGGGAGTTGATGCGGCAGTTGGAGACCATGACGTTGCGGCAGCAGTCGATGTCAACACCGTCGCGGTTGGTGTCCATGGTCACGTTGTCGATGGTCATGTCATCGCAGCCCGTGACGAGGATGGCGAAGTGGCCGCCGTGAAAGATGGTGAAGTCGCGCATGAGCACGTGGCGGCAGCGCTTGAGCGCCACGGCCTTGTCGCCCTGCTTGATCGCGCCCTTGCCGACATCCTTGTCGCTGGACGTGAGTCCGCCGCCGTTGATCATGCCCTGGCCGGTGATGGAGACGTTGGTGAGATCCTCGCCCCAGATGAGGCTGTTGTGGAAGTAGGTGTGGCCGCCATCCTGGTAGGCCTTGCCCTCAAACGGCTCCGGGGGGTCGTACGCGTTGAGGTTCTGCGGCGCCCCGAGGAGCGTGGCGCCCGCGTCGATGAGCAGGTTGATGTTGCTCTTGAGATGAATGCTGCCACTGAGATAGGTGCCGGCCGGCAGACAGACGGTCCCGCCGCCGGCCGCGGACGCAGCGTCGATGGCGCGGTTGATGGCCGGGCTGTCCAGGGTCTTACCGTCGCCGATCGCGCCGTAGTCGCGGACGTTGTAGACGGTTTTGGCGGCGGCGGGCGCGGCTTCGGCGGCGATGGCGGTGCTGCACGCTGCGAACAGCAGGAGGTGCAGGGCGATGAGACAGAGCATGCCGAAGCGGGCGAGGGGATTTCCGATGAGGGGTTGTGGGTGTTTCATAGAGTTGGGATGGCATGCTACCCAATCGGCCGGACGGGACCAACTGCCTGGGACGCGCCAATCGCAGGGTGCGTGGTGCGGGAATGACGAAATCCGAAACTCGAATGACGAGTGAATCTCGAAGCACGAATGACCAAGGCTGTGGGCAAGCGTAACGCCGTTCCTTCGTATTATCCGTGGCGCTGCGTGCCCGGTTCACTTTTTGCGTGGCGCAAAATGCAGTGTGGGGGCGGGATTTGAGAAAAATAGTTGTTTCGAGGCGAGTGATGCCGGAACTGTTTGCCATAACCATTGATGTTGCAGGTTGTTATGATTCGCGTGAGGGGCACGGGGTGTTCGAAAAACCGGGTCCAATGCGGATCCCGACCGGATCCTTTGCGGATCCAAAGGAGGTCCCGAAAGTGTCGCGATCGGTCCCAAGGCGGGTCCCGGATGTGTCCTTTGCGAGCGCGTTGCCGACAGGCGGGAAAGGATGGATCACGAAGTCGGACGCTTTGCGTACCCAAGGCAGGGACCCGCAGGCGAACGGGGATGGCGGACAGCGTATTCACTTGTCAATGAGCGAACGGAGTTCAGATTTTATCATAATGCGAACATGAACACAATATGTGAATATTGAGAATATTCATTAATCACCGGGGTTGCGAAGAGGAGGGACGTGATCGCGCCGTGCGAGATGGTGGGGCGTGGCCCCACCTTAAGTGACTGCGCCGGCGATCTTCCTGGCCGCGAACAACAGCATTCATGTCCCCGTTTTCGGACCAAAGGCCGACGAGGGCGTCGGCCCTACAATTCGGCGACTTTCTACCCCGCATGTGACTGCCCCGAGTGTTCGCTTTGCGGCTCTGGTGATGTCATTGACTCCGCCGCCGGACGGCTGCTACAGTCGTCTGTTGGTGCGACAGGGGTGTTGCCTGCCGTGACAGCGGGACGTTTTTCCGGGAGGTCTTATGACTGCTCATCGTTCCGGCGGCTCGTCGCAGCGCAATTATTCAATGATCGAATCGTTGGAAATGCGCTGTCTGCTTTCGCTTCCGCCCGTGGCGGTTCTGACGGTTGACGGCCCGACTCCGGCGGCCATCCGCGTTGCCCCGCGTGTGGCGGCGGCGACACCGGTCATTCCCAGTCTGGTTGGCCGGTTTACAGGCAGCGTCAAGGTCAAGAAGTATTTCATATCCAAGTCATTTGACGTGGAATTGATCGTCACGAGCCAGAAGGGCAAGACCCTGACCGGCACGGTCACGGTGGAACATATGGGATCAAAGATACCCTTCACCGGCACGGTCAATGCCAGGCGACAGATGGTCATCAGCTTCAAGAAGGGCAGCTACCATGGCACGCTCAAGGGCGACGTCTCGGCCGATCGCCGGTTGATCGTGGGGGATGCCACGGCCGAAGGCCCCATTGATCTGGATGGCGACATGAAACTGTACAAGGTTCACAAATAGTCGCCGGCGATCTGCCCTACATGGCTGGGAAGTGTCAACTAGGAAGGGCCGCAAAGGGCCACGAAGAAGGATGACGGACGATCTCACGCGGAGGCGCAAAGCTCGCAGAGAGGACTTGGCCATTGGGGACATCTCTCTGCGGACACTGCGCCTCTGCGTGAGACTTAATTGATTGAGAGCGGCAATGAAGCGCAAGGATGCATCAGAGCATCCGTCGCGCGCTGCGAAGATTCTGATCGGTTGTGCCGCGGACGGCATGGATCAAGTGGGGAGACAGAGGAACAACGTCTTGCAATGTCCGTGAGATCGGCGACATCCGTGGAGATTTGAACTGAGTGAATGCGGACGAACCACGAACGACTACCGTCTGACGCGTCAAATTGATCCATGACCCATTTGCCTGTGCGCATGACCCATTTGACTGTGCGCACTGCGGATGGCGCACCACGTTATCCGAATCCGCCGCTCATTGTTTAGTCCCGCTCTCATTGATATCGTTTGGGGCGATCAAATAGGCAGCACTTATGTCGCGTGGAACACCTACCGAAAACATCGAGGCCCGACTTCGTCGGGTTAGGTATTTCCGTCACCACGGGATGTGGCACGGCGATCGCGCGGACCCGATGGAGAATTCCCTCTTGGCGTTCGTCTATGACATCCCATATTTCGGCGCCTGTGGGGTCTTTCCGCCATTCCATTTGCTCAACCTGCTCCTGCTGCGCGGAGGCGGGCAAGGTGGGATGAGTCCGGGCGCAACGTGGGAGCCCTTCAGTCTTTCAGCCTCGGAGTACCGGGACCTCGTGGAGGCCGTACGCTTGGTGCCGCCGGAATCACTTCGCGATCGCGCGCGATACGCGTGTCTTGCGTTTACGTTTGATCCGGAGTTCGACGGCAAGCCCGAGACTTACCCCGTCCGCGCGGAAATGAAGGAGTGGCACCGGCAGGTCCCGCCGGAGGTCTTGGAGTATGTCGAGTGGTCGCGCGCCGTGTGTGCGAAGCACCGCGATCGCTGGCATGCCGAGATGAAGCGCGCCGGCTTCTAGCGCGGACCCGCTTTTGTCACGGCGAACGAAACGAGGATGCATAGGTCGCCCTTTCAGGGCTTGGGTTTGATGGGGTGCATGGAACCCAGGGCGGTGCCCTGGGCTGGCTTGGGGCGCCCCTGCGGGACTGAGGAAGCGGAATTGGATGGGGACGCGCCTCGAGCTTCTTTCGCTTATCGCATCCTATTCCCGGGGCGGTTGTCGGCTACCGTTCGGAGCACGTGAGGACGGCCTCGCTTCCGACTGCATTCAAGGCTTGTACGACTCCGAATGGGCAAGGTGTTTGTCGAAGTTGGCGGTGTACTGCTTGATGAGTTCGGGATTGCCGCGGATGACGAGCAGGTTCTCGGCGTTGTTTTCCTCGGCGGCCTTGCTGAAGTTGAAGGAGCCGGTGATCAGGGTTTGGCCGTCAATGACCATGATCTTGTTGTGGGCGATGGCGTGCTGGTCGTCGATGTAGGTCGGTACATCGTGGTTCTTGAGGAATGTGGCGGAGGAATATCGCTCGGTCCGTTGAGATTTGTCGAGGACGGCGCGGACTTTCACGCCACGGCTTTTAGCGGCGACGACGGCTTGGGCGATGGGCACGGAGGTGAACGAATAGGCCTGGATGTCCAGCGTCTGGCGGGCTTCGCCGATGGTGGCGACGATCGCGTCGGTGCAGCCGCCCCTGGGGCTGAAGTGGGCGGTGATCGTGCCGCCGTTGGTGGCGGTTGAGCCTGCGGATCCGGTGGCCGGGCGGTCGCAGGAAACGAGTAGCGACGCGGCGGCGAGGAGCAGAATGCGGGCGATGGGTCTCATGGCGGCATTGTAGCCGCGGGATTGACGGGCTGTTAGCCATGGTCGTGGGCCTCACCCCGATACACACCGCAGATGTCCTCGGAAAAGGCGGGTCTGCAAAGTGGGGCCAGCGTCCTCGCTGGCCTGGAATTCCAGATGGTGTACGCTGCGGGAAGGCCGGCGACACGCCGGCCCTACTTGTGCGGCCCGACCGCAGGAGGGGCGAGAAGACAATTTGGCGATCTCCCGCAGTGTCGGCCCTTCGGGCCTCTGATGATCAGGCGTGGATTTCCGTGGCCTTACGGCCACGGCTACCGAAGGTAACGGCCCTTCGGGCCTGTGATGATTGGGCGCTGAGCTCCGTGGTCTTACGGCCATGGCTACCAAAGGCATCGGCCCTTCGGGCCTGCAAGTTTGTTGTCACAAGGTTCTGTACGATGTGTATCCGATTGAGGGCGCGTGGCCACGCCATTATTTCGTTGCCACCTTGTGGATCGCCGCTGTGTCCGCCGGGAGTTCTTCCGCCTTCGGTGCCGGGAGTGTGACTGCGCCGGTGGCGGCCCATTCGGCGCCGCGGGCGAGCGTGACCTGGAAGCCGAGGCCGGACATGGAGCGGGTGTCGTGGCCGAGAACGGTGTGGAACACGCGGCCTTTGCCGTAGGAGATCACCATGAGGATCGGCTCGTTCTCGCTGGTGCCGCCCTTGTCGGGCGCGGAGAAGGCGGTGGCCAGGACGGTGAGGTTCTTCGCGGGACCGCGCATCTTGGCGTAGAGCTCATCGCTGGCGTGCTTCCACTTGGCGGGCAGGCCCTTCATGATGGGGTGCTCGGCGTCGCGGGTTTCGACGACGAACTCGTGGTTGGCGCCGTGCGTGCCGCCGGCGCCGGGGGTGGTGTCCATGACGATCTTCCCAACGCGATAGCGGACCATGGGGCCGGATTTCTCGTTGCGGCCGCCCCAGCCGCCAACGGCGATCATCTCGTTGTATTCGGGCCAGTTACCGAAGGAATTGTCGGCCGCGTGGACGATGACTAGGCCGCCGCCGTTCTTGACGTAGTTGACGAAGTCGGTCTTGACCTCGGCCGGCCAGTCCTGGCCGTTGTAGTTGGAGACGACGACGGCGTAGTCGGTGAACTTGGGCCGCCAGGCTTGCCACTGATCGGGCGTCCCGGTCTTGGCCGCAGGCGATGAGGAGACGTCGACCGTGAACCGGCCGGATTCTTCGAGTGTGGCTTTGAGCAGGGGTTGGCAACTCTTCCAGTCGTGGTTGTTCTGGCCGTCGAGAATGAGGGCCTTGAGTTTCTCGGCTGCCTGCAAGGGCATGGCGGCGAGGCACAGAGCGATGAGCGATAGAGCGAGGTAACGCATGGGTGGTTCTCCTTATGTATGCCTTACCACGCGGAGACGGGAATGTGGACGGGGGGTGTGCGGGACAACGGCGGCAGAAGTTGTGTCGCCCCTGCGCGGCTCATTCATGTTGCCACGCCATTAACCCACGACTTACGTCGTGGGTTAATGTGTACCGCCCCTGACG
>JANYKD010000282.1 GCA_025361735.1 Phycisphaerales bacterium
TTGAAAGCGCACAATTCCTCTGATTTCCCAGCGTTTTGCGCCACTTTTTTCGCGCTGAAACTAAAATCGCATAATGATGCGATTGTTCGGCCAAAATCACTGTTTTCGGCCAAGACAGTTTGCGGCGTAGCATGCCACCCAATGAGCGACCCGGGGCAATCAGTCTGGCGATGTTCCCGGCCGTTGTACGGAGTTGTGTATGCCCACGAACCAGTCCGCCGGAAACTATCGCCGACTCCGGTTGGCCGGACGTGTTTCGATGGTGCTGGCCGGATTCTTGCTCGCATTCTCCGCGACGAGCTCGATCCTCTTCCCGGCGCTAAGCCCCTAATACGGCGCTCGGTTCCTTCATCGCCTTACGCTCGGCAACCATCGTCACCCTGCTGGCCATCCCAGCGCTCATCGCGGCCATGCTCCGCAAGCGATGGTTCTGCCGCTACGCCTGTCCCGTCGGCTTACTCGAAGACCAACTTGGTCGGCTCAATGCGCCAGCCTCCGCCGCGTGGCTTCGCTTTCCGCAGCTTGGACCCTGGGTGTTGCTCCTTACTCTCGGCGGCGCGGTCCTTGGCTATCCCCTGTTCCTCTGGCTCGATCCGTTGGCCATGTTTAACGGCTTCGTCAACGCCTGGCACAGCCCTATACAACTCGCCGCGATCATTGTCCTGCCCGCAATCCTGCTCGTGGGCATCATCATTCCCAGCCTCTGGTGCATGCGCTTGTGCCCGCTCGGATCCATGCAGGATATGCTGTTTGCCCCAAAGGCAATCCTCAAACGTCGCTGCCGTCAATGCCCAGCCAGATCGCCTGCCAACAACGCCGCGTTGGCACGGCGGGCAGTGCTGAACGCGAGCATCGGCGCCGCCGGCATGCTGGCGGCCGGCGCAGCCAGGCCACAACCCGCACCACTGCGCCCGCCGGGATCGCTCGACGACCGCCGCTTTCGCGGTGTCTGCATCCGTTGTGGAAACTGCATCGCCCACTGCCCGTCGCGCATCATCCGCCCCGACACCGGCGGCCATGGGTTCACCTCCCTGCTATCCCCCCTGCTCAGCTTCGAGAAAGACTACTGCCGCGAGGATTGCCACCGTTGCAGCCAGGTCTGCCCCAGCGGAGCCATTGCCCGCATCACGCTCGACGAGAAGCAATCACGCCTCATCGGCGTCGCCCGCATCGAACTGCCCACCTGCAGACTCGCGGCCGGCGAGGAGTGCAACGCTTGCATCGTCCACTGTCCCTTTGACGCGGTGCATATCGCCTCCACCGACGGCGGCTTTAATACCATTCCGGTCATTGATGAGAAGAAGTGCAACGGCTGTGGGGCCTGTGAATCAGTTTGTCCCGTCCGCCCAAGCCGTGCGGCGCGAGTCCAGAGAATCAGCTAACTGACCACAAGCTACAGCGAAGGACTCAACAATAAGGGATTTAACGGTCTACCCGGCACGCAATTTGCTCCGCGCGCAGGGTTCCACCACTGACAGATCCGGCTGCTGCTCAGGCAAGCACGGCGACGCGGCTGTCGTCGAAGAGCGCCCCGTCTTCCACCTGCACCTGCTCCGCCAGGAGCAGCGCTCGCGTTTGAGAGCTGAACCCAATGGGATGGAATTCAACTTCGTAAGCCGTGGTGGGTGAAAACCATGTGCTTCGAACGACGCCAACATCTCCCCGATGCAAGCTCAGTTCTGGGATGTCCGCCGTCAACCGTACAAAGTCGTCTACATGAGGCATACGCATACTCGGAACCTCCTTCGTACCACTCTTTGCAGAGGCTCCATTCCTTCCACAAACAGAGCACTCCTTGCTCCGGAGATCGGTATACCAGATACGATTACTTCATCGCTATTATAATCCAGCCATTTTCCCTATATTACCGGACATTTGCGCGAAATACGTATCCAATGCACCTCAATTCACTACTGTCAAAGACGGTACTATCGGCCGTTTTGTTTCCAGCGGATTCCAGCACACACTGCTTCGTTGTAGCGTCCTTCGCCTACAATGCCCGGACATGCTTGGTTCCTCGCGATTATTTCAGAATCAGTTACTCCGCTGGTATCGCCTCCACCGCCGGGAGCTTCCTTGGCGAGCCGCTCTCGGAGCCCATCCAGACCCCTACTACGTCCTGATTTCGGAAGCCATGCTCCAGCAGACCCAAGTGGCAACTGTCATTCCCTATTTCCTTCGCTTCATTAAGACATTCCCGACACTCGCCGATCTGGCCGCCGCGGACCAACAGCAAGTTCTCCATCTGTGGCAGGGACTCGGCTATTACTCCCGCGCTGGCAACCTGCGTCTGGCCGCGCAAAAAGTGCTTGCCGACTTCGGCGGGCGAATCCCGCAAACTGTGCCCGAACTGCTGACCCTGCCCGGCGTCGGGCGATATACGGCCGGGGCAGTCGCCTCGCTTGCGTTTGGGCAGCGCACGCCCATCCTCGACGGCAACGTTGTCCGCGTTATTTGCCGGCTGGACGCTATCCAAGACGACACAACCTCTGCTTCCGTAAGGAGTAAGCTCTGGATCAGGGCCGAGGAACTCCTACCCACTGCGGACCTCGGAGACTTCAACTCGGCGTTGATGGAACTGGGTGCAACCGTCTGTCTGCCGCGTAGGCCGGCGTGCGACATCTGTCCCGTGCGAGCCCACTGCCAGGCACATGCCACCGGTATCCAAGAGCGGTTGCCCGCGCGAGCCGCCCGCAAGGCTCGCCCTGTCGAGCGACGTTGGATTATCGGTATCGCGCACGCCGGTCGATTCCTGATCGAACAACGCCCCGCCAAAGGCCGCTGGGCCAGCTTGTGGCAATTCATCACTTTACTGGCCGTGGATACACCAACAGCACGTATCATCAGTTCGGCGACTGGTTTACGACTCGGTCGGGTGCGGTCATTGGGCAGTTTCACTCACAACCTTACACACAGGCGGTACGAGTTCCAAGTCTATCGCTGCGAGGCGACAGGCGATGTTGCCAACGTGAGCCCGCGGGTCTGGGTGTCGGCGGCTGAGCTTGCAAAATACCCATTACCGCAGCCGCACTTGCATGTAGCACAGATGCTTCAGAATGGTCCGTAGTCCGCCTGGCGGTTTGAAGAAGAATTATCGAAGACCGGCTGAAGCCGGTACTACGAACAGACAGTTTGCCTGAATTGCCCATGTATCGTAGGTTCAACCCAGCTTCATGCGTTCGAGGCCACGGAAGGATGAGCCTTATGGAAAGCTCACAGGAATTCGAAAACATCGCCGATCTTCCCTCGGCCAACACCGCAACCGCCTTGGTTTTCCTTGCGGCGTTCTCCGTAATTATAAGCTGGCTCGTGTGTTATGCACTCCCGCCCGTGCTGGTGTCGGCGGATCTGATGTCGCCCTGGGCAAATGGAACAGACCCAAGACCGCAGTGGATGCTGCGTGCGTTCATGGGTCTGTTCGCTGCGTTTACGATACTTGGGCTACTCTGCCGCTGGCTGAGCAACCGCCAGATGCGTCGTATCGACGCAATGGCCGATGACTAGGAATTACCAGGAGAACTTGAGTACCCAGTAGAAAATCGCGTGGCCGTTTTCGTTGAACTCCGGCTTGTGGAAGGTGTGGTCGACCTTCTCAATCGACTTGGCCTTGCCGACGACGTCCGTGCCCTTGCAATAGTAGACGACCCATTCGCCGCCTTCCTTGCACACATAGGCGTGATAGGTGCCGATCGGCAAGCCGTCGACCGTCTTGTGAGGTGACTCGAGCTTGCCAAGGATGACGCCCTTGGCGATCTGGGCCTCGTTAAAATCGCCGATCTTGGCGGGAATGAACTTCACCGAGCCCGTCGGCACCTTGTGAACGGCGGTGTCTTCCGGGGCGAAGGTGGCCTTATCGTTCGCCTTCTCAATCTGGGCGGGACTCGGTCCCTTGGGTTCTTCCCTCTTTGCGGCTGCCTGGGCGACGAGCGCCGTGGCCATCAGAGACACGAGCACGATAGCGAGAATCTTCTGCATGATTTCCTTCTCCTGGTTGGGGTTCGTTTTTGAACCGTGTTAAGAGCGGCGGGGATCATAACGACCACTCTACGCCTTGCAAGACCGTATCCAGTGCGATTGGTTAGGGAGCACACTGGCATCACCTGATAATTCTAGGCGATCGACATCCTGAATGATATGGGCCGGCATTTCCTGCGCTTGTCCAACGCTGACAGACGGTCTCCCGACCCGCCGCTCGTTCAACGCTGGTTTGTCCGCTCTGTACTAATCAGCACCTGGCTGGGCTGTTTTCCATGCGAAATATCATCATCTCATTAATATTGTTCTTGTCGATTCTCGCCGCCGCGGCACGATCACACGCAGCAGAAGAGTTCTGGCGCGCCGACGCGCAGTGGGCGGCGGATCGCGAAGCGATTTCACATGCCGAATGGAAAGACACCTGGGAGGCCACTTACACAACCAACCGCGAACGATGGACGCAGGAGGCCGCGGGCGACCGGCGGGCAGGCGAGTCCCATGTCCACATCCGCCTGGCGATGCTCCTGGAGGCGATGCTGGTTTCGAAACTGCCGCAGAACGCCGAGACGCATAATAATGGTCTGGCGCAACTGGCCGAGCACTTGAACCGGGCCGGCTATCTTCAGGCGGCCAACAACTGCCGCAAACGGATCATCGACGAGAACCCGGGCGACACCGAGCTGGCACTGAAAACGCTCCACCAGATCATCAACAGCGTCTTGTATGAGGAAGATACGCGCTGGATCAAGTACGCATCAGACCGGTATATCGCAATAAACCTGCTGGGGCAGGTGCCTGAGGGCGACCGCGGGTTCGTCGAGGCAATCAAGGCACGGACGGTGTTCGATCGATCACGCGGGGCGTTTCTGGAAGCGGCCCGTGATCTGGAACTGCTCAAGGGGCAGATGGAGAACAGCGCCTGGTGGCGCACCGAGCAAGCCAATGTGCTCGCCGCCGCCGGCCACGCCGAAGAAGCGCTGCCCATGTATGAGAAGGTCCTCGCGGAATCCGAAGCGAACGCCAGGCAGGACATTCGTTCGCACATGGCCGCCATCGGCCAGAATCAGATGTTCAGCGCGACCAAGTTCGGCGGGGATGAGGCGTTGCGAACGCGCTGGGCCAACGTGCGCGAGCGTGAGGTGATGGAACTGGCGGGCGATCTCGACGCCATGGTAGCGGCCGACGTAGCGAGAACGAACCTCGTTCCCGAACCCGACGGCGCCATTGATTCGCTCTGGACATCAATCGACCGGTTTGCCCGATCGGCGATTCTGAAGGATCCATCGGCGGTACGACCGCTACGCGAGCCACGCGCGGCCGAGGCCCAGACTCGCTTGGAAGCGGCGCGGGCAAGCGGGCGCACGGATGATCTGCTGGCCGTGTTCCGGCGATATCCCTGGACGATCGCCGGGCAGGCCGCCCTGGTCGACCTGGCCGATGCGTACCTGCGAACAGGCCAGCCGGGTCTGGCGATGCGGTGCTACGCGGACTTGCTCGCCCATACGGAAGATGCCAGTGTGCGCAGCCTCGCTCGTGTCGGATTGTGGAGCACGCTGGCACAGCAGCCGACCGACCGCGCCGCGATCGACGCCGCCTGGAAAGATGTCCCCGATGGCGAGTTGTTCCCGTGGTTCGGTGTCAAGGTTGCAGCCGGCACGATACGTCAGCGCGTGATCGACGCCGCGGCTGGCAACGTCACTGCCGCAAACCCGTTGCCCGCGACCCTCGCGCAACGTCAACTCAAAGCAATGCGTTTGCCCGCAGCCGCGGCCTGGCCCGGCCCGCTGTTCGAGGCGATTCCCCAAGAAGCCCTGGGTTCGCCCAAGGGACCTGCGACGAGCATCCAGATGGCTGGCGACAGCCTGCTGGTCGCCGGCCCGTGCCTGCTGGCCTGCTATGGCAAAGACCTGGCCAAGCCCTCTTGGATCCGTCAGTCCTCCTCCTACAACGGCATGCGCAACAGTGCCGGCGAGCCAGACTACTTCTCCATGCCCGGGCCATTTCGGCCGGTTGTCGACGGCGAGCGCGTGGTCACCCGCTGGGGGCTTGATGCCACGGAACGCTATCTGACCAGCGTGGCGGCGTTCGACTTGCGATCTGGGCGACTGCTCTGGTCCACGGCCGACGATCAGGTCATGCGCAACCTCTGGCCACTGGCGGATCCGACGCTCGCCGAAGGACGGCTCTATGTCCTGGCTCGCGCCCGCGCCGGCGCAACTTATGCCGCAGCGTGTCCGACAACGCTCCTTTGTCTCGATGCCCGCAGCGGCAAACTGATCTGGCAAAGGGCGCTGGCGGAACTGACGCTGACCCTGGGGCTCGATGGTCCGTCCCGCCGCAAACGCGGCGACGATGACCAACCCGATCACATTGACCTCGCCAGCTACGGCAACGCCCTCACTGTGCGCGATGGCTACATTTACTGCTCGACGAGCATGGGCGTGGTCGCCTGCTGCGATGGCCGCGATGGCACGATCGAATGGGCACGCCCGTATCCCCGCAGTTATCTGGGCAAGACGCTGGCCACGCTCGTGGGCCGCGATGGATCCTCGCCAATTCTCTGCGGCGACAAGGTGATCTTCCAGCCGCGCGACTGCTGGGGCGTATTCGCGCTGGAGCAGCGAACCGGCCGGATATGCTGGGCCAATCCGCTGCTGCCGTGCCGCGCCGTTGTCGGCTCGATCGACCGGATCCTCGTGCTTCGCAGCGAGCGCACGCTGGTGGCGGTGGACATGGAGGATGGTGCGATGCTGTGGGAGCGGCCGCTGCCGCAGCCGACTCCCACGCGTGCCTGGACGGAGGGACACGATGTCCTGCTCTTATGTGGCACCACGCTGCACCGACTCTCATCGTCAACCGGCAACAACCTCGAACAGCGTAACGACCTCGCCGCCGAGCCCGTGCGTGAAATTGGTCAGTACGGACCATCGCTGCTGGTCGTGGCGGACGCGCAGTCGGCCACCGATGCTGTGCCGCCCGCGCAGACCAACATGCCGGCCGGTGGTTTGCCGACACGTCACTTGTGGTCCGTGTCCCGATCCGACCCGCGTTTCTACGTGCCGGGACCCGAGGCGAAGATGGACGGGCGCGTGTTTGCCGTATCCGGCGGCGTCCTCGACTGCATTCCCACCGCCGCCGGCATCGCCCCGTGGCAGCGGCCGCTCGATCCGGGGGCAACATCGTTGATCATGGGCCAGGGGATCGTCCTGCTGGTCTACGCGGACCGATTGGTGGCCGTGGAGGCGGCGACGGGCGCCGTACGCTGGCGCGTGCGCACGGAATTTGCCTCGGACTTCGTCGCCATCACCGAAACGTACGTGGTGGCCTGCGATCGCGATCGTCGCCGATTCACGGCCGCCGCTTATGATTCGGCAACGGGCCGCCTGCTCTGGGATCGCGAGTTGTCCGTATCATTTTCGCCGCTGTATTGGTCCGGTCCGCGCGGGGCTCAGGTCGTGGGCGATAACCTCTACGCGATCGGCATGCAACAGGGACAACGTGAGGAGGCCTGGGTCTGGACGCTGCGTTGTGCCGACGGAGCCATCACCGCGCGCCGGCCGCTGCTGCCGCCGAACTCGGGCGGAACGCGCCATGTGGCGATGGACGGCCCGTGGGGCTGCGCGCAAATCCAGGCGAGCAACGAGTGGCGCTACTGCTGGTTCAACCTGCTGGACACCGCGCTACCCGAGGATGCCCGGATGGTCGGTGCGCCGAAGCACTCGCCGTGGGGATACTCCGCGTTCCAGGTTTTCGGTGAACTGCTCCAGATCGAACATAGCGGCTCGTCCGATAGCACCAACTATTACACGCTGCCCCTGCGCGGGTCGGTGGCGGCACTGCGCAGCAGCAGCCCTGGCATCGTGCGCGGCGAGCGGTTCTATGTGATCGCCAACACCCTGATCAAGGCCGTCAACCTCAAGACGCAGACGCCGGCCACCCAGTACCTGCTGCCGCTTCATCCCGAACCCGGCGAGACTCCCGCGATCATGGACCTGAGCGAACGGGGCAATACGCTGCTGGTCGTCAGCGCCATCGAACACAGGGATCCGCCTCCGGATAACCGGCGTGTCAACCCGCGGCGCCGCGTGCGCGTGGCCCAGGCCCGGGGCGAGATGTCCAGCCCGCGCATCGACGCATTCGACCTCGCCAGCGGCAACCATCTGATGGGCGCC
Source organism: Phycisphaerales bacterium (assembly GCA_025361735.1). Classification (GTDB taxonomy): domain Bacteria; phylum Planctomycetota; class Phycisphaerae; order Tepidisphaerales; family Tepidisphaeraceae; genus JANYKD01. Next base: position 8,148 of record JANYKD010000282.1, read on the forward strand.
GATCTTGGCGAAATGGAGTTCTGGAAACTCGAGGAAGCCGGTGCCCGGGCGGGCAAATCCGCCCGCCAGGCACAGGCGCTTATGACCGGCGACCTGCTGCTCATTGCCGATCTTCACGGCATCCACGCCTATGGCCCGGCCGGACAGACGCCGGTGACCGACGCGAAAGCTCCCGAACTGGTCAGCTATCGCCGTCAGGTACCCACACCGGCAACCCAACCCGCGGAAGCCCGCCGGCCGCTCACCGCCGCTGCGTCAGCGAACGCGGCCGCTCGACCCGAGGGCAACGTCCAGGTCAGTCACGACGACGATGATCTGTTCATCACGGTGACTTACCGCGATGATGCCATAAACCCTCGCCACGGCCGGCGCGAATACAGCACCGGCGACTGGCTGGAGATCGGCCTGACCACGAATCTCGGTTACTGCCGCTTCGGCGTAGGTGTCGATGAGCTCTGTCGCAATGTCTGGGAGAATCTGTGCAGCGGCCCGCTGCCGCAGCGTATGCGCTGCGTCGTCCGCCAGGATCTGGCCCACGGCGAGCACATCTACGAAATCTCCATTCCGCTGCGGGAAGTGCTGCAGAAATCCTCCGGCTCGGCCTGGCGTCGCATCGGCCTGTCGCTGAACGTCTGGGAAGACAACGGTTCAACCGGGTCGAGGCCCATCCTGAGATTCGCCGACGAACATGACCCCGGCGACGGCATCGCGGCCCGTGGGCGCGGCATCCACCTCTATCCGTTCTCGGCCGATGAAGACCTGGCCGCCGCCGCCATCATCCAGCGCCTCGGCGATCTGCCGGAATCCAAGGCCCTGGCCGAGAGTCTGCAACGACCCGCACCTGCGACCTTGCCCGCCGTCGCACCAGTTGCCCCGGCCGAGGCGCTGGCATTTCTGGAGACCCAGGTCCCGCGGCTCGGCTCGACCGACGCGGCCATGAGTTTCTTCAAGGCCATGCTGCGGCTTGAGGGATCAGACAGCGCCCGCATCGTTGCCCGCTACAAGTGGTTCCTGAAGACGCTGGCCAACCAACCGCGCGCCACGGAGGTGCTCGGTGATCTGCTGGCCTATCGGCGAAAGACCGTCTGGCAATCCGACAGCTTCATGGACGCCGTCATGGAGGAATGCAAGATTCCCCTGCGGACACGTTACGACTATCGCCGGCGTTATCTGCAGCCCAAGAAGCAGTTCCTCACGGCGTGGCAGGTGATCGGTCCATTCGCCAACACCGATGGCCGGGGACTGGAGTCGCCATATCCGCCCGAGATCGAGCGCATCCATCTCGACGCGGCCTATCCCGGCATTGTCGACCAGGTGCGCTGGCGAACCGTCGATGTCGTCCGGCAGGGATCGCTGACCCGGGCCATGCGCCTCAACGATGCCAACATCATGTATCTGGCCTGCTGGATCAAGAACCCCACCGCGCGCGGCGCCACGCTGGAACTGGCCGCCGACGATGGGGTCAAAGTCTGGCTCAATCGCCGCATGATCTACTCCGGACCCGACACCGACGGCCACACCTCGCACCGCGCCGCGGTCTACCTCGCGGCCGGTTGGAACGAACTGCTGGTCAAGGTGGCCAAGAACACGGGCGAGTGGGAATTCCGAGCCGAACTGGTCGACCCCGAAGGACGCGGGCCGCTGAGTGATGTGCAGATCAACACCACGCCGCCGTGAGGCGGAGGGAGGGAGCCCTGCCTGTCGCTTGCGGAACACGACAGACAAGAATGTCCGTCCTACGATTGGCCCATCAAGTCACGGGAGGCAGCCAACCAGAACGCATGTCTCGTGTCAGGGTCGCGTCATTCAAGCGGGTGGATTTGCAGCAGTTCTTCGGGCTTCCAGAAGATCGTCCGGGATTTGGTGGCCTGGCGGACTTTGGCCACGGTGGCCGGCAGGACGGGGTCGGCCTTGTTGCTCCAGGAGTTGCGAACATAGGTCAACACGGCGGCCAGTTCTTCATCGTTCAGAAGCGAGCCGAAGGGCGTCATCGGGGGAATACCTCTGGCAGGATCGTAGGAGGCGCCTTTGACCTCGATCGGACCCCACAGGCCGTTCAGCGTCAGCTTGATGAGGCGTTCCTGGTTGCCGGTGGCCCAGGGGCTGCCGTCAAGCGGCGGATACGTCGACACCATGCCGGCGCCGCTGGGCTGGTGGCAGGTGATGCAGTGGCCGTCGCGAGCGAAAACGCGGGCTCCAAGCGTATAGCTCCTGGCCGCGTCTCCGGTCAGGTGAGCGGGGACGTTGACGATCATGATGGTCTGCGCCGGATCGACGTTGGCGGGCATCCGGCCGCGCGTGGGATCAGCGGGACCCCAGAGGTGTTTCACGGTGGCCGCGGCGATGCGGGCGTGAGGCACGGGAGAGTTGAGAACCGCGTCGAGCAGCGCCATGTTCCGCACGTTGTGCTGCTGGTGCAGCCAGAGCGCTTCCAGAAGCGGATGCGCGTCCTCGGGCTTTTTGGGATCGAACTGCTTTATCCACTGGTCGGTGGCGGCGATGACCTCCCGTGAATCGCGGCCGCTGAGTTCGATGCGGGTGCGATGGCGTATTCCGTCCACGGGGTTCTTCAGATTCTCCAGCAGTGCGGGAATCGGCTGGCCGGCGATGGCAATGTTCTTCTGCAAAGGACGGCCCTTATAGACAACACGGTAAATCCGGCCGTGCGAATGATCGCGGTTGGGGTCGCGGATGTTGTGCTGCATGTGGCCGATGATGGCGTTGGACCAGTCCGACACATACAGCGCACCATCGGCGCCGAACACCATGCTCGTGGGGCGGAAGTTCCGGTCGTCGCTGCGGAGGAAATCCGGCGTGGGCGTGCCCCAGACCTGCCCGAGTTCATATTTCCTGCCATCCTGTGTCCAGCCGTCGCGATGGAGCTGGTAGCGCTTGACGCCAAGATAGCCGATGACGTTGGCGAGAATGAAATCCTGCTGCATCTCCGGGGGAAAGTTGTCGCTGGAGATGATCGCGTCGCCGGGAACCGGCCGGCATTCGGTCTTGACCAGCGGATACATCTTGAACCCGTTGCCCTCGGGGCGCACCTGGAAGGAGGCGCCGCCGGTGCCGTCGTTGGAATAGTGGTAGCCCCAGTAGTCAAAGGCGATGCCGTGGGCATTGGGGCTGTTGTCGGCGTGGAACGAGACCGCATACGTGCGCGGATCGAAGCGGTACATCCCTGCCCGGCCGGTGTGCAGGGCGGGACCCCAGGGGGTCTCGTAAGCGTGGTGCATGAAGATGCCGCTCTGCCAGTAGATGGCGCCGTCCGGGCCGTAGATGAGGTCGTTGGCGGAGTGATGCGTGTCGGCCGAGTCGATGCCCTGCAGAAGCACGGTGCGGCTGTCGGCCTGGTCCCCTCCTTTGCTGTCCTTGAGGAACAGGATGTTCGGTTGCGACGTGACGATGACGCCGTTGTTCCAGAACTCAAAGCCGAGCGGATTGTTCACCTTGGCGAACTCCACGGCCTTGTCCGCAACTCCGCTCCCCGTGCTGTCGGTCAGGATCAGCAGGCTGTCGTTCATCGGCTTGAGCGGTTCCCATTTCGGATAGGTGCCCCAGCAGGCGACCCACAGGCGGCCCTTGGCGTCGACCTGCATCTGCACGGGATTTACAAGTGCCGGGAATCGCGACTCATCGGCAAACAGCGTGACCTCAAAGCCTTCGGGAACGTGCATCCTGGCGAGACTCTCCTTGGCGCTCAGATAATCGGTGCACCCCGTCTTGGGGTTCTTGCTGCTGGTCTTGCTGTCGAGGTTGGAAATGACTTCCAGCGGCGGCGGGACATTGGAGTCGTCCACGACGTAGTCCCGGCCGGCGGCGACGGCCCAGATACTGGGATCGCGGTTGGCGGTCATCACGTCGAGCATCTTCAGTTCATGCACCAGAACGTCCGCGTTTGACTGGTTGTTGACAAATCGCAGGCCGGAGCGGCTGCCCCAGATGTCGTTGCCGTCGGGGGCGCGGTAGCGGCAGTGCCAATGGTAGTTCTTGTCCAGCACGGCCTGGCGGAGCGGCTCGAGGCCGGGGCTGGAGGTGACGACCTGGCCGGTCACGGCGCTGG
>JANYKD010000535.1 GCA_025361735.1 Phycisphaerales bacterium
CGGATAGCGGTGCGCGGTGCTGATCTGGATGTCAACGTCGCCCCCTTCGCGGGGGCGTGGATTGAAACGCGGACCATGCCGGCGCGATGGAAACCAGCCGCTGTCGCCCCCTTCGCGGGGGCGTGGATTGAAACCTGCTGGATGCGGGAGACACGTACTACCTGTAGGGTCGCCCCCTTCGCGGGGGCGTGGATTGAAACTTCCCGATGAAGGTTATGGTCACAGGCGTGTAGCAAGTCGCCCCCTTCGCGGGGGCGTGGATTGAAACGCGTGATCCCGACGCGGACCATCCGCGGGTACATGGTCGCCCCCTTCGCGGGGGCGTGGATTGAAACTGAAAGCGTTCGGAAGTGCGGCAAGTATGGCGTCGACCGCAGGACCGCGGTGTTGTAGGCGATACGCGGCAAGGAACGAAATCGTAACCGGGCTGGTGGCGCGGTGACAATGCTGGTCCACGTCATCGCTGATGCTGGCGCCGCCTTCAACCTCGGTGATGGGCTCGACGGTGGCAGGCTCTACGGCCGGGGTGGGAACGAGAAATCCCCGACAGCCGACGCCATCGGAGATCTTGAATCGTGACGACCTCAGACGCTACGCAATCGCTTCAGGATACTGCTTTCGCAGACGGTCAACTTCGCGGCCGGACAGGTTCTTTCGCTACGCTCGGTCGTTGAGGCAGCACAGCGTTGGCGCCGGAACCGGAATCACGAGCGCCCAGGTGCGGGGCAACCGAGTGGCTGCGGGGTCCGGTCCTCTGCGGCCGGTTGGGCTTTCCTCAGGTGAAGAAGCCAGTTGTCGGCCAGACTACTCGCGTGGCTGCCGCAACGGCCCGGCCAATGGCTACCACAACGATGCGCAATCGCCAACGTTGTCAATTTCGAATGCGTGCAACACCACCTCACATGAGACTGCGTCGCTTACTCCACGGTAATCGCAATTAGGAATGGCGCGCACTTGGTCATTGCCGAGCGGAACTCGATGCTCTCGATGGCCACGTCGGGAAACGGGTTGTCCCAGGTGCGCTTAAAGAGGCGGATCGCGGCCCTGTCGTTTCGCCCCGTCCAGGCAGTGACCGCCGCGTCCGCTTTCTCGACCGGGTCGCTGCTGGGGGTCCAGTCTCGCAAATCCTGCCCATAGAGAATAGGCAGTTCCACTCGCGCCCCATTGGCATAAAGGAAGGTACAACGCTCGATCTCGGTGTCGTCCTTCAACGTCCATCCGGCGGCGTGGAGAAAATGCAGCTTGCGACACTTGCGGCCGACGGAAATGGGGCCAACGGATTCGGGATAATCGGCCTTCTTGTTCAGCTCCAGTCCCGCAAGTTGTACGACGCCTCGCACATCGAACTGCGTGCCAGCAAATGTTTGGATCCCGGTGGGCAGTGATCCAAGGTGGTTTGCCCCGATGCCCTGGTCATGCCACGCCTCGTCCAAGTGAGCATTGTAGTGCCGCGTCAGGTCGATCATGCCGGGCTTGGCCTCGGTTGGGCGAGGCGCAAACGTCAGAGCCGTCAAACGGACCTTGACCGGCTTCGTTGGTTTGGGGTTGGCAATCTCAGCTTCCACGGCCCCAATACATTGACGCAAATAGACCTCGCGCGCTTCTTTACGCTCGATCGCCGTCTGGAACTCGCGACGAGCGTCCGGCAACTTATCCTGTTGCCAGTAGCAGCGGGCCAATGCCAGAGGCGAAATCTCCGCTCCGCCAGCCCGTGCTTTCTCGAAGAACTCGGCCGCCCAGTCGTATTTCCCGCGGAAAGCGTACCAGCGCCCGAAGGTGGCCAGAGCAGCGGGGTTGGCGGATTCCTTGTCCAACGCCTGTCGAGCATCAGCGACTTCTCTTTCCAGCTTTAGATACTCGTCGGGGGACGATACGTCCCAGAGCTTGAGGGTCGTGTCGTCGCCCGCCGAGACAGTGGTATACCCGTCGGCACTGATGACGACGGATCGTACCCAACTCGTGTGGCCCCTGAAGGTGCGGAGTTCCCGCCCAGTGGACAGATCCCACAGTTTCAGAGTCATGTCCTCACTTGCAGAAAAGCCGGCGCGTCCATCGGGGGTGATGGCGACGGACGTAACCGCATTTGCGTGACCGCTGAAGGTGCGGAGTTCCCGGCGCGAGACCAAGTCCCAGAGCTTGAGGGTACTATCTCTTCCTCCCGACAGGGCCGTGCGCCCGTTGGGGCTGAAGGCGACCGAATACGCTCCGCCGGTGTGTCCATCGAAGCTGCAGACCTCTTGCCCGCTGGCCAGGTTCCAGAGTTTCATAGCTCCATCGCCACTCCCCGAAAGCGCAGTTTGTCCGTCAGGACTGACAGCGACAGACAACACGCGATCCGCGTGACCGTTGAACGTGCGAATATGGCGACCTGTCGATAGATCCCAGAGTTTCAGCGTCTTGTCCCAACTCGCCGAGAGGACGGAGCGTCCATCGGGAGTAATGGCGACAGCCACAACGCGCTCCGTGTGCCCGCTAAGCGTTCGGATCTCCTGACCGGAGGACAAGTCCCAAAGCGTCAGGAGCTGATCGGCGCCTGCCGAAAGCGCAGTGAGTCCGTCGGGACTGATGGCGACGCACAACACGCTTTGCGTTTGACCACTCAAAGTGCGAAGTTCTCGACCGGTGTACAGATCCCAGAGCTTGAGAGTCTTGTCGGCACACGCTGAGACGGCGGTGCGCCCGTCTGGGCTGACGGCGACCGACTGGACGCGACCTGTATGGCCGCTGAGGGTGCGAACCGCGCGCGGCGTGGACAGATCCCAGAGCCGGATCGTTCTGTCTTCGCCCGCCGACACGGCGACATGCCCATCGGGACTGATGGCAACACCGAACAAAGGGGCGGTGTGGCCGGAGAATCCGCCGATCTCTCGCCCGGCGGAGAGATCCCACAGCTTGATCGCTTTGTCGCTACTTGCGGAGAGCGCAAAGCGACCGTCGGGGGTGATGGCGACGGACTTAATTTGATTCGTTTGGCTGTTGAAGGTGCGAATCGCCCGTCCGCTGGACAGCTCCCAGAGCCTGAGCGTCGGATCATTTCCCGCAGAGAGCACCATTTGTCCGTCGGGGCTGATGGCGACTGACGCCACCCCTCCCGTGTGGCCACTAAATGTCCGGATCTCACTGCCTGTGGTCAGATCCCAGAGTATAAGAGTGCGATCGTCACTGGCCGAGATGGCGGTGCGCCCATCGGAACTGATGGCGACTGACCATATGTTCATGCTGTGGCCGTTGAAGGTGCGGAGTTCTGTTCCAGTGGACAATTCCCAGACCTTGAGCGTCTTGTCCTCGCTCGCCGAGACGGCGGTACGCGCGTCCGGACTAATGGAGACGCACGACACAGCGGCCGTGTGACCGCTGAAGGTACGGAGCTCGTTGCCGGTGGACAAATCCCAAAGCTTAAGGGTCTTGTCATTGCTCGCAGAAACGGCGGTACGCGCGTCGGGGCTGATGGCAACGGATCGTACCCCACCCGTATGGCCCAGCAACGTGCGGAGTTCTCGTCCGGTGGACAAATCCCAAAGCTTAAGGGTCGTGTCATTGCTCACCGAAACAGCGGTACGCCCGTCGGAGCTGATGGCGACCGATCGAATCCCACCCGTGTGACCGCGGAAACCGCCAACGCCGACTCGTTGGCCGTCTGATCCCATGAGAGGTGGTGACCCCGCCGCGAAAGCGGCCCAGAAGCCACTGGTCGCACCAATCTCCGGCAGGCCAGCGTTTCGGGCGGCGTCGCGAGCCCCCAAGAAGACCTCGCGGGCCGCAGAGCAATCCTGCAAGTTGACGTAGCTATCGCCTGCGTGCAGGAGTCCTTCAGCCAGGCGTGTCTCCGCCAGGCGTTCGCTGGCCTTCGCCTCATCAGCATTCTTACGGGCATCTTCCGCATTCTTTCGTGCATCGTCGGCGTTCTTCCTAGCCTCTTCGCCCTTGCGTTCAGCCAACGCGGCGTTTGTCCTCGCCTCTGTGGCGTTTCCTTCTGCCCGGTCGCGCTCGCGGGCGGTGGCCCGCTGGGCGTCGGCGATGTGGTCTTTCATCCGCCGCTCGTGCAGCAGGCCGAAGATGCTCAGGCCCGTGAGAACAATCAGGGTCGCGGCTGCCACTTCCACTGCACGTAGCCAGCGCTTACGCCGAGCGGCAGATCGGGCGACTGCGGCTGCTTGCTGCCGGGTTTCGCGGCGGGTTTCCAGCGCCCGCAGGCGCGTGGCCAGTTCGGCCGCCGAGGGCAGGCGACGGGCGGGGTCGCCATCCACGCAGATGGCGATGTCCTCGCGTAGCAATTCGTCGTCTATGTCGCGTTCCCAGCCCGCGGCCAGCGGCCGCTCGAGGTCGCCCACGACCATCTGGTACAGCAGCACGCCCAGGGCATACACGTCGCCCTGCACGGTGAACGGCTTGCCCGACAGCGATTCCGGCGGAGCGTACATCCGCGTGCCTGTGCGGCTGGAGTCATTGTTGGTGATCAGCGTGAATCCCGTCTCCGTGATCGCCCGCTTCTGAAGTTGGTCGTGGTCGGCCAGCACGCCGATGCCGAAGTCGGCCAGGCGCGGGTGCGGGCGGCCGTCTTCGTCGTGGATGAGAATATTGGAAGGCTTGAGATCCTTGTGCAGCACGCCCACCGAGTGGGCTGCGGCCACAGCCTCGGCCGTCTGGGCTACCAGTTCCAGCCGATCCACCAGCGTCAGCGTTTTGATGCCACCCTGACGCTCGGCCCATTCGCCAAGGTTGCCACCCTGGGTGTATTCGCTTTCCAGCAGATACGGCGGAGTATCCAGCTTGACTTCATACAGCCGCGCGATGTCCGTGCGTTCGCCCAGCGCCTCCCGCAGCAGACGGAAGAGCGTCATCTCCCGCTTGAATGATCGCAAACGCTGGGCGTCGAAGCAGAACTTGAACACGCGCTTCTGGCTCAGTTTCCGTTGCCGGGCCAACCACACTTCACCAAAGCCGCCTTCGCCGAGCTTCTTTTCCAAAAGCCAGTTGGACCGGCCGGGAATGACCAGGCCCGCCGCCGGGCGCCAGCCGAGCATGGCCTCGTCCTCGGCCGAAACCGAGCGGCGGCCCTTCTCGCTGTTGGCCGGAGCAACGAGCGGAGCGACGCCTTCACCGCCCACCTCGAAGATCTCGATCGGCTCCTCGATGCCCTTGAGCAGATAACATCCGTGCGCTAGCCATTTCAGCGATGGCGACGGTGCATTCACGGCCGTCGGATACACATCGACAAACTCGCGGGCCTGATCGAACGCCGAGCGCGTGAGCAGGATTTGTCTCGGCGCGGCCAGGGACATGACCCGGGCCGCCAGGTCCAGCGACAGGCCGACGAGCTTGGGCCGGCCATCGGACTCGACGCCACCCGAGGTGACTTCGCCGAGGTGGATGCCGATACGCACGGGGATGGCCTGCAAGTCGTTGGATTGTTGGCAGAGGCCGGATTGAAATCGCAGCGCCGCCCGCACGGCGTCGGAAGCGCTGGGAAAACGGGCCAGAAAACCATCACCCATATCCTTGAGGATGGAGGCATCGGGAATCGAACTGACGATTTGCTTGAAAAGTTGGTCGTGGCGGGCCAGCAGCGCGGCATAGGCCGGAGTGCCGAGGGTGGATTTGGCCTGCACGGAAGAAACGATGTCGCTGAAGAACAACACCATCAATTCCGACATCGTCGTCGCTGGCATTCCTAACCTCCCAATCTGGCGACCGGATACATGCTAATCAGTATTCACCGGATAACAACATCCGACACTGGCCGACACTGGCCGCCGCTGCCGACACGATGCAATCCATAAGGTCGCCTTCCAGCACTCGATTGCCCTGCCATTGCTGCTATTGTCCAGTCCGGTATTATCCCCGTTGGGAGACGCGTGCCTCATGTCCAGTGCAGGCAAACAAAGTCGGGTGCTCGCGACCATCGTCTTTACCGACGCGGTCAATTTCAGCGCGCGAATGGCCGAGGACGAATCGCATACAGTGGCCTTGATCCACCGCGACCTCAGATACATCACCAACAGTTGCGAAAAGCACCACGGCCGCGTGCTAAAAAACACCGGCGACGGACTGCTGATGTATTTCACCACCGCCGGCGACGCCGTGGCCTGTGCCTTGCGAGTACAGGAAGCCTTCGCCAAGGCCGCTGAGACTCAGGGCGTCGACCATTGCCTGCAACATCGCATCGGCATTCACCTGGGCGACGTGTTTCTCAATGACAACGATGTGCTGGGCGACGGCGTGAACATCGCGGCCCGGCTCCTTGGCGAGGCAGAGCCTGGCGGCATCTGCTTTTCGCAAACGGTCTACGACGTGGTCAAGCATCGCCTGGGCCTGCAAGCCACCTACCTCGGCCCGCGCGAACTCAAGCACATCCGCGAGGCCGTTCCCGTCTACCAGATCATCGTGGCGACCGCGCTGAAGCAAACCGCCGAGCCGCAGTCGGATGCCGCATCACCCCGGCCGGCGGCGCGCGATTTCCTCGTGGGTCTATTGAAAGGAAAGGGAGTCATGGGCAAGTGTTTCTACGGCATAATCGCGGCCGCCTTCGCCGCGTTTGTGTTCCTGAGTTTCCTGAACACGCCCCGTGCCCTGGCCGGCCCGCAGCCGGTGCCGGCCCCGGCCGCGCAGAACAAGGCCGAGGCGACCATCAACCGGCTCTTCCGCGACGACCTCGAGCGCAAAGACGCCAAGAGCCGGCGCGACCTGGCCACCCGTCTCATGGAGCAGGGCGAGGCCACCACCAACGACACCGCCCTCCGCTACGTCTGCTACCGCAAATCCCGCGACCTGGCGGCCGGCGCCGGCGACATGGACGCGGCCATCATCTCCATCAACGCCCTGACCCGCGACTTCGTGCTCGACCTCAGCGACGTGCAGAAGATGAAGGCCACCGCCTTTCTGGCCGCCGCCCCGCAGGCCACCACGCCCGAGGCCAACGTCGCCCTGACCCAAACCGGGCTGGAACTGGTCGGAGCATTGATGGCCACGGAGAACTATCTCGATGCCGACCGCGTGCTGCCCGTGCTGATCGCGGCCGCCGCGAAGACCAAGCAACTGCCGCTGGTCAGTGCCGTGGATGCCAAGCGCGCGGAAATGGCCGAGGTGCAGAAGCTGCGTCTGGCCCGCGAGACGCTCAAACGCAAGCCCGACGACCCGCAGGCCAATCTGCTTGTCGGCCGGCACTTGGCGCTGGCCAAGGGCGAGTGGGCCGCGGCGTTGCCGTTGCTGGCCAAGTGTCCCGAAGGACCGCTGAATGACTTGGCCATCGTGGAACTCGCCGGCCCGGCCGACGCGGCGGCGCAGTTGAAGTTGGCCAACAGTTGGTGGGATGCGGGCGAGAAGTTGGCGGAACCGGGCAAGGCGAGCGTGCGGAAGCACGCAATGGTGTGGTACGACAAGTCTTGGGTGGGACTGACGGCCGGGCAACGTGACGAACTCGCGTCGCGATTGCCCAAGGAATTGGTGGAGCAACTGAAATTGGGCGGCGCGAAGGCCACGGAGGTGGATGGGCACCGGGTGCTTGACCTGATGCCGCTGGTCAAAGGCGAGATTGAACGCAATGCCTGCCCCGGATGGAACGCGGAAAATGGTAGCGTTGCTTCGAACAAACAGCAGTACTTGTTGTTTGGAACGCGCTACCGTCCTCCTGATGAGTACGATTTCCACATTGAGTTCACGCGACGTGACGGTAACGACTCCGTGGTTCAAACCTTGGCTCATGGCACGCGTAGGTTCATGTGGCAAATGGGGACTCTTATAAACACAGGTCACCGGTTCGCGGTTATTCGAGGAGGGTCCGGTGACAAGAATCCTACACTGGCGCGCGTGGAACGGGCGATTGAGAACGGCCGTCGCTACAGCGCGATCGTTAGAGTGCGCAGAGGGGAAGTATCCGGCTGGCTCGATGGCCAGCTCATCTCCACGTACAAGACTGACTATTCGGATCTCAGTCTTGAAGGCGCATGGGCCGCTGGCTCCGACGAACTGGGTATCGGCTCGCATATGAGCGCCACGACATTCCACAAGATCGAAGTGACAGAAATTACCGGGCGCGGCGAGGTTATGTGTCGATCTACTCCGGATGTTCGCCAACTTCGGTCATTCGTGGTGCCTCGGGCCGAGTACGTCAGCCTCTCGGAGAACGCCCACTGGTTCGTGGCAGGGAGTAAGTCAAGGAACGGGACCGCAGGATCTTGGCTGCTCATCGCCATGGACGACAGTCAATTGATCCGACAATACGGCGGCTACGGTGCATGCTTGTCTCCAAATGGCCAGTATATATGTGCATCCAAGGGCTATCGTCCATGCTTTTTTGATGTGGCGAGCGGGAAGCAGCTATGCGAAGAGCTAGCAGGCACGCTGTTCAGCGCCTCCTTCTCGCCGGATGGGCGTCGCGTCGCAATCGGCCTCGACTCGAAGGAGATGGTGATCTGGGACATGCAGGGGCAAATGGAGTTGCGGAGGTTTGCCGGCCTTCCGGGGGTCCCAGAAAAGCTCGCATTTGCTCCGAACTCGCGGTGCTTTGTATCCGGATCGTTGAACGATTCGACCGTGATTCTTTGGGATGCACAACAACCGCAGGAACTCTGGCGGGCTTCTCTCGATAGAGGCATAGCCCGTGTGGCTTTCTCGCGTGATGGGGCTCTCATTCTCGCCAATCGGGCGCATGGCGATTGTGCGAACTTGCTTAGCGCCAAAGATGGCAAGATTCTCGCGACACTGTCGCATACGAAAGGACGAGTATATGCGACGTTCACCCCCGACGGGCGGTTCGTCTTCTCCGGCGGCGGCGAAGAGGACTGCGCCCTGAAACTCTGGGACGCGGCCAAAGGCACCGACCTGGACCGCTTCACCCAGAAGACCGGGCCGGTGACTTCCGTCGCCGTTTCGTCGGATGGCAGACGGGCGCTGGCCGGCTGCAAGGACGGCGCCCTGCGGCTGTTCGAGATCGCCACCGGCAAGCAATTGACGACGTTCACCGGCCATGACGGCGCCATCGTGGATGTCACCTTCTCCGCCGACGGCAAACTGGCCGCCACCGCCTGCGACGACGGCTACGCCAGGATTTTCAAGTTGCCGGAGTAGACCGGAAGGAACTATCCGCCCGGCGGCGTGCCGCCTCGATAACACGGATGAAGACGGAATTCATCGGCAAAATCGTCGGTCGATCGCTTCGTGCTCGCGAAGCAGAGAACTCTTGGCCGCCCAAACGCGGCACCAACTGGGACTGGTGCCACGCGGCGCAAAGGAAAGGGAGACATATGGGCAACATTTCTTGCCGCGTAGTGAGGCTGATTGTCGCCGCGTTCGTGTGCCTGGCCTTGTGGAACACATCCAGAACCCTGGCCGATGCACAGCCCGTTCCGCCAGCGGCCGCGCAGACCAAGGCCGAGGCGATGATCAAGCAGTTGTTTCGCAAAGAGTACGCCCTGCCCGACGCCAGGAGTCGCCTGGAGTTGGCAAGAGTCTTGTTGGACCAGGGCGAGGCGACGACCAACGACGCGGCGGCGCGCTATGTCTGCTATCGTGAATCGTGCGACCGGGCGGCCAAGGGTGGTGATGTGGCCATTGCGTTCCGGGCGATCGAGGCCACGGGCCGCGATTTCGCCATCGATCCGAAGGAAACGCGGAAGAAGAAGCTCGATGTCTTGCTGTCGGTGGCGGCTCAGGCGGCCACGCCCGAGGCGAATGCCAGGCTGACGGAAACCGGGCTGTCGTTCGTGGGCAGCCTGATTGAATCGGATGATTACGCTGATGCCGAACGTTTGCTGCGCGTGCTGGCGATGGCTGCCAACAAGACCAAGCAACTACCGCTGGTCAGCGCAGTGGAGACGCGGCGTGCGGAGATGGGCGAGGCGCAGAAGCTGCGGCCGGCCCGGGAGGCGGCAAAGCTGAGGCCCGACGATGGGCAAGCCAACCTGCTGGTGGGGCGCAACCTGGCGTTCGTCAAAGGCGACTGGGTCGCGGCGCTGCCGTTTCTGACGAAATGCTCAGAGGCGACGTTGAGAGAACTGGCTGTCGCGGAGTTGGCCGGCCCGGCGGATGCGGCGGGGCAGATGCGACTGGGCAACGGCTGGTGGGATGCGAGCGAGAAGATGCCGGAGCCGGCCAGAAGCAGCATGCGAAAGCACGCGGTAGCATGGTATGAGAGAGCATGGCCGGGACTATCGGCCGTGGCGCAGAACGAGGTGACATCGCGCCTGCCGAGGGAGGCGGTGGACTTGCTGAAATTCGGTGGGGCACGAATAACGGAGGTTGGCGGGCATCGGGTGCTGGACCTGTTACCGGTGGTCAAAGCCGAGATTGAAAGGGGCACACGGAATAACTGGAAGGCTGAGAATGGTGTCGTATCTTCCAACAAAGAGCGATTCCTGATGATGCGAACGTGCTACCGCCCGCCGGAAGAATACGACTACTGCATCGAGTTCACACGAAATGAGGGTGTAGCGGATGTGATTCAATTACTGGTTCATGACGCGCATCGATTTAACTGGCAGATGGGTTCGTGGAAGAACACGCGTTACGGATTCGCGACTATTCGTGGAGAGGAATGCGACAAGAACTCAACTGGAGTACGCGTTAAGCAGGGACTCGCGAATGGCCGACGCTATACTGCCGTCGTCAAAGTGCGCAAAGGGGAAATTTCCGGATGGCTCGATGGACAGCTTATTTCCATGTACAAGACCGACTATTCAGAGATTACGCCCGGCTCCTGGAATCTTGGCCTCGATGAACTTGGCATCGGATCCAACGAGAGTGCCACAATATTCCACCGGATAGAAGTCACGGAAATTACTGGTCGCGGTGAGGTCGCGCGCCGTGTTCCGTCGGATGCACGCCTGGTGCGCCAGTTCTGGAATCCCCGGGCCAAGGCTGTCAGGTTTTCGCCGGATGCTCGCTGGCTGCTGACAGGGCATGAATCACGGGCCTGGATTCTTTTCGCCCTGGGGGACGAACGGCTTGGTCGGCAGTTCGAACCAAACCGGGCGGAGATCTCGCCGAATGGGCAGTACATCTGCGCGAAAGATCGAGATAATGGGGTTTGCATCTACGATGCGGGCAGCGGGAAACAGGTGGGCAGCGGGATCTCCGGGCATCAGTATTCCGTCTCATTTTCACCGGATGGGCACCGTGTCGCAATCGGCCTGGAATCCAAGGAGATAGCGATTTGGGATCTGCAACGTCAGACCGAGGTGAAACGGGTCACCGGCCTGCCGGGAATCTCAGATGACATAGCATTTTCCGCCGACTCCCGCTACATGGTTTCTGGATCGGCAAACAAGTCTCTTTTGCTTTGGGACGCTCAGTATTTCAAGGAGATATGGCGCATTGAGACTGGCGCTGGCACACGCCGTGTCAGCTTCTCGCGGGATGGGTCTCTCGTCCTTGTGACCATGCGGCATGGCGATTGTGCGTCTCTGCTCAATTCCAAAGACGGCAAGGTCGCCGCAAACTTACAGCATTCGAAGAGCCTGGTATATGCGACGTTCACCCCCGACGGACGATCCGTTTTCTCCGGCGGCGGCGAAGAGGACTGCGCCGTAAAACTCTGGGACGCGGCCAAAGGCACCGACCTGGACCGCTTCACCCAGAAGACCGGGCCGGTGACTTCCGTCGCCGTCTCGCCGGATGGCCGGCGGGCGCTGGCCGGATGCAAGGACGGTGCTTTGCGGCTGCTCGAGATCGCCACCGGCAAGCAACTGACCACCTTCACCGGCCATGACGGCCCCATCGTGGATGTCACCTTCTCCGCCGACGGCAAACAAGCCGCCACCGCCTGCGACGACGGCTACGCCCGTGTTTTCAAACTTCCCGAATAGGACCGTGCCAGAAGTGATCCATTGGCATGCGGTATGCAACGGACGCCGATCGTCTGGTTCGTCGTTTCGATGTTGCCAGTCCCGTTGTGCGATCACCAGCTCGTCAATGGCAGCTCAAGCTGGGTTTTGGAGCATGTGACAATTTGGTGGGGGTCCCCTTTTTGCTGACCACGGTTCGTTGGGGGGGGCCCCGGCCTCTCGCCAGGTCTTTGCCGTTGCCCTTGCCTTTCGTCTTGGTCCCATGCCCTTGCTGTCGCTTCCGCTTGTCGCTGCAACCGGCGCCCAAGTCGAGCGCTGATGCCGCCAGGCCGACGTTGGCCGCCGCCCTGGTCGTTGACGCCCTGCGTGCGAAGTGGCCGGCGCGACCCACGCGCAACCGGCTCACCCTCGGGCAGTCACCGCGGCCACGCCCGCGACAGCCAGGGGCGAGACGCTGGGCAAGGGCCTTCTTGGGTGCCGGCGACGTCGCCTCGCTCTACGTGCGGCGGGTGGGCGAGTTTGTACTGAGGATGCTGTTCGTGGTAACGGCCTGGTGACCTACACGGCCGGCACCAATGCCCGCCCAAGACACCTAAACGAACACTCGCGCGGCACCACCGCCGAATAGTGTCAAGAGTCATCTCCCGAGCGACTTACCCCTTTGGCAGCGTAGGATCACGGATTTGCCCGCCCAAACTATCGTCAGGTACCGTGTATACAACACGTTTTACACTACGGCTGATGGGCGGTATCCTCGGTCTTCACCATGAAACATGCGGCCATCTATCTGCGGGTGAGTTCCAGGAGCCAGGACACCAAGAGCCAGAAACCAGATCTGGAAGCATGGGCCAAAGCTTGCGGAGAGAAAGTGATCTGGTATGAGGACAAGGCCAGCGGCTCCAGCATGGACCGCAAGGGATGGAACAAGCTGGCCGCCGACATCGAGGCGGGCAAGGTCAGCCGCATCGTGTGCTGGCGGCTGGATCGCCTGGGCAGGACTTGCAGCGGACTCGCCGCACTCTTTGACGACCTTCAGACGCGGAAGGTCGGGCTGGTGAGCCTGAAAGACGGCGTCGATCTGTCCACGCCCGCGGGAAGGCTCTTGGCCAACGTGCTGGCATCCGTCGCTCAGTTTGAGCGGGAAGTCAGGTTTGAGAGGCAAAAGGCTGGTATCGACAAGGCCAAGAAGGACGGCAAGGTCTGGGGCGGATCCGAGAAGGGCCGGCGGATCAAGGTTACGGATGAACAGGTGAAGACCATCCACCGGCTGTATCGGGAGCGAACCAAGATCGCTGCAATCGCACGTGCGGTGGGGCTATCGCGGCAGACGGTGTACCAGTATCTACCTGGCCAGGGGCGGCCTCACAACCGAGCAGGTGCCCACAGCGGGGTGTGCCTGGCCGCCGCCGGTGGACTGCGGCACAGCTTCGACGGACTGGCGACCGTGAAGCTGCGGTAACTCCGACACTCCCCCCGGCCGTTCGTCGATTGGCTTTCCACGAGCCCTCCCCCGTATGATAATGTCCCGCGCAACTCTCGGCATTAGAGTGGTTTGCGGATGGTGACGTCAGGCGATGCCAAGGGCTTCATTTCTAATTGCGGATACGCTACACAGAGACGCAAACCGCTCTAGCCGCCAAAGGAAACCAGTCATGTCCGCCACTTGGAAAACCGTCCGTGTTTTCATTTCCTCGACCTTCCGCGATATGCACGCGGAGCGGGACCAACTCGTCAAGGTGGTCTTTCCGGTACTGCGTGAGCGTTTGGAGAAGGACTGCATCCATCTGGTGGATATTGACCTTCGTTGGGGTGTCACCCGGGAGCAAGCCGACAATGATCGGGTGTTGGACCTGTGCCTGGACCAGATCCCGCAGTGCAAGCCTTTCTTCGTCGGCATTCTGGGCGAACGCTACGGCTGGGTGCCCAAGGAATTCCTGCTGGAGGCCCGCCGCCACTTCGGATGGATCCAGCATCACACGGGCAAGAGCCTTACTGAACTGGAGATCCTTCACGGCGTGCTGAACGATCCGACGATGTGCGAGCGGGCGTTCTTTTATCTCCGCGACCCCGCGTTCATCGGCCAACTGTCTGAGCAGCAGCGGCGTATCTACCGCGAAGGGCCGACAGATGAAGAGATTCGCGAACTCCCCCATGAGCAGGCGCAGGCTTGCGCCGAGGACCGGAAAGCGAAGTTGCGAAACCTGAAGGCCCGGATCAAAGCTTGGGCGCAGGCACGCGATCCCTCCAAAGTGTTCGAGAACTATCCCTGCCACTGGAATCCGCAGATCTACGATACCGTCGAGCAGGTCCATGGTCGACTTGCCGGCTTGGAAGCCTTCGGCCAGCACATCCTTGAGCATCTGGAGCGGGCGATCCGCACGGTTCCGGAACTGGCCGACCACTTGGCTGCCGTGGCGGTGGGCCGGACTGACAAACTGGCCGAGGAACTCGGCTATCACGAGTCGTTCATAGAGTCGCGGATGCAGGCTTATGTTGGCCGCGATGGCATCCACCGGCAGTTGCTGGATTACTTAGATGATGATCGCCGTCAGCCGCTATTGCTGGTGGGCGGTTCGGGCTGCGGCAAGAGCGCCATTTTGGCCAGACTGTGCCGAGAGCTCATGGGCGGGAGGCCCGGCGCTCATGCGGCCAAGCGGCTGCTGGTGCCGCACTTCATTGGGGCGAGCCCTAACTCAACGAATCTAGGCTATACACTGAGACGATTCTGCCAGGAACTCAGGAGGCACTTCAACCTGGTACAGAAAGTGGAGATCAAGAACCCCGAAGGCGAGGAAAAGGAAGAAGTCCGCGCTTGGGAGATTCCCGATGACCCGCTGCGGCTGCCCGATACGTTTCGGGAAATGCTTACGGCGCTGCCGTTGGACGCGCAGCCGATCTTCATCCTCGATGCCGTGAACCAGTTCGACGCTCTCGGCGGCGGGCAGGAAATGACGTGGCTATCGTCGCAGTTGCCACCGAGGGTGAAGGTCGTCGTCTCGTGCATTGAGGAGCCGGGACGGCCGCAGACGGCCCTGGAGGCGTTGCGCACGAGGGGCACGCCGGAGCTCCTGGTGCAGCCTCTCACCCACGCCGAGCAGTTCGAGATCATCGGCAAGGTGCCATCGCTATCGGCCAAGACGCTCGACGCGGCACAGACGTCCCTTCTGCTTTCCAACTCCGCAACGGCGAACCCCCTGTATCTCCTGGTGGCGCTGGAGGAACTGCGCGGCTTCGGGTCGTTCGAGAAACTCAACGACAAGATCCGGTCTTTTCCGGCCGTGGAGGGGGAGGAGGGCTTGGACCTCCTGTTCGGACAAGTGCTCCAGCGGTTGGAACTCGAGCAAGACAAAGACACCGTGACGGCCATGATGTCGCTGATGGCCTGTAGCCGGATGGGCCTGAGTGAGGCAGAACTCTTGGAGCTCCTCACGCAGGGCATGGACGAAGCGCAAACCGAAAGACGCATTGGGGAGATGTATGTCGCGCTACGGCAACTTCGCCCATACCTCCTGCGGCGCGGGAAGCTGGTTGACTTCTACCATCGCAACCTCTGCAAAGCGGTAGCGAAGCGATACCTCGACGTGGGCAAACCGGACGGAGAGATGTGCAGGGTCCATGGCGAGCTGGCCGGGTATTTCCGCAAGAAGGCCGACCCAGCCGGGGACGGCTCCTGGACCGGGCAGTACACTCGCGGCTGGTCGGAACTGGCGTTCCACCTGGCCCACTCTGGAGACCCTGCATCGCTACGGAAACTGCTGATGACCTACCTGTGGATGCGGGGCAGGCTGCGCGCCACGGATTTTGTGGCGCTGCTCGGTGACTACGATCTGCTTAAATCCGACCGAAATGAACCGCTCGGGCTTGTTCACCGGGCGCTGCAATTGTCGGCGCACATTCTGGCGCAGGATGGGAATCAATTGGCGTCACATCTTACAGGGCGACTGTTATCCTTTGAGCAGATGGAGTTGAAGGGACTATTGAAGCAACTCCGGCGGGAGGAGAAGGCGCCCTGGTTGAGACCGTTGAGCTCAAGTTTGACTCGGCCGGGCGGACCTCTGATACGAACTCTTACAGGACACAACGGCGATATCTATGCAGTGGCATTGCTTGACGAGGGGCGGGCCGCGTCGGTCGCTTCTGACTGGACGCTGAAGGTGTGGAACCTCCAGACGGGGGAATGCCTTCGGCGGCTTGAATGTCCGCGGCTTAACGGGCAGGTTCGCGCCGTGGCGTTTGCGATGGACGGAAAGCATGCGGTCTCGGCATCGGAGGAGAACGTACTAGTCCTTAAACAAGCGTAGTCTGTTAGCTCATTATGTAGCACAATAGATACGTACCACAACTTTCCGCGCCGGATCTCGTGTCGGGCGGCATCCTGCGATTGTCTTGTGTTGGTCTCTGTTCTGCTCCCACGTTCGGC
>JANYKD010000558.1 GCA_025361735.1 Phycisphaerales bacterium
AATCCTTGGGGCCGTACCTGCGGCACTAAATGCAACTGCCGCCAGTACACTCACTGGCGGACCCTCTGGCGGCGCACCTGCGCCGCTTTCCACTTCCCACCTTTCACCTTCCACTCCCGACGTCGTTGTCCAACTCGATCATGTCCGCAAGACCTACATCATGGGCACCGAGGAGGTCCACGCCCTGGCCGGCGTCAGCCTCACCTTCAAACGTGGCCAATTCTGGGCGCTAATGGGTCCGAGCGGCTCCGGCAAAAGCACCATGCTCAATGTGCTGGGCTGCCTCGACCGGCCCACCTCGGGACACTACTACCTCGAAGGCCAGCGCGTCAGCACGCTCGGCGATGATGCCCTGAGCGACTTCCGCCTGCGGCACCTCGGGTTCATTTTCCAGAGCTTCAACCTCATCCCGCAACTGACCGTCCAGGAAAATATCGAACTGCCGCTCTACTACCTGGGTTGGGAAGACGCTCTCATGCGCAAGCGAGCCCGTGAGCTGGCCGACCTCGTCGGACTCGGCGGGCGCCTGGGGCACCGTCCCACCGAACTTTCCGGCGGCCAGCAGCAGCGCGTCGCCATCGCCCGCGCCCTGTCCAACGACCCCTCCATCCTGCTCGCCGATGAACCCACCGGCAACCTCGACTCGGCCACCGGCGATCAGATCATGCGGCTGCTGATCGACCTGAACAAACAGGGCAAGACCATCATCATGGTCACCCATGAGACCGACATTGCCGCCCACGCCACCAGCCGCCTGCACATGCGCGACGGCCTGATCGATCGCATCGAGGGGGACCGCTGATGCGCAAGAGCCGTCTTCTCCGCAACGTTCTCCTGGGCATCAAAAATCTGCTGCTGCACAAGCTGCGCTCGGTGCTGACCATGCTTGGCATGGTCTTCGGCGTCGGCAGCGTGGTGGCCATGCTCTCGGTCGGCGAGGGTGCCAGCAAGACGGCGCTCGAGCAGATCCGCAAACTCGGCAGCAACAACATCATCATCGACTCCATCAAGTCCGTCGAAGAGGAAGGCCAGCAAACCGGACGCAGCCGCCTGGCCATGTATGGCCTGACCTACGACGACCAGACCCGGATCCACGAGACCTGCCCGGCCGTCGAGCGCGTCGTTCCGGTCAAACTCGTCCGCAAGGAAGGCCGCGTCGGCGAGCACACCATTGACCTTCGCGTCGTGGGAACCAGCCCCGACTGGTTCGATCTGGTCCAGCGCCCGGTCATCGCCGGGCGCGTCATGAAATCCTTCGACGCCGAGGATGCCAGCAACAACGTCGTGGTTCTCACCGAAACCGGTGCCCGCAAGGTGCTTGCCACCGTCAGCAGCATCGGCCAGAACATCCGCATCGGTGGCAACTACTTCGAGGTCATCGGTATCGTCAAGAGCGAGGCCTCCGACGCCGGTGGCCTGAAGACCCCCGACCAGGAAGTCGACGCCTATGTGCCCATCATCATCGCCCAGGAACGCTGGGGCGACATCGCCTCCCGCCAGACTTCGGGTGGCTTCGAGCGCGAACGCGTCGAGCTGCACCAGATGATCGTGCAGATCAAGAGCACCGACCAGGTTGAGGCGGCCGCGTCGGCCATCGACTCCATGCTCAAACGCTTCCACAAGAAGAACGACTACCGCATGAGCGTGCCCCTGGCCCTGCTGCAACAGGCCGAGGCCACCAAGCGCACCTTCAACATCGTGCTTGGCTCCATCGCCGGCATCTCGCTGCTGGTCGGCGGCATCGGCATCATGAACATCATGCTCGCCTCCGTCACCGAGCGCACCCGCGAGATCGGCATTCGCCGCGCCATCGGCGCCAAACGCCGCCAGATCGTCGGCCAGTTTCTCATTGAAACCACGGTCCTCTCCACTGCCGGCGGGTTGATCGGCATTGGCATCGGCGTGCTCATCCCCTGGATCATCACCCTCCGCTCCGGCATGCCCACCGTAGTGACGCTCTTCAGCCTGGTGCTGTCGTTCGGCATCAGTATGATCGTGGGCGTCGTCTTTGGCCTCTACCCGGCCGTCCGCGCCGCCAGCCTCGACCCCATCGTCGCCTTGCGGCACGAGTGATAACGTCGAGTGTACGAATATGAAGCAGATCAACAATAATCGGGGACACTGGATTTCGCGGAGAGGGCTGGGGAAGGTTGTCGCGGGTGCGGCCGCCGCTGTGGGCGGATTGCGGGTGTTGGGGGCCGAGGAGTCGTGGCCGGTGTTGTCGGTCGATCCGGCGGAACGCTTCGAGCTTTCGCCGTATCTTTACATGCAGTTCATGGAACCGCTGGGGGCGACAGACAGTTCCGTCGAGGCATCGTGGGACCATTTGCGCGACCGCTGGCGGGCTGATCTCGTTGAAGTGACGAAGGAACTTGCTCCCCCGATGATGCGCTGGGGTGGAATATTCTGCGACTTCTACCGCTGGCGTGAGGGCGTGGGTCCGCGCGACAGACGCGTGCCCATGCTCAATCTGATGTGGGGCGGAGTGGAGTCCAACCAGGTGGGGACGGCCGAGTTCGTGGATTTCTGCCGGCAGGTGGGCGCCGATCCGCTGGTGTGCGTGAATTTCGAGAGCGATGGCCGCAAGCAATTCATGAACGCCAAAGGAAGCGTGCGCACCGCCGGGGCCGGGGAAGCGGCGGAATGGGTGGCGTACTGCAACAATCCCGACAACGCCGAGCGGCGCCGGCACGGGTTCGAGCGGCCACTGACGGTCACGCACTGGCAGCTTGGCAATGAGACTTCGTTCGATCGTGCGGGGTTTGACTTGGAGACTGCCGCCAGAAAGACAGTGGAGTTTGCCGTGGCGATGCGGAAGGCGGATCCGTCGATCCGGCTGATCGGCTGGGGCGACAGCGGCTGGGCGGGCCGCATGGCGGAAGTGGCCGGGGAGCATTTGCAGTACCTGGCGTTTCACAACCTCTACAACCCGGATGCGAAACAGCCAGTCTTGCGCGGCGAGTTGTATCAGCGCGATCCGGCGGCGACGTGGGAAGTGCTGATGAAGGCGTGGGAAATAAATGATGCCAAAATCCGCCAGGCGCGGCAGAGTCTGGGAGGCCACAAGATTCCGCTGGCGATGACCGAGTGTCATTTCACCGTGCCCGGCCGGGACCGGTGCGATGTGATGTCGAGCTGGGCCGTGGGGGCGTCTTATGCGCGGCTGCTGAACAATCACCAGCGACATGGCGATGTGCTGAAGATCGTCAACGTGGCCGACTTCTGCGGCACACGCTGGCAGACCAATGCGGTGATGATTCCAGTGCCGGGCGGACGGTCTTACCTGATGCCGGTGGGACGGGTAATGCAGCTCTACCGCAAGCACATCGGCTCGCATGCGGCCAATGTCACGCATACGCCCGACAGCCTGGATGTGGTGGCCAGCCGGCGCGGTGATGTGGTTTACCTGCACGTTGTGAATACGCAACGAACCAAGACGGTGAAGGCGAGATTGGCTGTGCAGGGACAGACGATCAAGGGGGGCAAAGTGTGGCAGATTGTCGAGGATCTGATGACGCAGGTGTCGGAGCTCAACAGCGGCTCGGTGATGAAGACGGTTGAGAAGGAGTTACCTGGCGACGGGGTCTGGGAATTTCCTGCAACATCGGTGTCGGCCATCGAACTGACGGTTGGGGCTGCGTAGTCTTCGACAGGAACATCTGATCCACAGCTTCTCAGGGCTCGACTGCCCTGAACAGGGCATCCCCGCCTTCCCGTCGGGGTAATCCGGCCCCATGCCATCCCCAACACGTTATGGTCAGAATTGCCGGCAAAATAACTTCCACGGTACTCTGATTGGGTGGCACCCAACACTCGCGTCGCATCGAATCAGCGGACTATTCAGGCTACGTTGCTATACAGCCCGTTCACGCCCGGTCGCGACGACTCAGACGCCGCATCCGGCGGCCGGCGACCAGCCCGATCATAGCCAGGATGCCCAGGCCGGCCGGTTCAGGAACGGTCGCGGGTTCGAGCCCGAGAATGCCGGCCTGCTCGTCGAATGTGACCCAGTCAAACGGGGCCTCGAACATCGCACCGGGGTTGAAGATGTCACCGGTGTAGTCCATGGTGGCGGTGAGGAAGTTCATTCCCAGGACGCCGTCGACGGTAAAGTCCAGGCCCGAATCGCCCGGGTACGGCACGGAGATGTCATTGATCAGCACGGGGGCGTCGATGAATTCGATGTTGTTGGGATCGTTGGGGTCGGTGGCGCTGCCCTGCTCGGTGGGGAGCACGAGCCTGTCCAGGTAGAACCCGGCGATGGTCTTTTGTCCGCCCACGCCCTGGATGGCGAAGCTGAACTGCCGTGCCAGCTTTTGTGGCGTTGCCTCGTTGGTGTAGATGACGGGTGTGAGGACGGGATTGCCAAGGATGTCGTAGGTCGTTTCCTCAATGATCTGCAGGCCGAGCCGGGTGGCCATGCTGGTGGAGATCATTGACGCGGTCGCTCCGGTGTCCAGCAGGAACGAGCCTGTCTGGATATTTGTCGTCGTCGTGCCGGGGAAGGTGAACTGGACGGTCACTTTGCCGTTGCCGTTGTCGGGGACACCGGGAATGGGGCTCGGGCCGATGAAGGGGTTGTAGCTCAGGTCGGGGCTCGGGCCGACGGTGGGCGTGGTCTTGGTATAGCCGGCCAGGTTCACCTTGGTGAGTTTGATGGTGTATTTGGTGCGGACGACGCCGGGATCGGTGTCGAGCGTTGCGGCATTGTATGCCGTGCCCTTCGGGTACAGATAGGTCTTCATGTAGACTTGGTCGAGCAACGAGCCGCCCGAGCCGGAATTGAGGTCCCTGACGTACTGGCTGAGCGGGCGGTTGTCCATGACCACCACCTTGCCGACCATGCCGGGGGTGCCGACGATGTTGAAACTCTCCTGGCCCAGGAGTGCCTCCAGCGGATCAGTGGAGACGGGTGCCGGCACCGGAACCTGCACGCGGACGGGGTTGCTCGACAGCACCGCGTATTTGGTCGTGTCCTCCGGGTCGGTCAGGGGATAGTTCGCAACCGACAGATGGAGTTGCTGCGAGACGTAAAATCCGCCCGTGCCAACCGCGCCGACATCCTCGAAGACCACGTTCTGGGTTGTTCCGCCGGTGCCCGTGTAGGTGGCCAGTTGCGGGTATTGCGGCGCCGGCGCGGGACTGCCTGGCGGCTGGTAGCGCAGGCCGGGAGAGAAATCGCCGCTCAGGGGATCCGTGTACCCCTGGTAAAGCTGGTTGGAAATGAGATACCCGCTGGCGCCGGTATCGAGGAAGGCCTCGAAGCTCTTGGTCTGCACGACGATGATATCGAGTGTATTGGGATCGATGGTGGCGTTGTCATAGACCATGGCCTCCCCGCCGGGCGTGAGACTCGCCATGACGCTCACACGCGGCTGATCGAGGGAGGCATTGAAGACGCCGAACTGTTCGCCCCAGGCGGGCGTACCCATGCCGCACACGGCCGCCAGCACCAGCATCCGCCGCCCCGCGCGTGACAACATCCTCATGGTGTACCTCTGGTAAACGAAAGAGCCTTGGTTCGCGAGCCTTCCAGAAACCGTGGTGAAACAAGATTATACGAGTCCGGTTTCGGCCGAGTCAATAGTCGTGTTTTGACAAGCCGTTATGTAGCCGCGGTCGCTGATCGCGGTTCTCCCGGTTGCGATAGTCGATCGCGGCTACAGCACGGCCGCGTCTTCCATCAGCGAGAGCAGCGGGTACGCGGGGTTGTAATGCATCTGGATAAAGCGAGGATCGCGGCGGCGGTAGAGCAGATTGCCCAGCCGGTCGGAGATGTCGATCAGCATCTGCTCATGCTGGCACAGGACCGGCGAGACTTGCGTGATGGACCCGCTGGTTTGCCAGTTAAGGCAGGAGCAGGTGTGTCCGCAACGGCCCTTGAGCGAACAGGCGGCGCACGCCGGTTTCTCCTGGTGCGATTCCTCATTGAGGCTCCGGAGTCGGTTGCTGTCCAGCCCGGCGAACACGCTGCCCACGCACCAGCGGCTTTGCGGCCCGGCCTTCACGAATTGCACGCAGGGGTACAGGTTACCCTCGGGATCAACCGAAAGCTGGCGGGCGCCCAAGTCGCAGCGTTCCTTCTCGAAGCAGTCCTGATTGATGTGCGACGAGAGCTTTACTTCGAACGGGCTCAAATAGAACTTGCGGCCGAGGCGCGACCACTCGGCATACCGCCGGGCCAGGCGCGTGTACTGGGCACGGAGCGTCTCGATGTGCTCGGCCGTCCACTCGGCCGCGTAGTTCAGCGAGATGATGAGGTAGCGCACGCCGAGGTCGACAAGGAACTCGGCGCTCTCGGCCAGGTGCTGCGCCGTATCCGGATTCACCACCATGATGATGCTGGAATACGGCTTGACCGCAAGCAACGCCTTGAGCCGCGGAAGAAGCAGATCGAACGATCCGCCGCCGGAGGCAAGCCGGCGATGGGCATCGTGGGCAGCCCGCACTCCGTCGAAGCTCATGGCGATCATAATCTGCTGCCGCTCGGCCGTTTCCAGAAACGCATCGTCCATCAGCAAACCGTTGGTCGTGATCTTGAAATGGAACAGTCCGCGATCGCGTGCCTCAACCGCCCGGCCAAGTTCGACCAGCGCCAGCAGCGTCTCCTTCTCCACCAGCGGTTCCCCGCCGAAGAAGACGATGCCGCAGGCCCCGTGGTTGTGCTTGAGTCCCCACTCCAAGGCGCGCGAACCAACCTTCAAACTCATCCCTTGGCCCGGCCTGGGCGGGGAGTAGCAATAGTGGCAACCCATGTTGCACGAGCGAGTGAGGTGTAGAGTGAGATGCATGGTCAAATTACTCCACGTTGGCGAAGCCACTCGGCGAAATCGCGGACCTGCTGGCGAAGCTGCTCCTTCGATTTCTTCTTGGCCTCCGCTTCCGCGGCCCGTTCCGCAGTGAGTCGCGCTAGAAACGGCTTGCCTTTCAACGCTGTGTGATCGATATGATTGCCTGGATCATAGAACACCCCGAAATAATGGTCGTTGCCGTCGCTCTTGAGCTTGTCGGCGATCGTTATCGCTGTCTTCTTGAAGTTGTATTCTTGGCCGCTGGAGCTGACCGGGCCGGGGACATCCTCGGGCGGGTCAGGCGGGATGCAGTCCGCAGTTGCTATGTACTGCACGGCGACATGTCGATCAGCATCAATGAGATCAATCCCAAGGGGACGCGATATCTCAACGCGATTGTAAGTCAACTGATCATCGAGTGTCCAGCCGATGCTCTTCATCTGGATGTCTTTGAACTCCACGTCGTGTTTGGAGAACTGGAGCCCGAATTTCTGCAACTCCTCACGGATGATCTGCCGGGCTTCTTCTTCAGCGAGAAAAACTGGCGGCGCAATGACCATGCAGCCGGTTGCCGCGCGCCCGTCACCATGTTCGAAGATAGGCGCGACGATGGCGGCGATAGGAATCAGTTGGCCGCGGCGCGTTGTGGCCTGAGCGGGGCCAGTCGCAGATGCGGTCGTTGGAGCTGGCACCTCCGCACCACTCTCAGGGCAGCCGGCAAGCCCGCAAACCAAGAAGGCAGCGGTCAAACCGCCCTTGGTGATCATGTCCTGCCACGATGCGGGCAAGTGCTTCGTCAACCCGTCCGATTCGGCCAGCATTTGCGGCTTCGTGGGATAGGCGGGCTCAACGCGACGGTGTCTGGGGTGTCGGTGTGCCATGGGGGTGTACTCTAACATTTCAGCGGCCTTAGATCACGCCGCGTTGGCGGAGCCACTCGGCGAAATCGCGCACCTGTTTGCGCAACTCCTCTCGTGACGCGGTCTTGGTTTCCTCTCTTCTTTCCGTCCATGTCTTGGGCCGGGCATCGCGATTGGTGGACGCCAAGGGATGTTCCATGAGGCTTGCGGGGTCGTAGAACACGCCGAAGAAGTTGCCTTTG